>JAFPYT010000225.1 GCA_017394445.1 Bacteroidales bacterium | reverse complement strand
AGCACAGTTTTTCGGATATTTGGAAAAATGGTTTTGATGTAATGCGAAACCGCTTGTGGGCAAAACAAGGACGATGCGCAGATTGTGGTCAGTGGAAAAAATGTCTTGGCAACGGCATGCACCTGCATGCGGGACTAAAAGAAGGAGTGGCTCGTTGCAATTATTACGAACTAAACAATAGTTAATACTAATATAAACAATTAAAATTTAACACATTATGAAAATTTGTTGGAAAAAAGTATCAGCTGCAGTGGTTGCCTTTTTTGGCATAGGCACACTTACAGCATGCTATGGAATGCCACCTCAGGAAACCGATGCTGGTTTTGTTACAGTCTTCGGAAAAGTTAGCACGGTAAACAATGGTGATACACAGGTTATTAATAATGTCAAAGTTTCTGTAAGTGTGGGCAATAAATTATTTTCAGCTATTACCAACCAAAACGGATTCTACGAGATAAACATGCCATTTAGCGAATCTCGTTATGATGTGGTTTTTGAAGACCAAAATGGCAAATTCCAAAACGATACTGTGAATTTATTGTTGCATCCAGGCTATGCTACCCAAGAGGTTGACATGGTTTTAAAAACAAAGTAACACTTTTGTGGCAATAAAAAGCGCCGCTCACTTATTGAACGGCGCTTTTTATATTTTTTATTGTTTAATTGTGCTTGCTACATTGGTTTTACTGATGGCTCGCTCTTAAGGTCGATTTTCCAACGTTTGCCGTTAGAATCTTTGCACGAAAATCCGTAAGAGGGCTGTGCGTAAACACTGTTGTAGATGAACTCGCTGCAAGGCAGTTTTGTTGAGTTTGCTATAAATCCATACTTGCCATTTTTTTCTTTTTGCAAGCAGATGCCATATCCTGTTTGGAAACCATTAGGACAAGCGTCATAAAGATAATCGATTATTACATAACCATTTCCATCTACAAAACCAAGTTTGTTGCCAACACCATCTGGACTTGAGCCGCGTTGCTGCGAAAGATCCTTTGTGCTTGTGGCATTGAGTATTTCGGTACATTTGGCAGCTTTATCCTTTGCGGGAGCGTAATCGGGTTTCAATTGCAGTGCTTTGTTATAAAACGTGAGAGCTCGTGCCACATTTTTGTCGTCGAAACAAGCATTGCCTTGTTTTGTAAGTGCTGATAATTCTGCATCTTCTTCGCTCTGTTGACTATTGTCGGGCACGGGAGTGGGGGTAGGCTGCGGCTGGGGCTCAGGGGTGGGTTGCTGATTGTTGTTTTGATCTTGGTTTTGATTATTTCCCTGATTGCCGTTTTCTTGATTATTATCGGTTGGGTTTTCAATTGGCGGATTATTGTTGTTATCTGCCTCTGTATTACCACCTTTGTCTTTTAGGAAGAGAAAATATGCACCTACGCCTAATCCTACCAACAACAGCAACAATATAATAAATAAAGGTGCTTTTGATTTTTTCTTTTCTTCCACAATCTCGGTTTTCTCGGGTTTGGGTGCTGTCTGAGGCGCAGGTTTGGGAGTTTCAACTTTTGGAGGAGTTGGTGGCGGAACTGTTTGAGTAACAGGAGGATTAACAGGTGATACGGGAACAGGACGGTTTAAAACCTCCATAATTTCTTGGCAATCATAGAAACGCTCTTCGCGGTTTTGCTTGGTACTTTTGCGTATAATTTCCTGAAAATTAGGATTTTTAACAGTGTCAGCATTTTTATCGTCGAGACTTCCTGTGGTCATTTCCAAGAGAATCAAACCGAGAGCGTAGATATCAGCGCGTTGGTCTACCTCGTTGCCCTTAGTCATCTGTTCAGGAGCTGCATATTTAGGTGTGCCCACTTTTACAAGGTTGTCGTCGAAATAATCGGCACTTGCAAGACCAAAATCTAAAATCTTGACATTGTCGCCACGGTAGGTAACAATCATATTGTCGGGCTTAAGGTCGCGATGGATAATCTGTTTTTTGTGCACATACGACAATGCGTCAAGCATTTGCGAAAACAGTTTCTTGGTCAAACGCTCGTCTTTTACCGTACGTCCTGTTTTTATTAAGTCGGTAAGACTTTGTCCGTCAACGT
>JAFPYT010000224.1 GCA_017394445.1 Bacteroidales bacterium | reverse complement strand
TGTACCACAACCCAACGTCAGCACTCACCAAACAAAAAGAGGCATAAATATAGAGTGTAGGCTATTGCGAAAATTTGTCCATCAACTGCTGGGCAAAGGTTTTTGACACGGGAATATCTGGTATATCCTTGTCATCTAACTCCACAAAAAGTCCGTTTTTTTCCCTTTTTAGCACTTTAACTTTCGGGAAATTAATTATATACGACCGATGGCAGCGTACCAGGTCTCCCGAAAGGCACATGGTTTCGATATTTTTAAGCGAGTTGCGCAGACAGAATTTTGTTGTCCGCTCCTTGTTTTTGTAACAGATATTCACATAATTGTTCGCCGCCTCGATGTAAAAAAGGTTGTTGATATGGACCGAAAGACGAAGATTGCCTTTTTCATCGCTGAACAAAATCTGCTGCGTTTGGTCGTCGCGCTCGGCAATAATTCCCGACCTTTTGCGGAAATGTTCAATGTACTTGTTACGGTCGGCAAGTTCAAAATAAAGTGCCACTATAATATAAGGTATCACCAAAATGGAAGTGCAGTACAGCATGGTGTCGCCGATAATCTGGAAATAGCCTATGTTCAGATTGTAGTAATACTTTCCAACGAGCCATGCGTACAAGTTGCAGAAAAGTGATATTGCCACAATTTCCACCACTATCCATATAATGTATGTGGCATAGGTTATCAAATCCCTGGTTCTGCAAAACAGGAAAAGAATAAATCGGCTAATAATCAACACAACGAGGCCTATTGCAGAGACCAGAGCCGCATGGGCGGCAAAATTCTCGACACTTGTAACTGCCTCGAACTTTGGAGACCCGTATGGTGCAAAAATAAGTATAAAGGTGAATGCAAAAATCACAACAAAGGCGACAAACTTTAGTCCGTTGGAAATTTTTATAAGGTCGTATGGTATTTTTTTTCGCATATTCGATTTTTTGGTTCAATAAATACGGAAAAAACAATAAAAAATTGTATCGAAATACAACTTTTTATGTGTGGGGTGAAATTTTTCAGACACTATTTTTCAAAAAATTCACCCCTAAATAGGCAATTTAGCCACATATATCGCAATTTCACAAACACAACTGCTCCGACAAACCATTTTTTTTGCCATCAAATATTATTATGGTAACTTTGCACCGCAAAACAACAATCATGCGTAAACCAAGATGAAGTTTTTCATAACAAAAACCACAAACTTATCCGCGTTAGACGGCAAAATCTTTGCCAAGTGCGAAAAAAAACGTATTTTTGCATATTAAAACAACCAAAAGCAACTAGGAAATGATAAGTTTTGAGAACATAAACAAACCCGACTGGAGATACAACCTCCTATACGGCTATGTGCATCTGATGCACAACTTCATCTATTACCACAAATACTACATCCTGAACCGCGACCGCATCCCCAAAGGCAAGCCCGTTGTTGCCATCAGCAACCATCAGAACGGCCTTACCGATGCATTAGGAATACTTTTCGGTTTCAGCAAAGACGGGCGACGCCCAGTATTCATTGCCAGAGCGGACATATTCAAACGCGAGATAGCCGCCAAAGGCCTTCGTTTTCTGCGCATAATGCCGGCATTCCGCGCCATGGATGTCGGCACCGCCGGTGTGGGCGAGAACGAAGCCATCTTCAACCAATCGGCCAAAGTGCTGACCGAAAACGGCGTAGTGGCTCTCTTCCCAGAAGCCGGACACCAGAACTGCCACCATCTAGGCACTTTCAAAAAAGGCTTTGCACGCATCGCTTTCCGCGCCGCAGAAATGATGGACTTTAAAGAGCCTGTCTACATCCAGCCCATGTCCAACCACTACGACAACTACTTCTCCGTGCAAGGCAAACTGGTGGTAACCTTTGGCGAACCATTCGAATTTTCGGATCTCTACGAACTGTACAAAACACAGCCACACAGAGCCGAGAAAATACTTACCGACCGCGCCAGAGTAATTGTGGACAACCTGATGCTCGACATAAGAGACCTTGAACACTTTGAAGAATATGAGATGCTCTGCTCAATATACGGCCGCGAACTGATGAACGAGGAACACAAATCGCGAAGCTATTTCCCCA
>JAFPYT010000223.1 GCA_017394445.1 Bacteroidales bacterium | reverse complement strand
CCAATTTTTTAAAATTGAATTATTATGAAATTAAGAAAATTATATACCGTAGCAGCAATGATTTCGCTGCTTGCCGCTACAACTACAACCAGTTGTTACAAAGGCGAATTATACGATATCAACGAACCGGAATGGCTTGCCGACCGTCAAGCCGAGGCTGCAAAAAATAACGAAGCAAGAGCCGCCGCCGAACGTGCCGCCGCCGAAGCTGCCAAGGCTGCTTTTGAAGCCCGGATGGTTGAAGACGTGTATCAAGCGGGACTTACCAGCAATGCTTCTGGATTTTTTTCACAAATGTCGAAATATTACCGCTTGAATTCTGTTGAAGATACAGTTGTGTTAAGGTTTAAAAACTTTACAAGCGGCAACAATGTATGGTGCAACTGGTTAGCTGCCGTCACCTCCGACGCAGACAGAGGCAGTGCCGGATATGTAGAATATTGTGTTTGGCGTGCCGACAACTGCAACAACTACGCTTGGGGTGCTGAAAACGGAACTTCTTGGAATACCGAAAACGAAGTTCCTCAGCGTCAAAACCAGACTCTTACCAACTATCCCGATGCTACCAACAATGACGACCACCTTGCTTGGGACAACAAAATGAACGGCGCCGACTGCTATGCCCTCATCACCCGAGATGGCGACAAGGTGAACGTAAATGTTGAGATGACCGCCCGCGATGGCAGCAAGTTTGCTAAACAGTTTTTTATTACAGAGAATGGCTTAAAGTCCAAGCCCGTCCGTGTTTTCTTCGGTATGGAAAATGCTCACCTTGTGTTCTACAAATATCTTTTGGGCGGCAGTGCCGAAGTTTTATCTAATTACGAACCTGGCGATGAGGTAGACCCAGATTGGAACTCTTCTGAACAAATTATTATCGAAGATCCTACTCCTGTTAAAATAGAAGTTACTGGAACTCCTTCGGTTATAGATTTTACCGAAGATATCGAATCTGTTGATTACAAGGGTGCTAATTTTTCTGCCACTGTAACATTCTCTGATGGCAAAACTGCCGTGGTTTCTGCCGACGATTGCGTTTTCCAAGCTCCCGACCTTTCTTCTAAGGGTTCTAAAGAGGTTATTGTAATGTACAACAAAACCAAGGGTGGCAATATTTCCGACAAAGTGGCTGCCATTGGATACACATTCGTCTTTGGCGAAAGCATTGAAAGTTTGGAAATAGTTAATAATTCTAAAATTTATACCGTAAATGGTTACGATGTTGCTATTCCACATTTAACTGTTAATGGCGTTACCCAATCGGGCGACAAAATGGACGTTACAAGTCAGGCAGAATTTAGTACATCTGGCAACGAAATCACCGTCTCGGTATCTGGATTGACAGCAAAAGTTTCTATGTCATCTCTTCCAAAACAAACTTTAACTCCGTATTGCACCATGGTGGGGGCGTTCGATGATGCTGATGCCATTGTTCGCAATCGGTACAGAGCCATGACGGGCACAATGAATGTGTCTTGCAGCGATTTAAAAATTGTGCAAAAAGAATTTGTAGGTCCCGGCTGGTGGATAACCGACGAACCTTTCTACGATGCAGCCAAATTGGCAGATGGCGAGGCTTTGGCTTTTAGTGTAGAATTAAAAACTGATGGCTGTGCTTTTATGATAGAGCCCACCGACGGAACTAAGTATTTCTCTTGTATATCTCCATTAAACTCTTGGGGTGCAACGGTTTCTAATAGTTACCCATGGGCAGAAGGCAATGATTACACCGACTATAAGGCTGGCGATATTATAATTGTTACTATTGCCCGCGATGGCAACAACCTCAATATGTATTGGTCTTATGCCAATAGATAATTATTATTAGTTTATTTTTCACATCCATATCACTTTCAATCCCTCTCCTTCCCCAAGGTGGGGGATTGATTATTATATCCTGCAATTTTTAGGCGTAATATTTGTAAAACAATAAAAAAACTGCGATTATGAAGAAAAAATATCTTTTGTTTACTGCAATTTCGTTGGCTGCGGCATTGATTACAGCTTGCAGCAAGGACGATAATGGCAACGGCGAACTGCCAATGCCCAATATCGACACCACAAAAAAGGATAACCCGTCGGAGTTGCCGCAAAATCCCGATTTTGCAATTCCAAACAAAGTGTACAACGACAATTACGCTTCGTATGCTGGATGGGAAAACCACTCTAAGTGGAATCTTGCCAACACTCACGACCCTACGGTTTTCTTTTACAACGGTATGTACTATATGTTTGGCACCGACGCGTCGTATGGCAACGAACATCTCAAAAACACCAACGGAAAACATTTTCAGGGCAAACGCTCTTACGACCTTGTAAACTGGGAATGGATTCCTGGCATTATGAACGAATACCCGCAATGGGCTGCCGACTCGCTCAACGCTATTCGCTCGCGTATGGGTCTGCCCCAAATAAAAAAAGCCGACATTGCCGAAGGTTTCTGGGCTCCGTGCGCTCGTGTGGTTGATGGTAAGGTAAGACTTTATTATTCAGTAATATGCGACAACTTTATCGGAAACGGCAAAGCAGGCGATGCCAACTACGACGGCACTTGGACCGAGCGTTCGTTTATTGGTGTGATGGAGACAACCGACCCAGCAGGAGGTCCTTCTGCTTGGACAGATTTAGGTTATGTAACTACATCTTCGTCGGATAAGGGTCTTGATTATAAACGTGTTAACAAAAATAATTGGGACGGATATTTCTATTACAACGCTATCGACCCCACTTACATAGTTTGTCCCGATGGCAAGCACTATCTGATACACGGTTCGTGGCATTCGGGTTTTGCCCTTTTAGAGATTAATCCCGTAACAGGTAAAGCATTTAACAGCAAAGATTTAATAGGACTTGGTGAACCTTACGCCGACAATGCTGCCGACCTTGAAGCACGTTACGGCAAACGCATTGCCACACGTGGATTGTCGCGCTGGCAGGCTGCCGAAGCTCCCGAAATTATCTACAAAGATGGTTATTACTACTTATTTATGGCGTGGGACGGTCTTGATGTGCCTTACAACACCCGCGTGGTGCGTTCGCAAAATATCGAAGGTCCTTACCTCACCAACCGTGACGCAAACTTTACCGCCGGCGACGAGGCCACCAAAGTTTTTCCCATTGTAACTCATCCTTACAAGTTTAAAGATGGCTACGGATGGGTTGGAATTTCGCACTGCGCTGTATTTCAAAACGAACAGACCAAAGAGTGGTTTTATATGTCGCAAGGCAGATTTCCTGCAAATGTGGGCGGCAATCAATATTCTAATGCATTGATGATGGGTCACGTGCGCAAGTTGGTATGGTGTCCGCGTTCGCCCGAAGAGCCCGACAACCTTTGGCCTATTGCATTGCCCGAACGTTATGCTAATGTGGCTTCTGACGGATACAGCACCGAAATCACCAAAAACGAAATTGCAGGCGAATACGAACTTATCAACCTTGGCTACAACTATGGCAAGCAAGACGAGCCAGAGGCAGAAAACCTTGTTTTAAATGCCGATGGCACAATGTCGGGCGCATTAAAAGGCACTTGGACATTCGACGCCGCAAAAAAATGGCTTACCCTTACTTCTGAAAATCTGCCCAATTCAACTGGCTCTGTGATAGTATGCGTTGAGCGCGAGCTTGATTGGGAAAAAGGCAATGTAACACTTGTGTTTGCCGGTACGCATTGGAAACTTACTTACACCCTTTGGGGCAAGAAAATTAAATAGCATTTTTTTATTGTTGAATATTAATGAAAAACCCCGTTGGAATCTTTGCCAACGGGGTTTTTGGTATTTAACTTTATGAGACAATTATCGTAAACTTGTATTCCTTTGTTTTGGTGTTGCAAGATACAACAATAGCCTAATACCAAGGTGGATAAATGATTATTATAAGTGGACAAATGGTTTTAGTATAAAAAAAAACGCAACCCACATTTGAAATCAATGCAGGCTGCGGTTTATCTATGGAAACAACTAAAATACTAATTATTTTCAGGACGGAGTTTGCGTACTGTTACGGCTGTCTGCCACATTTCGCTTTCGCGGAGAGCTTTGAGTTCTTTTTCAAGACCTTCGCGATAGTCGGGCTTAGAGTTGGCATCGATAGCGATTTGAGCCTCGTTGCCGCATTTTACGCTTTCGTAAAGTTTCTGAACCACTGGTTTGATGGCGTCGTGGAAACGGGGGAACCAATCCAATGCGCCGCGCTGTGCGGTGGTAGAGCAGTTGGCGTACATCCAGTCCATACCGTTCTTTGCAAAGAGAGGTCCAAGGCTCTGAGTGAGTTCCTCAACTGTTTCGTTGAAAGCCTCAGAGGGAGAGTGACCATTCTCGCGGAGCACTTCGTATTGAGCCAAGAGCAAGCCTTGGATAGCGCCCATAAGCGAGCCGCGTTCGCCAGTGAGGTCGGATGTGGCTTCGCGCTGGAAAGTAGTCTCAAACAAGTAGCCCGAACCGATACCTATACCGAGTGCGAGAGTTTTTTCGAGAGCCTTGCCGGTAGCGTCTTGATATACAGCGTAAGAAGAGTTCAAGCCGCGGCCTTCGAGAAACATTGTGCGCAATGATGTGCCCGAACCTTTGGGTGCAACCATTATAACGTCGATATCTTTGGGAGGAACCACGCCTGTGCGGTCGCTCCAAGTGATGGCGAATCCGTGTGAGAAATAGAGCGATTTGCCAGCTGTGAGATATTTTTTCAAAGTAGGCCATACCGACATTACTGCTGCGTCGGAAAGGAGACACATTATAATAGTGCCTTTTTCGCAGGCCTCTTCAATTGAGAAGAGAGTTTCGCCGGGTTTCCAGCCGTCGGCTTTGGCTTTTTCAAAAGTTTTGCCGGCGCGTTGACCAACAATTACATTAAAACCGTTGTCGCGGAGGTTTTGCGAT
>JAFPYT010000222.1 GCA_017394445.1 Bacteroidales bacterium | reverse complement strand
ATTCTACTGCTCCTGCTATTTCTACTTGGTATTACACCAGCGGCGATCAGCGTTTAAAACCGTATCAATATCCCGCCGGAACAATTTTTACCGTAGAAACAGGCATTTACAAAGAGATGCCCGAACCTGTGGAGTTCCCTGCTGTTAATGTTTTTGTGGCAGAAAAACTTAAGAATCAGAATTATATGCGCTACTATCTTGGTTCGTTTAAAACTTACGATGCTGCTCTTGCTGCTCAGGCAATGGCAAAAAACGGCGGTTACAAGCAGGCTACAATAGCGGCTTTTGTTAATGGCAAGAAAACCAATGTTTCCACTGCCAAAGCCAATGCCGAAAAGCAATCGGGTTACCAAACCAATGTTCAGCGCGAATTAAAAGAGCTTAGCGCTTATCAGCAACAGTTCCAGCCTGTTCAAAACAATGTTGCGCCTTCGCAAAATGTTGTTCAAAATACAGGCACTACCGATGCTCAGCCGCTCAGCAATATTTCGGGAACGGCTTACGCAGTGCAAATTTCGTCGGTGCCCACTTTGCTCAACAAGTCGGCTTTTAATGTCAACCAACTTTACTACGACCAAAACGACGGCGGCTTATACCGCTATTACACAGGTATTTCTACCGATTTGAATATTGCTAAGGCTAATCTTAAAACAATGAAAGCCTGCGGTTACGAAGATGCTTATATTATAAAGGTGTCGGGCGGACGAAATGCTGGTTCCGTTTCCGCTAATAATTCTCAACCTGCATCCAACCGCACTATCTACCGCGTTCAAATTGGTGCGTTTAAATCGGCTTTGTCGAAGGAGAACAAATCTAAGATTGAAAAACTCAAAAAGACGTATGCTGTTCACACTTCGCAAAGTGGCGAATATACTGTGTATACCGTCGGCGATTGCGATACTCGTGCTCAGGCTGATAATCTGCGTGCCGACCTTGTAAAACGTGGTTACACCGAATCGTATGTGGTTACTTTTATTAACGGCGTAAAACAATAATTTGTAATTAGTTATGGAATTTACATGGTTTTTAGTAGCGGTTTTTTTACTTCTTGTAGTGGCTTTTATGTCCTATATGATGTTTAAAGACCGTAAAACTAAGTTTTCAAAATCGCTCCGTGCTCTCGACGTAAATACTTTTAATAATCCTCATTACGCCAAGGCAAAACTGATGGAAAACTCTGAAAAAGAGCGTATTGTGGCTATTTTGAAGTGTGCCAAAGATTATACTTTGAATATCGATTTAAAAGATGCTATCGAAATTGCCAAAACTAAGAAAATCACAAACTTAGAATTATTTATTTATAGCTATTATATTATCAATCAGGTAGATCCTTCGTTTACTTTAGAAATGCTGCGCAAGGTGGCAGAATTGCTTAAACAAAATGGCGACGAAAGCAAACGAACCGAAGAACTCCTTGCTGGCATTTCTACCGAAAATGGGTCAGAAAATCCAGAAGATGGGGATGATAAGAAACCCGAACCAGAAGTAAAGCCTGTAGTTAAAAAGGCTAATCCTAATATTAAGCAAAATATTGAAACTTTTGCTCGTAGTTGGGCCGACCAAGTTAATGCAGGTCTCAAAATTAGTTACGAAACCGCTCTTAGATATATCAACGACAAAAAAGATTTTAGTCAGTTGGTAAGTCTCGACATTATGGCGAAAAACGAGGGTCTCGACATTGAGGAGCGTCCTTTGATTAACGAAATCGACGAAGAGGGTCTTAAGTTGATTATTTACGCCATGATTCGTGCCAATAGCGCGGGCATTTTCCTTGATGACGAAAGCAGTTACCGTATCAACAAGGTGCAGAATATCAACGAGTACAAGGATGCGTTTAAAATTACCACCACCCTCCTCAAAAACCTCTACAAAAACTATAATCGCGATGTAACACGTTTTACCAACGCTATGATTAGGGCGCACAATGCTAAATTGTGGTTGAATTTCGCTGAATCAGATTTGTATGCCCTTTCTGACGATGAGTTCGACAACCTTATTTCTAATCTTATTAAGGCTAAGAACAAAGGAATCTCCATCGACCCTAAGGATTTGATTTTGCATAATGTTTCGGGTCAGCAGATGAACAACCTTATTTCTGCTATTATTAAGGCTAAGGCTTACGGTCTTGATTTAACATTTCCCGAACTTATGCGCTATCATGTTACCACGGGCAGCGATGTTATGAATTTTGTTAAGGCTTATCATTTTGTGGGTCTTACAGGTCTTGCCGATGATATTTCTAAAGACGACCTTATTGAGTACTCTAAGCCCGAAGCCGATATTTACGACTGTGTAAAGGCTATGAAACTTGCCAAAGATTACGAGTCGCGAGGCACCGAGGGTGTCAACGGCATTACTCGACGCATGGTGATGAAGCACTTTTTGGAATTTGGCAAAGTGCTTGAAACTATTCAGAGCATAGAACGCGGACGTAAGGCAGGATTAAAAATTGATATGCTGCTTGCAGGAAAAATCAAACGTTCGGGCAAATATACTCTCGACGAGGCTATTGCTTGGGCTCTTAAACCTCAAGTGGTGGAGGTACAAAACTGCTTAACCGTGGTGTGCAAATCTGGCGTGCAGATTACTCCTAAAATCAATATCACTGTCCGTGGCAAGATGGAACTAATTTTTGCCGGTTACGGTCTTGATATTCTTGGCAAACGTATCAACGAGGCTGTGGTAACAAAATTTGAATCGTTCGACGACCACGAGTATATCCTCAAAAACCTTTCGCCAATTTCGCACGATGTGTTGAAGATGGTAAACGAAGAGGAGTCGATGCGCGAAATCAAAACCGACCCCGAACGTGCTACCGAAACTCAGTTAAACAAATATTGTGCTTACCAGTTATTGGATGTCAATATCTACGACATTGAAATCGGCAAAAATGTTAAATCCGAACTCGAACTTCGTCAAGCTGAGATTGATAGTAGAAAACGTATTATCAAAGCCGAAGCCGACCGTGCTAAAGCCGAAGCCGACTTGCGTATTGCCATGGTGCAACAGTATAAAGACGGCACTAAGCCTAATTTTAATGAGCTTCACAAGGCTAACTTGCTTAACGAAAAGGCAAAATCGATAGAAACAGGTTACGATTCCGTTTCTGACTAATTTTTATTATATTGGGCAAAAAAAATAGATTTAATTACTATTTGTACAGAAAAATATATAATTTTGTAAACAAAAAATTTTTTTACTACTCAAAACAACGCGCAATGAAAAAGTTTTTATATATTATATCGCTGATTTTCACACTGATAATGTTTCAGGCGTGTACCGCTAACGATGATTCCGAATTGTATCAAAACTTTGAAGATTCTGAATTAGTTACTGATAATATTTCGGATAATACAACCGTAACGGGCGAAGGTAGCGTTTGGGATACTATTCTTGTGGTGCTTATTGCCCTTGTGATTGCAGCTTCTATTGTATACTTTTTTATTGCATTGGTGCCGTTGAAACTTTGGTTTCAGGCTCGATTGTCTAAGGTGCGGGTGTCGTGGTTTTTGCTTATCAAAATGAAATGGCAGAATATTCCGCAGTCTAAAATTCTTTACTTGCTCGTTAAGGCGCAAAACGCTCACTTAAGTCTTGATCCTAAGCAGCTTTGCGACCATTATCTTGCAGGTGTTGACATCAACGTGGTGGTAGACACCCTTATCCGCGCCGGCAACGCCAAGCTCAAAATTTCGGTTGAGGAGATGGCTCAGCAGTATCTTGCCAAGGTTGACGTTACCGCCATTATTCATGCGCTTATTATGGCAAAAAACGCCAAGATTAATGTTGACGTTACCGAGCTTGCTGCCTACTATCTTGCCGGAGTAAATGTTATCGACCTTATCAAAGCTAAGATTGTGGCGGACAACTCTGGATTTAGCATCTCGCTCAACGACCTTAAAGAGCACTACTTAGCTGGTGGAAACCTTGAAAAAACTATCGAGGCTTACATTTCTGCCAAAAAAGCAAGTTTGCCCGATTTTGAGTTTAAGGATATCGCTGCTATCGACCTTTCTAACCTTGATGTGGTGGAATCGGTAAAATCTGCCATTACGCCCCGTGTGGTAGAAACCGACGGTGTGCGCGGTGTGGCTCGCGACGGTGTGGAAATCACTATGAAAGTGAAGGTTACTATCCGTTCGCATATCAAAAACATTATCGGTGGTGTAAGCGAAGAAACTGTGCTTGCCCGTGTCAACGAGGGTCTTGCCACACAGATTGGTCTTGCCAAAAGTCACAACGAAATATTGCAAAACCCCTATCTTGTTGCCGACAAAGTAGAAAATGCCAATCTCCATGCAAGTTCTGCTTACGAGATTCTTTCTGTCGACGTTTCGGATATAAAGGTGGGTAACGATGTGGGAGCTGGATTGAAATCTGTCCGCGCCAAGGCTATGGCAGAGGAGGCTCGTGCCGAATTGATTCTTGCCGAAGAAAAAGTTCAAAAGGCTATGGCGTCGGCTTTCCTTGATGGCAATCTCTCTATCAAAGATTACACTGATATCAAGAACAAACAGGCTGATACCCTTATGCGTCAAAGTTTTGCCAAGCTTGACGATTCGGGCAACCAGATTACCAAAGAAGATATTCTTGAATCAGAAGACGCCCTTCCGTCTATCGACGATGAGCAAAAGAAATCATAAAAAAAACCAAATGCTCGTATCACTACGAGCATTTGGCCAACAACTTTAAATTTTAAGAATTTGAGAAAAAGTGGGAGTAACAGGATTCGAACCTATGACCCTCTGCTTGTAAGGCAGATGCTCTGAACCAGCTGAGCTATACTCCCGTTATT
>JAFPYT010000003.1 GCA_017394445.1 Bacteroidales bacterium | reverse complement strand
TGAGTTTTTTCTGCTCGTCGGTGAGTTTCGGACGTACAGCCTTTACCATCACTTTTTTGTCGTCGGTGTTTTCTTCGGTGTTGCCCTCCTCGGTTGGTTTGTCGGCAAAGCGGATAATGTATCCTTCGGGGTCTTTTACAAGTTCTTCTACCTGACGTGCCGAAAGATTGTATTCTAATACCTTTTCAAAGAGGTTTTTCTGTTGCTCTGCGTCTTCGAGACTAATAAGCGGACGAATCTGACCTACTGTTACCACCTTGTTTTTGAGAGCCGCCTGCATTTCATCGGGCAGTTTCAAAAGGCGTAGCGAGTTAGTAATGGTGCTACGGCCTTTGCCGAGACGTGTGCTGAGGTCTTCCTGAGTAAGTTTGCACTCGTCGATAAGGCGGTTGTATGTAAACGCCACTTCTATGGGGTTGAGGTCTTCACGTTGGATATTTTCCACGAGAGCCATTTGCAGCATAGTGCTGTCGTCCACGTCGGTGATATAAGCCGGAATTTTGTCTAATCCCGCCATCTTAGAGGCGCGGTAACGACGCTCACCAGAGATAATTTGGTACTTATCGCCTGTTTTTCTGAGTGTTATGGGCTGAATAATGCCCAAAGTCTTAATAGAATCGCTCAGTTCTTGAAGTTTTTCTTCGTCGAAATCGGTACGCGGCTGCGTTGGGTTGGGCTCAATAAGGTTGATGTCTACATTGGCCACGTCGCCTGTGTTGATTACTTCCTCTGGCTTGTTGGTGATTGTGGAGTTGTCTTGGATGAGACCCGCCAATCCTCTGCCTAATCCTCTTGATGGTTTTGACATTTGTCAGACTATATTAAGTTGTTAGTTATCAATTGTTTGAAGATGCGTTTATTATTCAGCTTTGTTGTTTTCCAAAATCTCTTTTGCAAGGTTGAGATAGTTGACAGCGCCGTTTGAATTTGCGTCGTATTGGATAACGGGTTTGCCGTAACTTGGAGCCTCGCTCAAACGTACATTTCTGAGTATCAATGTTTTGAACACCATATCTTGGAAATGCTGACGAACTTCCTCTACCACTTGGTTGCAGAGGCGTGTGCGGCTGTCGTACATTGTGAGAAGGAATCCTTCGATTTGGAGTTCGGGGTTGAGGCGGTTTTGGATTTGCTTGATAGTGTTGAGCAATTTTCCAAGACCTTCCAATGCAAAATATTCGCACTGAACAGGAACTATTACGCTGTCGGCTGCGGTTAAAGCGTTGAGGGTCAATAATCCGAGCGACGGCGAACAGTCTATCATCACATAGTCGTATTGGTCTTTTACCTTGTTGATAAAGTTTTTCATCACCTGTTCGCGGTCTTGAACGTTGAGCAGTTCTATTTCAGCGCCAACGAGGTCGATGTGCGAAGGAATAATGTCTAATCCGTCAACACCGGTTTTGAGGATAACTTCCGAGGGTTCAAGACCATCGATAAGGCATTCGTAGATGCTTTTTTCGATAGTGCGGAGTTCGAAACCGAGACCCGAAGTTGCGTTTGCCTGCGGATCGGCGTCGATAAGGAGTATTTTCTTGTCTAATACGGCAAGCGACGCACCGAGGTTGATTGCCGTTGTGGTCTTTCCTACGCCGCCCTTTTGGTTGGCTATGGCTATTACTTTTGACATATCGTGTTGGTAAATAAGTTTTTAAAACAATACCTATTGTTAATTCAATCTTTTTATTAAGGCACAAAGGTATAATTTTTTTTTTGAATCCACATCAATAACAAGAAAAATTTACATTTATTTAACGGCAATCGGAATATATAATAAGGTGTGGCGTTTTTTTTGAGAAAAATAATTTGCAAATCTGACTAATCATTTTTAGATTTGCGCATCTTAACTTAAAAAATAGAAACAAGATGAAAAAACTCACAGCATTAATTGCGGCGTTTGCTATTATGTGCGGTATTTGCACAGCACAGCCGCCAAGATTTCAGTTCAAAAAGAACGACCCGAAAATCTACACTCTTACCGTAGGTAATGTAAAAATGGAAATCGACGCCAACAACGGCGCACGTATCACTTCGCTTAAATTAGACACTACCGAGGTGCTTTCGCAAATCAATTTTCCAAATATGTACGGTAGCACATTTTGGACAAGTCCTCAAAAGGAGTGGAACTGGCCTCCTGTTCGCGAACACGATATGGCTCCTTATGAAGTAACTGAGGATAAGGGCGTTATTACTATGACAAGTCCACTTTCTGAAAAAATTCCGCTGCGTATCAAAAAACGTTTTGAGGTTGACAAAAAGGATAACTGCATTGTGGTTACCTACACTCTCATCAACGAAGGCAACGAAGACCGCAAGGTGGCTCCTTGGGAGATTACCCGCGTGCTTGCTCACGGTTCGGTTTATTTTGATGCCGATGTTGAGGCCATCACTCCCGCAGGCTTGATGAATTTTGTTAAGAAAGATGGTTACGCTTGGTACGATATCGACCACATTGAGCGTCAAAACCGCAAAATCAATGCAGACGGCAAAGGTTGGCTTGCTTTCACCAACGGCGATTGGATTCTCAAAAAGAAATTCCAAGACCTTAAACCCTCCGAACCTGCTCCCGAAGAGGCTGAAATTCAGGTTTACGTAAACCAAGGCGACTCATACGTAGAACTCGAAAGCCAAGGTGCTTACACCAACCTTAAACCCGGCGAAAAATTAGATTGGGCTGTTAGGTGGTATCTTACTAAGAAATAGTTAATCATTTCCCATAATATAAAACGGCATCTGAGTATTCAGATGCCGTTTTGTTTTAGTATGCGGTATGCATTACTTCTAATGGGTGAAAAACTTGGGTATACAAGAATTGGCCTTGCAACTCGAAACTATGGAAAAATACTATTTTGCATCAGAAATAGATTCAAATTTTGAAAAATAATTAATCGGAATCAATTTATCTGACAATTGATTAGCTTCTGCGTTACTCAAAATTCTGTTTTTTATGGCAGAGCTATCCATCAAATTTACACCGAAACCCTTAAAATAATAATCCTCCGAACCTTCAACAAAATTTAGAATTGTTGGGAAAATGTCCATTTGATAGCAAGTATCCGTTACTGTAATATTTTCTTTAATTTTGGGAGAAACAATTATCAAAGGACAAAATGTTTCATTTTTAATATTTATGTTATATAGACTGATAAATTTTTTGTAAGAGCTACCATTAGCATTGTGATCGGCAGTTATTACAATTGTTGTATTTTTTAGTTTTTCATCTGTGGTTATTCTGCTTAACAATTGTGCCATACAACTATCCAAATAATTGAAACTAGACAAATATTCTTGAATATTCTCACAATATTCCTTGTTGAATTTTAGCTTACTATTTTTACCTTTTTCGTATGGAGGATGAGTAGAATATGTAATATGCTGAATACAGAATGGTTCTTTTACAGTATCCAACATATTAGCTAAGGTTACAAAACTTTTTTCGTCGTGCGCAAATTCAAATTTATCGGCTTCACTCGTATTAACTTGTACCAGTTGTTTGTATCCATAATGTTTGTTAATTACATTTTGATTCCAAACATTTGGCGTACAAGGATTTATTGTGTAGGAATAATCAAAAAAATGAGCAAAATTGGGATATGTGTTAGTTCCATATTTCATACATGCGCCTCCATACTCTGTACTAGGAAGCGAGGTGTTTATAAGCATTTGTCCATCGCCCGAACTACCTCCTCTGGTTTGTGCTCTAAGATTTGGGGCATAAAAATGGGGAATCGTGTCCAAAAAATGTTTCAAGTTTGGCATTACGATATTGTCTGCTATGGAATCTTTAAGAAACCAACTCTCCATGCTTTCTACCACAATAACCAAAAGATTATTGTTTTGTTTAACTTGTTTATTAGTAGCCTCAAAATTCAAGAATGATTTAAATGCAGGAGTCTGTTCGTCTTCTTTGCTTATTACAATGTTGCTTGTTTGAATTGCTTTATGGATTTTTTCTATAAATATCCAAGGAAAATACGAAATATTTTCTTTTTGATAGAAAAAATGTTCTCCAAAATTCCAGCGAGCGATTTTTGTATACGATTGATACCTCTCATAATAAGGCACAAAAAGATATTTGATTTTATACCCGAACTGTTGGTTGCTCATGGTTTTTAGAGAGCT
The DNA here is from genome assembly GCA_017394445.1 of Bacteroidales bacterium. Classification (GTDB taxonomy): domain Bacteria; phylum Bacteroidota; class Bacteroidia; order Bacteroidales; family UBA3824; genus UBA3824. The sequence continues at coordinate 6,407 of JAFPYT010000003.1, read as the reverse complement.
AATTCTTGACAAAGGATTTAGTATCAATGCAACAACCCCAACAGTTATCAAAAAAAACTTTAAATTTGATTTTGTCTTTTCTCTAAAGAAAATGAGGATAGCAATTGTTAAAACAACCGAAAGCAAAACAATGGTAACAGTCTTAAAATTTAGTTGCACAAACAAGCTGGACCAAAAACCATTCATATTACCTACCATCGTTATTGCATCATAACTGATAGCTACATGATTGAAATTCCAATAAATGATTGTGGTCAAAAGCCAGATATCGCACAAGAAACTTAATAATATAAGCCAAATTTTGTTTTTAAACAAAAAAACAAAACTTGCCAAAAACAAAGCTACACTAAATTTTGGAATCCAAAAAAACGTAAAATCCAATGTCTGGCTTGTTGGACTATAAGGATTGTAAAATCCCATACTAGAAAAAGCAAGTACATTTTTAATGGCAAAAACAAAAAATACAATGCAAAATAAAATTAGTTGTTTTGATAGTTTCATAATTAGTATTTTAATTCTGTTTGTAATTCATAATCTCTTTAACGATATTTGTAATTGTCAGAAATAATAACCTCATTTTTTTACAAGTCGTTCATTAATTCTGCTTTATTCAAATGCAAACTGCAAACGTAAATATAGTTTCCTTATTCGCCAAATATTTTGAATAATATTTCCTACAAAAAAAACCGTCGGTGTTTTCTTCACCGACGGTTCGTGATTTTCCGCTTAATTTGCGGTAGTTATATAAGAATGTGAAACCTGAACTCTAAATTGTTTATTTTACATCTTCTTTGATCATCTCTTTAAATGCTAATCCGAATATCAGATAGCCTGTGTTGCCGGCGATAGTACCTTCGTTTTGACCCCAGAGGAATGGCCAGTCGTCGAAGTTTTCAAAATGGTCGGGTTGACGGAAGAGCACGCCAGGAGCCATATTGCCGGGGATGAATGAGAAGTCTGCACGGTTGTTGCCGTAGAATACCGCTTTGGGACGAGTTGCACCAACTACACCCACGAGCGAATAGTTGTGATACGGGTGGCATCCAAAGAGCCAAGCCGCTGTTTTATAAGCATATTCGCTGCCGATAATGTCGGGGAAATATTTGTGTGCATAGCAAACTGTGGTGCCGTGCGAAACGGTCTGTCCGCCGCCTGCCCAGTTGCCAAGTCCGATTGGAATTCCGTAGGGGTTGATGATTTGGAGGCTGTCTAAGTAAACTTTGTATTTCTCCATATAAGGACGGAGTTTTTCTTTGTAACTATCAGGCATATAGGCTACTGCGTCTAATGCGGTTTGGATTGTGAAGTTTACGTTGAAGTCTAATGCCTTCCAAATCTTCTCATTAAATTTGTCGAGGTATTGTTGTTCGTTGGTGGCGGCGTAGAGTTGAAGGTCGGCTGCCACATCGCCAAAGCCACGGATCGAAAGTTCATCGTGTTCGCCCGAGGTAAAACGGTTGTTGGTGCGGCGTTGTTCTATCAACTCCTGAGCCTCTTTAAACAGGCGTTTCGACTGTACGAGAGCGCGGTTGGCAAGGTCGTCGTTGTAACCTTTGAGCACACGGCTTGCGGCGGCAAACATAGTGGCTGCACGGTTGTCGAGCATAGGATTGCGGGTTGTGAAAGCCCACATATCGTCCTTAGTGCCAGAGCGTTTGCCATCGGCAGACTTGGTGTAGGGTGGGAGCGAGGGGTCGTAATGCAAACCGTCGGTGATAGAAGCCGCGTCGCCAAGATGGTGGTAATTGTCTAACACTCCGTTAGATAGGGTAGAGGACATATGTCCTATGTTTTCGGCTTGTGCCACAAGGTTGAGCACGCCGTGTTCGATATACTGCATAATATCGGGCACTCCGTCGGGACGGTGGAGGTCTACATAGCGTTGTTTTTCATCAACAAATGTTTCGTCGCGTTCCGAGCGGAAAAGATCCCAAGTGCGCACAAGGTTTTGAACCACGCTGATGTTTGAGCCTGTTTCGATGTCGAAGTCGCCTGCGTCGAAAAACCCGCCAACATTAAGTCCTGGAATCAGTTCGTAGGGTTTGTACTTGGTATCGGTGGTTTCGCCTTGGAAATGCAGGTCGAAATGGTCGGACGGTGGCGCTTGGATGTAACCCTCTTTGAAAGGTTCTCCGTGCCAAATTCTATAACCCTCGTTTACTGTGATGTGGTTCATATGGATTGGAATCCAAACATCGGAAGTGGCGTCGGTGATTTTGTTGTAAACATTGTTGTTGATGATAAAATGTTCGCTCTCGTTATCACCGTATTGGATGTAGTAAATGCCAGGTTGGTTTACCTGTGTAAAATCAAACCTTACATAATTGTATTTGTAATATGCGCCCCAGAAATCGGTTTTGCCTTCGTAAACCATTATGGGTTTGGCGTTTTCGTCGATTTTGAAAATCTTTGCAGTGGGCAGAATCTTGTCTTTCTTGTCAAGTTCTATAACAGCAGTTTTGGGTTGCGAAGGAATGTATCCCACTTGCGAGAAACCGATGTTTGGCTTGCGAATCCATCCGTCGATGGCGTTAGGCTCTATGGTCCAAGAGATTACCTTACCGGTTTTGCCCTGAGGAATAACGCTGCGGAGCACAAACCATCCGTTCTGAGCCAACATACGTCCGTCGTAAAGTTTTAACTCATTGTCGGTTGAGGAGATTTTTATCATTCTTTCGGGACAATCTGAACCTACTATAATAGTGTGTCCTGATTCCAAAGGCAGCGGGTCGATAAATTTGCCAGTGCCACGGTCGTCGTAGGTTCTGAATCCTTTAAACTGTTTTGGTTTTTCGTCGTTGTTGCGAGTTGTGGTTTCGCTTGCGGCATATTTTGGGAATAAGTTGGGACGGCCGTCCATCAAGAACATCTTGCTCCAATATTGCGACGGCAAAAATTCAAGGTTGAATCCTGCGTCTTTCAATTCCTCGGGCACAGGTTTGTCGATATACACCGACAACTCAATAGCGTTGCCATTAGCCTGAGCCACAATCCGTGAGTCGAAATCGTATTCGTCGTAACGGAGTTTTACCTCGATAGATTGGTTTTCGCGGTCAACATTGCGTTCGATTGTTTTTGGAACTAAATCCCACTGTTCGGGCGTATTGCTGAGCCTTACTGCGCCGCCCTGAACGGTACGCACGCCGTGGTGGATGATTTCGATACCAGAGTTTTTCTCGTCGTTGAATCCGCCGTTGAAATTGTTGCTGTAAACCAGTACGTTAACGCCCTGACGTTCAAAATATTCGAGGTCGTTGAGCACGAGCGGTCCAGCCTTTTGGTTTGTTTGGTCGCCGCATCCTGCCAATGTTGCAGTCAATGCGGCTAAGATTAGAGTTTTTCGCATAATGTGTCATTTATTGTCTTTTCGCTTATTTTGACTATCAATTACACGAGTGGTTTAATTTGATACTATCAATAATGCTATTGAATTTCTGAAACATTGACTTTTAGTAAAAAACTTATTGCACTTTTCTTAAAAATCCTCTATTTTTGCTAATTAAAAACACTCAGTTATGAAAATACGATATTCGCAAATAACCATTGAACCGGGAAATCCGGCAAAAAACTATGATAAATGCGCTGCGGCTGCCAAACGTGCCAAAAATAGCGGCGTTAACTTATTGATCCTCCCCGAGATGGCGATTCCAGGCTACCTTATTGGCGACAAGTGGGAAGAGAACGATTTTATCGACGACTGCGAGTATTACGCCAATCTGCTTGCCAAAGAAGCCGACGAGAGTTTTTCGCTCATTTTTGGAACTGTGGCGTTTTTTGAGAGCGTTTTTGGCGCTCCTCACAAGGGTTACGACGGTCGCAAGGCAAAAATGAACGTTGCCTGCATTGCTACCAATGGCAAAACCGAATACCGCATTAAAACACTCTTGCCCAATTACCGCGAATTTGAAGAGCCAAGGCATTTTTTCGACAACCTTACCGCCACAGCAAGGGCTTCTGAAATTAACGAGGATGTTCAAATGTTTCCTTTGCAAGAAATCAACGGTGTAAAGTTTGGTGTAACGGTTTGCGAAGATGGTTGGGACGATGATTATGATTTAAAACCTTTGAAAATTTTGAGTCAAGTGGGTTCAGATGTGTTGGTTAACATTAGTTATTCGCCTTTTACGGCAGGTAAAAACGGTATTCGCAACCGCAAATTTTCGACCCACGCCAAAACGCTCGGCAAACCTGTGTTTTATGTCAACGGTCTTGGATTGCACAACAATGGAAAGACAATTTTCTGTTTTGATGGCAGTTCGGCGGTGTGGAATGCCGAGGGCGAAATTATTGCACATTCAAAAATGTATGCCGAGGAGGATGTTGATTTTGAATATGCCAACGGAAAACTTATTTGCACCACTCAAACTGGTTTTTCGCCAAATGCCGAAATTCAAGATATTCACGATACGCTAGTTTATGGTATACGTAACTATATGGCTCAGTGCGGTTTAAAACACGTTGTAATTGGTGCGTCTGGTGGTGTGGATTCTACCCTTGCGGCGGCGCTTTATGTGGAGGCCATTGGCAAGGATAATGTTTTGCTTGTGAATATGCCGTCGCGGTTCAACTCGAAAACCACAATCGGAATTGCCGAAAAACTTGCTAACAATCTGGGTTGCTGGTATACATCTGTGCCAATTCAGGAAAGTGCGGAACTTACTTATCGTCAGATAAATGGACTTGTTTCGCGTAATGCCGACGGTGATGAATTAACCCTTAGCCTCACATCGTTTAATATGGAGAATGTTCAAGCCCGCGACCGTGGCGCAAGGGTTTTGGCTGCCATTTCAAGTGCCTGGGGAGGCGTTTTTACCAACAACGGCAACAAAACCGAAACCACCGTTGGATATGCTACTCTCTACGGCGATGTGGCAGGTTTTCTCGCTGCCTTGGGCGACCTTTGGAAACATACCGTCTACGACCTTTGCCGATTTATCAACCGCAATTGTGAGATTGTTCCTGCCGAGGTGCTGACCCTAAAACCATCTGCCGAACTTTCAGATAATCAATCTGTTGATAAAGGTCTTGGCGATCCGCTTATCTATCCTTATCACGACCGTCTTTTTGAGGCTTGGCAACAATGGTGGAATCACGCTCCGCTTGCCGACATTCTGCAACATTATCTCGATGGCAACCTTGCCGCATACCTCAACCACGGCGACCCCAGCGACCTTACCGAAGATCTTATCCGTCAGCATTTTCCCGATGCCAAATCGTTTGTCGCCGACCTTGAACGTTGGTACAAATTATTTAAAGGTATGGGAATATCTAAACGTATTCAAGCCCCGCCCATCATTGCCGTTACCCGCCGCGCCTACGGTTTCGACTACCGCGAATCGGCTATTCAGCCATATTTCACAAGGAAATATTTGGAGTTGAAGGCAAAGGTGGTGAGATAAGATAATTTTCTCAAAAATTTTTTTCATTACGCAAAAAGATTGCGTAACGCTCTTTTATTTTTGTAGCGTTAAACTTAAAAACACGCTATTATGAAAGAAATAATCGGCAAATATTCAACGGCAAAAGTGTTCACCGACAATGTGGACGAACTTTCAATCAAACAGATTGAAACGCTTTGCAATCAGGAGTTTACCTCAGGTGCAAAAATCCGCCTCATGCCTGACGTTCATGCCGGAGCAGGCTGCACTATCGGCACAACGATGACTATCTCCGACAAAATTGTACCAAATCTTGTGGGCGTTGACATCGGTTGCGGTATGGAGACGGTGATGTTTAAGGCGGGAAGCAAGGCGGCAGAATCGTTCAATCCTGCGGTTTTGGATTCGGTAATTCGCAAAAATATTCCGAGCGGTTTCGACATCCGTAAAGAGCCGCATCCGTATTCGCAAGAAGTTGATTTTGAAAAAGTTCGCGGACAATTTGGCAAGGCTCGTGCTATCCGCAGCGTAGGTACACTCGGAGGCGGTAATCATTTCATTGAAGCCGACCGCGACGACGATGGCAATCTGTATCTTGTGGTACATTCGGGAAGCCGTCACGCTGGGTTGGAAATAGCCAACTATTATCAGGAAGAGGCATGGAAACAACAGAATCACAATCAGAAAAAGGATTTGGACGAATTGATTCTCCAACTCAAAGCCGAAGGACGTAACAATGAAATTCAAGAGCGACTTTCGGAGATGAAAAGTCAGATTCTCACCACAATACCCAAAGATTTGGCGTATGTAAGCGGCTCATTGTTTGATGATTACATCAACGATATGGGCATAATGCAGCATTTTGCTATGATGAATCGCAAAGCGATGATGGCCGAAATTCTCAATGGTCTCGGCATTGCAGAAAACGAGATTTCGGAACAGTTCACCACAATCCACAACTACATCGACATCAACAATATGATACTGCGCAAAGGTGCGGTGAGTGCTCAAAACGGCGAGAAACTTCTG
>JAFPYT010000221.1 GCA_017394445.1 Bacteroidales bacterium | reverse complement strand
TTTATCAACTATTAAAATATGTTTCTTAGCACAATCCCGAGAAGCCCATAAATGCCAATGCCAAGATTCCGGCGGTGATGAAGGCGATGGGTACGCCTTTCATGGCTTGGGGTACTTCGGCAAGTTCCAACTGTTCGCGGAGACCGGCAAAGATTACAAGTGCAAGTCCGTAGCCGAGGGCGTTGGCAAGGGCAAATACTGCTGCTTCGGCTGCTCCGTAGGCGGGTTCGCTTACTGCAAGTATTGCCACACCAAGCACTGTACAGTTGGTGGTAATCAAGGGGAGAAAGATGCCGAGCGACTGATACAGCGCGGGACTAACTTTCTTTAACACTATCTCTACCATCTGAACGAGCGAGGCTATCACTAATATAAAGGTGATGGTCTGCATAAACTCGATGTGATACATATCGAGGAGTTTCTGAATGTAAAACGTTACCAATGTGGCAATTACCATTACAAAGGCAACGGCTCCGCTCATACCTATGGCGGTTTTCACCTTGTTGGATACGCCGATAAAGGGGCAGATTCCAAGGAATTTGGCGAGTACAACGTTGTTGACAAATATCGCCGATATTATGATCAATAGGTATTCCATAGTTTATTCCTCCTTTTTGTAGATTTTTTTGCTGAGAAGATTTGCTCCGGCGATAAGCAGTCCGAGAACGAGAAACGCTCCGGGTGCGAGCACAAAGCCTATGATGCCGTCGCCTTCGATAAACTTCAATCCAAAAATGCTGCCGCTGCCGAGCATCTCTCTTGCCGCGCCAAGCACTGTGAGTGCGAGTGTAAAGCCGAGACCCATTCCCAATCCGTCGAGTGCCGAGTCGATTGCGTTGTTTTTGTTGGCGAATGCCTCAGCGCGTCCAAGCACCAAGCAGTTTACCACGATAAGGGGAATAAATAGTCCGAGCGAATCGTAGAGGGCGGGCACGTAGGCTTCCATCACCAATTGCAATATTGTTACAAGCGAGGCTATCACCACAATGTAGGCAGGTATGTGCACATTGTTGGGGATGATGTTTTTTATAAGCGAGATTATGATGTTGGACAGCACCACCACAAACATAGTGGCCACGCCCATACCAAGTCCGTTGATGGCCGATGTGGTAACGCCCAACGTGGGACACATACCCAATATCAGCACCAACGCCGGATTCTCTTTGAGAATGCCTTTTGAAAATATTTGAAACTTGCTCATATTGTTTCGTTTTTAGATTCGTTAGTTGAAATTAGTTTTGCGGCTCTGCCTGCTGTGTGGCTCCGCTTACGGCTTCGGGTTTTGCACCTTTGATATAGCCCATAAAGGTTTTGTAGGCGAGTTCCACTGCGCCGGTGTATGCACGCGAAGTAATTGTGGCAGCGGTAATTGCGTCTACGTCGCCACCGTCTTTCTTAACAGCGAGTTTATACGATTCGGGGTTTTTGCCGTTGAACTGTTCTGCCCAGTTCGACTTGCTTTTTTGGCTCTTGTCGCCAAGTCCCGGAGTTTCGTTGAGCGATACCACCTCGGTGTTGAAGATTGTGCCGTCGGGAAGGAATCCAACCAGCACCTCGATCTTGCCGCCGTAACCTTTGTTGCTAAACGACGATACTGCGTAGCCCACTGTTTCGCCGTTTGATTTGGCGGGATAGCAGAGCAGCGAATCGTTGTCGGCTGAAACAATTGTAAATGCCTCGTCTATTGGCGAATTGTCGAACTGAGGCAGCACTTTCGACACGGTTTTCACCTTTTTGGTTTGACGTGCTGTGTCGATAACGGGTTTTGTGGCATTGTATACGGCTGCCACTCCCGCCGAGCATACCAGCGCTATGCCCAAAAGCACAAGCACCATACTTAATAATGTAGGATTTTTCTTGTCCATTGTTATTTGGTTTTAGGCGCGCCGAAACGTGCAGGTTGAAATTTCTTGTTGATTAGCGGCACAACCGCGTTCATCAGCAGTATCGCAAAACTCATTCCTTCGGGATAGTTACCCCAAAGTCTTATTATAATGGTTAATAAGCCGATGCCGATGCCGAAAATGATTTTGCCGGTTGCGCTCATAGGCGATGTTACATAGTCTGTTGCCATAAATATTGCACCGAGGAGCAAACCGCCGCCGAGTATGTGGTAGAGAGGGTTGACATATTGGCTCGGGTCGATGAGCCAAAGCAATCCTGCAAAGGCAAACACTGTGAGAATTATCGATACAGGAATATGCCAGGTGATAATTTTACGTGCAATCATATAGATGCCGCCGAGGATAAGTGCAATAGCAGCCACCTCGCCGAGAGAGCCTCCCGCTTTTCCAATCATCATATCAATAAAGTTAGCATTTTCGCAGATAGAGAGGTCGCCTGCCTTGATAGCAGCCATCGGGGTTGCGCCTGTTACTGCGTCTAAGTAATTGAGACGGCTTTCGATAGGCTTTGGCCACGAGGTCATTTGCACGGGGAACGAAATCAGCAAGAACACACGAGCCACAAGCGCGGGGTTAAACAGGTTGCAGCCCAATCCGCCGAAACACATTTTGGCAATGCCTATTGCTATAAGTGCGCCAAACATTACTATAAACGGCGAGATGTTGCTCGGCAGGTTGAACGCCAAGAGCACGCCAGTGAGGATTGCGCTTCCGTCGGCGATGTGGGGTTGTTGTTTGAGCAAATATTTGGTAATGAGCCACTCAAACAGCACGCACGAGCCCACCGACACAAGGGTGGTGACCAACGCTCCGATTCCAAAAGAGTAGAGCGAAACTAAAAATGTGGGTATCAGTGCCGTCAGCACGCCGAACATAAGACTTTTGGTGGTCGGCTTGTCTTTGAAATGCGGCGACGGCGATATTGTTAACAGATTACTCATTGTATTAATGTTTCAGCAGATTATTTTTTTCGTGATCTAATAATGCCCATAACTGTGGATTTGCCGAGGCGCATATAGTCGAGCAACGGACGGGCGGCGGGACAACTGTAAACGCAGCATCCGCACTCTATGCAGTCGTAGATGTAATGCTCTTCGCACTCGTTCCACATCTTTTTGCGCGAATATACCGACAGCAGATAGGGCTCTAATCCCATAGGACAGGCGTCGACGCATTTGCCGCAGCGTATGCAGGGCTCGGGTTCGCGACGGTGTGCAAGTTCTTCGGGCATAATGAGTACGCCTGATGTGCCTTTTGCCACGGGGAAATCGGTGTTGGTGGCGGCTTTGCCCATCATCGGACCTCCGCTTATTACCTTGCCAGTATCTTCGGGAAGTCCTCCGGCAGCCTCTATCAGCAGCCTTACGGGTGTGCCTATGCGTGCAAGAAAGTTCGACGGATTTTTTACCGAATTACCCGTAACTGTTACCACACGCTCAATAAGGGGTTTGCTTTTCATAACAGCCTCGTATACAGCCACTGCGGTGCCGGCGTTTGACACTACTGCGCCCACGTCGATAGGAAGTTTGCCCGAGGGCACTTCTTTGTTCATAATGGCTTTGATGAGGTGTTTTTCGCTGCCCTGCGGATATTTGAGGGCAAGGGGAACTACCTTTATACCAGCGTATTTGCGGCTGAGTTCGGTAAGTTTTTCGATGGCGTCGGGCTTGTTGGCCTCAATGCCTATAAATGCCTTTTCGGTTTTAACGGCTTTCATTATCAGTTTTACGCCCACCATCAGTTGCTCGCTTTTTTCGAGCATTACGCGGTGGTCGGCGGTGAGGTAAGGCTCACACTCTACGCCGTTGATTAGCAGTGCTTCTGCCTTTTTTTCGAGCGGAACGGTGAATTTTACGTGAGCGGGGAATGTTGCGCCGCCCATACCCACTATTCCGGCTGCGGTAACTCGGTCGATTATTTCTTTGTCGGAAAATCTATCAACGTTGGTATCAAGGGTTTCGGAGCGGTCGATGTCTTCCATCCACTCGTCGCCTTCTACTTTTATGGTAACGCCCATTTTGGCAATTCCGCTTGGGTCGGGAACTGGTCCAACGGCTGTAACCGTGCCTGAAACCGAACTGTGGATATTGGCTGACACAAAGCCCGAGGATTTGGCAATCAACTGTCCCACTTTTACTTTGTCGCCTTTTTGTACAATAATGTCGGCGGGTTTGCCTATGTGCTGTGCGGCGGGAATGTATACCGTGTCGGGTATGGGCATTACTTTAATTGGCTGATCTGCCGAAAGTTTGCTGCCCGATGGGTGTACGCCGCCTATTTTAAAGGTACTTAACTTCATTTTTAGTTGGCATTAGGATTGTCTGATTTTTTTTCTAAAACAATTTTTTCGGGTTCGGGCTTCACCTCCACCTTGTCGGCGTTGGTGGGCTGACCCAACTCTTTGGGAGCGGCTGCCTCTTTGAGTTTGCGCGGGGGAAAGTTTTCCTCCTTGATTGCGCCCGTGGGACAAGCCTCCACGCACTTGCGGCACATCTTGCACTTGGTGTAGTCGATGTATGCCACGTTGTTTTCCACGGTGATGGCACCGAACTCGCAAGTTTTGGCGCACTTGCCGCAGCCTATGCACGCCGATGAGCAGGCTTTTTTTGCCACTGCGCCTTTGTCTTTGTTGACGCACGAAACGTACACCTTGCGGAATTTCGCGGCTTTTTTTCTGAGTTCGATAATGCCTTTTGGACAGGCTTTTACGCACGATCCGCAAGCCGTACATAGGCTTTCGTTGATTTGTGCAAGTCCTGTTTCGGGGTTAATCGACACTCCGCCAAATTCGCAGGCTGTAACGCAGTCGCCAAGGCCAATACAACCAAAGGCGCATCCAGTTTCGCCGGCGTAGGTGGCAGCCACCACCGCGCACGATTTTGCGCCTTCAAAATTGTTTACCTTAGGACGGCAGGCGGTGCTTCCTGCGCACCTTACCACAGCCACTTTCGGGTCGGGAGCCGTTACTGTGCCGCCGAGTATTTCGGCAATTTTGTTCATTACGTCGGCACCGCCAACGTTGCAGAATTTGCCTTCGAGACTTTTTACACATCCTTCGGCAAAGTTTCGGCAGCCGGCAAATCCGCATCCGCCGCAGTTGGCTCCGGGAAGAAGTTCGTTTACTTCGTCGATCCGCGGATCTTCGTCAACTTTGAATTTTTTAGCCACCACGTACAGTATGGCGGCGGCCAAAACCGCTACTCCGCCCAATACCGCTATGGAAATCGCTATTACGTTGTCCTCCATTGTTGTTTGTTTATCTGATTTTTATCTTTAAATTTCTGTAATTGCAAATTCTATTTTCTTGTTTACACGTTTGCGAAACATATATAATAAGGTGTAGTATACAGGCAGTGTTGCAAGCGCAGCCAAACACCCAGCGTCTTGGTTTCCGGTGGTAAATATCACAGCCGCCATCACTGCAAAGAGCAATATCAACGGATATACGTAGGCAAGCATTACGCTTGTGGAAGCGGTTTTTGCGCTGAGGCTTACGTTTACTTTTTGTCCGGGTTTAAAGTCCGAACCCTCTTTGCGGGCTACCTCTATTGTTATGAGTTGTCCTTTGCCGCCTTCGCAGATGGCTTTGGCGTGGCAGTTGCCGCACGCTTCGCCTTTGTTGAAACTTGCCGAAACGCTCTCTTCGGTTACTTTTGTTACCGTACCTATATGACTTACAATGTCTTGACGCATATATATGCCCTTTATTCTATTGTGCAAATTTACGAGTGTTTTTTTTAAATAGCAAGTAAAAATTACGTGTTATACGTAAAAAATGCCAAAAAAAAATTATCTCAATTTTTCCACGCCAATCAGCAGAATGTCGTAGTCGAAATACTTTGCCGTGCCGGTTGCGCCGTCGGGTGTGATAAACCACATACGGTTGTAGTCGGGTGTGCCATCGGGTTGTGTGCGCTTGTAAAATGCTGCGGCTTGTGTTTCGCCCGATTTGGTTTTTACGGTTATTTGGCTGATTTTTAGCGAGTCGGGTAGGATAGGAGTGGTGCAGTATTCGGCGGCGCAAAATGTGCCGAGCGCACCGAGCCATTGCCTTACGTTGGTTTGCGGAATGGCAAGCGGCTTATTTTCAAAGTCTTTTACTACAAAGGTATCGATGTTGAGACTTATCGAAAACGACTGTTTAGGGTCTTGAAAATGCGTTATTGATATTTGCGAAACGTTTTGGGCGTAGATTTCTAAAAGTGCGAGGTTTTTCCAATACGAAGGGTCGGGATTAAAATTTATTGTGGGCGAGATATTTAACCCCGGAATACCCACCACATAGCACTGCGAACCGTCTACACTGCCCACCATATTTGCCGACGATGGTATAGCGTTGAATTTTAATGTTTTGGTTAAACGTTCGCTTTGGTTGAAAACTTCAACTGTGTATTGAAAATTTTTTTTGGGGTCGTGATTGCTTATTCCTTGTATGTTGATGTCTCTGAGGGTGTTTAACAAGGCTTCAATTTTGCCACGGTCGGCGTAGAATAGGTTTTTGCCGTCGATGTCAACATACCACGCGGTGTCTTTTTTTAAGGTAATGGATTTGCCGTTGTGAGAGATTCGCACCATTCCGCATTTGCTTGGCTCTATCGTATAGTCGGGATAACCTCCGCACGCCACCGCCAAGAGAGTTATTATAACAAGAAATAAATAACTGATTTTCATATTGTTATTTTTTTGCCGAGTATTTTCTTTTTCTTACAAAATATATCACCACGCCTATTAACCCAAGAATTGCGAGGGGCAGCACCACATTTATAAATCCGTAGAGAGTGCGTTCTTTTGTGGCTCGTTCTTTGTCTAACACGCGGATTTTCACCTCTTTCATTCGGATGGTAAGCAGGTCTTCGTCGCCAGTGAGATAGTTGAGGGCGTTAACAATAAATTCTTTGTTGCCTTTGAAAGTGTTTTGTGAGTTTCGGTCAAATCCGAGCGGATAGGGCTCACCTTTGGGCGAAATATCGTTGATAGCAAGGTCGCCGTCGGCTACCACAATCATCTTGGCGGGTTCAGATTTGGGTTTTACGGTCATTGCTCTGCCTCCGATGTTGCGGGTAGGACGGTCTTTGTAGAGCGATTCAAAACTGCCTTCCATCAGCACAGCGATATTTTGAAATGGGCGGTTGTATTCGTCGGTGGTGTGGCGTTGGTTGATTCCGTCGAACGAAATCGACACTGGCACAGGCACATTTTTGGAGTATTGACTCGACGACAAAAGCACCGTTTTATTGATGTCGGGGTTGCTGCCCACAGTGTCGATAGTTCCGGCAAATCGGCAGAGTGTGTAACTTAAATGCTTGGTAATCGGGTTTTTAGCGCGGCTAAGAATCACTGGAAAAAAGTCCCACGGAAAAAGTTTTATCTGCGGTTGGTTGTTAGGACCTGCCACCGCAAGACCCACGGGAGCGCATTGCATATCTTTTACAAGGTCGGGATTCAGCCTTGCTCCGTAGGTAAAGAGCATATCGTCGAGATTGAGATCCAAAGGCATAGCCGCCGACACGGGAGCATTGTAAAGGCTGTCAAGGTCGGCAGAGGTGGCGTCCACAAGCCAAAGAACGCTACCGCCATTCATAATATATTGGTCGAGCACAAACTTGTCGTCTTCGCTAAACGGCTTGGTGGGCTTGGCAATCACCACGGCGGCAAAATTATCCAACACGCCCGGAGTGCCATTGATTGCGCCACGTCTAACCTCGTAATAATTAGAAAGTTCGGTGCTAATGTCGAGTACGCTTTGTTCGTCTGCCTCGCCGTGACCCTCGATAAAAGCCACTTGCGGTTTTTCGATTTGCGATAGGCGGTAAATGGCGTTAGTAATCTCATACTCAAATGTTTCCATACTGTTGAATATGTTCTGTTCGTCGCCCGGGGCAAGTTGCGGATCTTGGTTCAGAAGGTTGATACCAATTTCGCGCACAATGGTGGTGTCGCGCATAGTACCGTCGCTGCCGGTAACAGCATCCAATGTGTAACATATTATGGCACAGGGAAAAATCATAGTTTTGGTTTCTTTTTCCTGCGCAATGTCGTCGATTTCAACGGGTTTGAGACCCATATCAAAAAGTTGCTTGTAGATGCCGTAGCGGGCTTGTTTGTCGTCGTTTTCGGTGGGATTTATAAAAGTGTAAGCAATTTTGCTGCCTCCGTAGATGCGAAATTCGTCTAAACGGTCTTTGATTTCGTTGCGCATTCGCTTGAAACTTACGGGCAGTTGTGGTCCATCTAAGTATACGCGTATCATTACGTTACCTTTGAGATTGCCGAGGTATTGCTTAGTAAAGTCGGTGAGCGAATATTTTTTGTCGCCAGTAAGGTCGGCACGGAAAAACGCATTCATCGACAGCAAGTTAACAGCAATTATGGCAACAAACGCAATAATCATCGGACGGATGGGTTTGGCGTTTCGGCTCTCTAATTTTGCCTTGGTGAGCAGCACAAACACCGCCGATGCCGAAATAAAATATACAATATCGCGCGAATCGATAACGCCGCGGCTAATAGATTTGTAGTGGGCATCAATGCCAAGGTTCGACAGCAGAAG
>JAFPYT010000220.1 GCA_017394445.1 Bacteroidales bacterium | reverse complement strand
TTCGCGAATTTTTATCTCGTCAAATGTTTGAGCATGGGGGAAAGCTCCTGCCACCGAAACAATTTTAACTTCGGGAACGGCAAGAATTTTTCGTACCACAGGTACAAACTTGGGATATACGCATATACCTGCAACATTTGGTATGCCCGGATTATTTTCTTTAAATGTGTTGACGCTCATTACAAAGTCGGCTATGGAATTTTCGTTGTCGGCATTGCTAAGCGATGTAAGGTCGATACAAGAATGTAGTTTTTTGAGATTCGATATCGATCTGTTTTTTTGTGCACGGTTTTCGATAACGCAGAGGCGCGAATTAATTAAGTCGGAACCGTGGCGTTCGTAAGAAAAGTCTTTCATTGTATATTTTTTTTAAGTAGTGGTTAACAAATTTTTTTGTCCGATTCGGTTACAGTAAGTTTTTTGAGCGGATTGATACCTTTGAGCAGCTGACGGTTTTGCCAGATAGCGATGCCAGTGTATATAGCTTCTTTGAGCGAAGTTTCGTCGGCAATGCCTTTACCTGCAATATCGTATGCTGTGCCGTGGTCGGGCGATGTGCGCACAATAGGCAATCCTGCTGTGTAGTTAACGCCTTTGTTGCCTGCAATTATTTTAAAGGGGATTAATCCTTGGTCGTGATACATGGCAAGCACGGCGTCAAATTTTTTGTAGAGTTCTGCTGCAAAAAATCCGTCCGAAGGATATGGTCCAAAACATGTTATACCTTCATCTTCGGCTTGTTTTAGTGCGGGAAGAATTATTTCTGTTTCTTCGTTGCCAATTACTCCGTTGTCGCCAGAGTGAGGGTTGAGACCAAGCACTGCTATTTTGGGGCGGCGGATTGTGAAATCCTCTTTGAGCGAGCGGTTTATTATGCGTAGTTTTTGAACTATTTTTTGTGGTGTTATGTTGTGTGCCACGTCTTTTAGCGGTACATGACCCGTTACAACTCCGATTTTTAATTCTTCGGAGGTCATTAGCATAAGATAGTCGGACGTGTTGAAATTATCGGCAAGAAATTCGGTGTGTCCCGGTATTTTGAGTCCTGCTTCGTTTACATTGTTTTTGTTGATAGGAGCAGTTACCAAAATATCAATGTATCCTTGTTTTAAATCTTGAACGGCAAGTTTGAGAGCTTCGGCAGCACATTCGCCTGCGGTAACTGTAGATGTTCCGAGTTCGAGACGCAGGTTGTCGTCGCCTATGTTGATAAGGTTTATTTTGTTTGGAGCAAGTTCTGCAGCGCTTTTGGTAGCGTTGAAATTGATTTGCGGCAGGTTGAGGGTTTTGCGGTGAAAGCCTATCGCCTTGGCGGAACCATAAATTACAATTGTGCAGTTGTTGTATAATTCCGGGTCGGCAAGTGCTTTGATTATTATCTCGTAGTTGATGCCGTTGATATCGCCCTGTGTAATGCCTATTACGTATTTGTTGTTTTCTGTTTTGTCCATTTTCGAAAATTTGTTATATCCAATTACAAAGGTAGATATTATTTTATTAATGTGCAAAATTATTTTGTTCCTGCTTTGGGATTAACGCACATAACAGGTATTTTGCTGTCGTTGGCAATAATTTGCTGTTCGGCGGCACCAAGCACATAGTCTTGAAACTTAATGTTTTTGGTGGTGGTAATAAGAATCATTCCGCTTTCGATTTGTTTGGCAAATTTTATGGTTTCTTTGGCAATGCCTTCGTCGCCGGGCAGTTGATGAAGTTCGTAGTTGATTCCTTTGCTTTCTAAATATGTGCAGGCAGCTTTTATGTTGCTAATGGTGCGTTTTTGAATTATTTCGTCGCCTATTTCGGTGTAACAAATGTAAAATTTACATTTGGTAACGTTTGCAAGAAATGCTGTCCACACAAGTTTCTCTCGTTCTTCGAGTTTAAAATCCATTGGAAGAACGATTTTTGTAACGTCGGCATTTGATTGAGGACGGTCTTGAACCACAATAAAGGGGGCTTTTGAGCCTGTAATTACTTTTAAAGCCCAACTGCCTGTTAGTTTTTGAAGACCTTTCATGCCGTGTGTGCCCATAATGGCAATAAAGGCATTGGTTTCGGCAATGATGTCGGATATTTGATTAAAGATGTTGCCTGTGCGTACCAAGGCAGATATTTCAACTCCGTATTGTTGCTTTACTTCGTTGGCTTTGGTAGTTAATTTTTGGGTATATTCTGAGTTGTCGGCTTGACGTTTAGTTATGTGAACAAGTATTATAGGATAGTTTGTTATAGTTGAAAAGTTGACAGCGTGGAGCAGTGCAAACTCTGCTTTTTCGCTAAAATCCCATGGAACTATTATTGGCTTGTTTGTTGTCATAAGTTTATGCTGGTTGTAGGCGGTTTTTTGCAAATATAAAAAAAAATCTGCTCCGTGTTAACAATGGGGCAGATTTTTTTTGTGAGTTTTTTTTTTGCATTAGTTTGCTAACTGAAACTTGATGGGCACCTGCATCGAAACTTTTACGTTTTTACCAGACTGTTTGCCGGGTTTCCAATCGGGAAGGCTTTCGATCACTTTGATTGCCTCTTTGTCGAGCAAGGGGTCAACGCCACGGAGAAGTCCTACGTTGGTGACTTTGCCTTTTTCGTTTACAACAAATTTTACGTAAACTGTTCCTTGGATGTCGTTCTCTTTTGCAATTTCGGGGTAAACCACGTGTTCTGCGATATATTTCAAGAGAGCTTTTTCACCGCCTTTAAATTCGGGCATATCCTCAACGATAACGAACGGAGCAGCCTCTTCTTCTTCTTCTTCAACGGGGGCAACCTCTACAATTTCTTGAATTTCAACGGCTGTGTTTTCGTCAGCTTCGTCGATTGTGAGGTCTTCGTTGATTTCGATTTTGTCGTCTACCACCTCAATAATGTCGGCAACGGTTTGTTGGGGAGGTGGAGGAGGAAGCTCTATCTGCTCCTGACGAGTGATAGGAATTTCTTCTACAACGTCTTCGGTGATTGCCAAGGGACCGAACTCTTCGGCTTTTTCGGCTTTTGTGCTGAATTCGAACGCACCCCACACAATTAAGAGGGTGATTACGAAACCGATTTCTAAGAAGATGGTTTTCTTACCTTCGAGATCGGCTTTTTGTGATTTTTTTTCTTCCATTTTTATTTATGTTTTTGTGTGTTTATATTTAATGTTAATGTGCTACATTTTCGAGCGTGTAAAATTATTGTGTTTATTTTTTATACGCAAATTTTTTTTAATAATAATTTAACTTATGGCGGAGAAATTATTTCGGTGATTGTTAAACTCTCCGCCGGGAGGGTTACTGTTACCTCCTCGTATGTGGGCTTGGGCTTTTCGTAGTTGAATACTGCGTATATTAGCCCGAGCGATATGGCAAGACCTATCAGAAACATTATTCCTCGTTTGCTTTCAAGGTCGGCTCTTGGTGATTTTTTTGTTTGCATAGTATCAATTATTAGGAGGTTAACATGCGTTATCTAAATTAGTAGTTGAATATTATCGCTGGGTCGATTGCTTTGTTTTTTATTTCGGTTTTTATCGACAGGGGCAGGGTAGAGGTGCGTCCTATTTCTTCTCCGAGTGTTACATTATTGCTTTTGCTTACCAACGATAAGTATTTGATAGTGATAGTGGTGTCGCCCGATGTTATGGCAATTTCGTGGTCGTTTACTGATTTGGCTGTGCCTGCTATCGGTGCAACTATTACAGTGTTTTCGGGTACGTAGAATGCCGTTTCGGGATGCGAAACATAATATCGCCGTCCATCGGTTAATGTGCAAATGCGGTCTTCAAAGTATTCGGCTGCCAATGTGTAGCCACCTTTTATAGGGAACTCTAACCCGTTTTTGTTTTTTGTGCTGATTTTGCCGCCTATTATTAGGTAACAGATTATTAACAATAGCAATATGGGCAGCGAACATGCAAAACGTATTTTGCGGTTTTGTGCGCTATCGTAAGAGTAGATATTAAGCACACGGTCTTTGAGGCTGCTACCTTCGGGGGCTGGTTTTACAGGCGAAGGCTCTGAGTTGGTGCTTCCAAGTTTTAATAGAAGCAGCGCGTACTCTTTTTTGTCGCCCTCGGTGGCAGACGAGTCGGCTATGTTTTCGCAAATCTGTCGGCTGAGTGCTGCGGCTTTTTTTACAGCAGGGTTGAACCATTGCACTATTGAGAGTATGGCAAAGATGATAACATCAATGCTATGGTGTCCGCGTATGTGCTGGCGTTCGTGGTTGAGAATTATCTCTTGCGAACGGCTGTCGAGACTGCGGAACGCTTTGTTTACAAATACATTGTCAAAGAACGAGAATGCTGGTGTGCGGCTTTCGGCTGTGTAAATTTTTATGCCGTTGCCAATGTTTTCTGGTTTGCCACGCCTTAGTCGGAGTATTTTTATCAGTGCCGCTGTTACCGAAACTGCTTTTATTGCCGCGCACGCTATGTATGCTACCATCATTATTAATAATAATGTGTGGAATGTGGGGCTGTGCAGTGCGTTTTTTGCTATTGTGCCAATAGTTGTTAGCCTTGATAGGGTAATGGTGTGGCTTTTTTCGCCAATGGCTATGCCTGTTACCGATACTTGTGCAGTTTCTGCTCTGGAGTTTGATTCGTCTCCGCTGATTTTGCAAAACGGCAGCGCGTAGCATATTACTATGCAGGCAATTAGTAGAAATCTATCCCACTTGTAGTAGGTTTGACGGTAGCAGGCATATTTGTAAAAATTTATAAGCACTGCAAATATCACCGCCGATTCTACTATGTATGCCACCGCATTAAGCATAGTCTACTTTGTTCGTTTGTCAATAATCTGCTTTATTTCGCTAATCTCGCGTTCTGATACCGGCTCTTCGTCCACCATATACGATACCATAGTTTCGTAGCTGCCGTCGAAATAGTTTTTCAGCATCTGCCCGAAGGTGTATTTCTTGTAGGCGAGCTTGCTGACAGCGGGAAAGTACTCGTAGGTTTTGCCGTAGGCTTTGAAGTCTACAAAACCTTTCTCGCGGAGTATCCTCACCACCGACGAAATTGTGTTGTACGGCGGTTTTGGGTCGGGCATCTGCTCTATGATGTCCTTTACAAATGCAGATTTAAGTTTCCATAATATCTGCATCACCTTTTCTTCTGCTTTGGTCAACTGTTCCATCTCTTAATGTATTTATGCGTTGTGTAATTGACTTGTTAGTTTTGTAATTGGTTTTGCAAATATATAACTTATTTTTCAATTATCAAACTTATTTTTAAGTTTTTTTTAGTTGGCGAGCTGAAATTTTATTGGTATATTCATCCTAACCTTTACATTTTTGCCTGATTGTTTGCCGGGTTTCCAATCGGGAAGGTTTTCTACTACCTTGAGAGCCTCTTTGTCTAATAGTGGGTCAACACCGCGCACAAGTGTTACATCGGTTACTTTGCCTTTTTCGTCGATAACAAATCCTACGTAGACAGTGCCTTGAATGTCGTTTTCCTTGGCGATTTCGGGATATACCACATTCTCCGAAATGTATTTGAGCAGGGCTTTGTCGCCCCCTTTGAACATTGGCATTTCTTCTGCCGCAATAAATATGCAAACCGTTTCTTCATCATCTTCTTCATCTGTACACGAGATAACAGGCAGTTCTTCTATCTGCACGGCTCCGTCGACATCTATTTCTGCATCTATTGGATCGTCGCAAATTGTTTCAGGGTCATTTGTTACCTCAATGATATCCGCTATTTTGCGAACTGGCGGCGCAGGGGGTTGCGGTGGTTCGGGGCGTGTAACGATAATATCTATCAATTCGTCGTCGCCTCCACAAGATATGTAATTGTTTTGTATAGCTGCGTTTTCGGCTTTGGTGGTAAATTCAAATACTCCCCAAATTGCCAATAGGGTTAGTACAAGACCGATTTCTAAGAATGTGAACTTCTTGCTCTGGAGATTGGCTTTCTCTGATTTTTTCTGTTCCATGGCTTTGCGTTTTTGATTGTTAATACTATAATTTATTTTTAAGTTTTATAACTGATGTATCAGTTATATCATTTATAACGCAAAGATAAAACTTATGTTTCAATTATACAACTTATTTTACAGTTGATAAACTGAAATTTTAGTTGATGTTTGCAATTTATTTGTTATTATGTTGTTGTATAGTAATTTAGTAATGAAAATTTTTTTGCAAAATTTTACGTAGAATTGGTTGCTTATTATTTTCTCCCTTTCAAATACGCCTCAGCCACTTCGCACAAGCGATCATAAAATTCTTGTCCAAAACGGCGGACGATTGGCTCTTCTAAGAATTTGTAGGCGGGGAGACTTTTTTTGCGGCCAAGGATAAATGCGCTGCGGCAAACATTCCAACGATGAAGTTTGATGCCTGTGTAGATGCCTACTTTAGTGAGGCGGATGGGATAAAGGTGGCACGAAATAGGTTTGCGCCACGGAATTTTGCCGTCTAAAAAAGCGCGTTCGTAGGCGCAGAGGGTGATGCCGTTTTCTTTGTATGAATAGGCACATTCGGCACGATTGAGTAGCGGGGTAACAAGTTCGTTGTCGTAATCTCTTACTGCAAATCCTTGATTTTCAACAGCGGCGATGTTTTCGGGCGAGAGATATTCTTTGGCGGCGTTGAAGTGCTTTTCGAGCTTTGGCACTTCGGTATAGTCGAGAGGTGCGCCGCTGTCGCCTTCTACACAGCATGTGCCAAGGCAGGCGGTAACGTCGCAACAAAATTTTTCGGTAAAGATATCTTCGTTAATAAGAACGTCGTCGAGAATTATCATTGCGGGATTTTTTATAAACTATTAGTGGATGATGGTTAATGAGTTAGCTTAGTTTGCTTAAAGCAACCTTTGAAGCTTTTTGTTCGGCTTCTTTTTTTGAAATGCCTATGCCCGAGCCGTAGTTTTCGCCGTTGATGCGCACATACGATACAAAATATCTGCTTCCGGGATATTCCACGTCGGTGGCAAATTCAATTTCGTTTTTGTTTTTTTGTCCCCACTCAATAAGTTGGCTCTTGTAGTTGGTGTTTTGATGCTCTAACTCAAAGATATTGAGATATTTTGGCATTATGCGCTTGTAGATAAATTTACCTGCCTGACTAAATCCGCGGTCTAAGTATACTGCGCCGAGAAATGCTTCAAATGCATCGCCGTAGAGGTGAATATTTGAAGAATGGCTCTTTACAGAGGTTTTTACAAGCAAGTCAAGACCAATTTGCTTAGATAGTTCGGTGAGATTGTCGCCGTTGACAATTCGGGCGCGAAGTTGAGTGAGGAATCCTTCTTGTTCGTTAGAAAATCGCTTGTAGAGGTATTCGCCAATGAGGAGGTCGAGCACCGAGTCGCCCAGAAATTCTAAGCGCTCGTTGTTGATCATAAATCCTGTGCTGGTGCGTGCCGAAAGCGAGCGGTGTGTAAGAGCAGTTTGGTAAAGGTCTTTGTTGTAAGGGTAAAAACCAGTTATTCGCCTTATTTGGCGGGCGAATTTCTTGTCTTTGCCGAAAAGGTACTTTATGAATGCTGCTATGTTCTTAAACACCTGTGCTAAAAAATTAAAAAAAGGGGTGCATTTATGGCAACGCATTAGCGTTTAAATGCACCCCTTTTTAGCCGTTAAATCTTTTTGAAAACCACCGAAGCGTTGTGTCCGCCAAAGCCGAATGTGTTGTTGAGGGCTGCGCGGATAACCCTTTTCTTGGCAACGTTGGGTGTGATGTCGAGTTTGGGGTCGATGTGCGGGTCGGGGTTTTGAAAATTGATGGTTGGCGGTACGGTTTCGTTGAGCATTGCAAGCACGCAAGCGATAGATTCTACCACGCCAGCGCCACCGAGAAGGTGTCCTGTCATAGATTTGGTGCTGCTGATGCTAACTTTGTAAGCATAATCGCCAAACACTTGCTTTATTGCTTTTGATTCGGCAATGTCGCCGAGACCGGTAGATGTGCCGTGAACATTAACGTAGTCGATGTCTTCGGGTTTAAGACCGGCATCTTCGATAGCAAGTTTCATTACAGCTGCTGCTCCGCGACCTTCGGGGTGGGGAGCGGTAATGTGGTGAGCGTCGGCTGTGAGACCGCTTCCGGCAAGTTCGCAGAGGATTTTGGCTCCGCGTGCCTTAGCGTGTTCGTACTCTTCGAGAATGAGGCAACCGCCACCTTCGCCAATTACAAATCCGTCGCGAGTGGCGTCAAACGGACGAGATGCAGTTTTGTAGTTGTCGTTGTTGGTGCTGAGAGCCTTCATAGAATTGAATCCGGCTACTGCAGCAATTCCCACGGGCGATTCAGAACCGCCGGTTACAATGATGTCTGCCTTGCCAAGACGAACGTAGTTGAATGCGTCGATAATGGCGTTGGTAGACGAAGCGCATGCCGAAACAGTGGTGAAGTTAGGTCCACGGAGGTCGTACTTCATACTGATGTGTCCCGGAGCAATGTCGCTAATCATTTTGGGAATAAAGAATGGGCTGAAACGGGGAGAACCATCGCCTTTGCAGAATTGTTCTACTTCTTCGGTGAGGGTGTTGATGCCGCCGATGCCCGAGCCCCAGATAACACCTGCACGGTCGTGATTGAAATTTTCGGGTGTAAGTCCGCTGTTTTTCCAAGCCTCTTCGGCAGAGATAAGAGCGAATTTAGCAAAAAGGTCTAAACGTCCGGTCTCTTTTTTGTTGAAGAACTGAGCGTCAACCTCGTCGAAATTTTTAACCTCGCAGGCAAACCGGGTTTTGAATTTTTCGGGATTAAAACGGGTAATCGGACCTGCGCCGCTTACACCGGATTTTAAATTTTCCCAAAACTCGGTTATATTATGGCCTAAGGGGTTTATTGTCCCCATGCCGGTAACGACTACTCGTTTTAATTCCATAGAAATAAATTATTTTTGTTGGTTTTCGATGTATTCGATAGCTTCGCCAACGGTAGCGATTTTTTCAGCTTGATCGTCGGGAATAGAGATGTTGAACTCTTTTTCGAACTGCATGATGAGTTCTACTGTGTCGAGAGAATCGGCACCAAGGTCGTTTGTGAAAGATGCTTCTTCAGTAACTTCTGCTTCGTCTACACCTAATTTCTCAACGATAATCTCTTTTACTTTTTTCTTTATGTCTTCGTTCATGATAAATAATTTTTTAAAAATTAAACTTCGATTTCTCTTTTTTAAATTCGCCGCAAAGAAAACAATTTTAGACCGAAAAAAAAAATATTTTTGTAATTAATTGATTGTTAAAAAATTATTTTTCGACACTATTATTTTAAATGCTTTAAAACGTGGCTATTGAAGATTTATTGATATATTTGCACGTTAAATTTTTAAAAAAAAATTTTTTATGTGGAACGTAACTATATTTGCCTCGGGCAGCGGCAGTAATGCCGAAAATATATTCAACTATTTTAAAGATAGTAAGTTAGTGCGCGTCGGACTCCTCATTACCGACAATCCAAAGGCGTTTGTGATTGAGCGTTGTCGCCGTCATTCGGTGCCTTGTCTTGTGCTTTCTAAGCGTTTAATCGACGACACAGACTTTATGCTTGGCGTTTTGCGCGATTTCCGAACCAATTTTGTGGTGCTTGCGGGTTACATCAAGCTTGTACCCGACTATATTGTGGCAGCTTTCGACCAAAGAATTGTCAACATACATCCGTCGCTATTGCCCAAACACGGAGGTAAAGGTATGTATGGCAGCCGTGTGCATCAGAGCGTGCTCGACAGCGGAGATAAGGAAAGCGGCATTACTATTCATTTTATCGACAACGATTACGACCGCGGCTCGGTGATTTTCCAAGCTAAATGTCCCGTGTTGCCCGACGATACTGCCGACACTCTTGCCCAACGTGTGCACGCCCTCGAATACGAACATTATCCCAAAGTAATTGAAGATACTATTATAAAGGTGTTGGGTAAATGCAACGGTTAGTATTATTGCTGTTGTTGTTTTGTGCAACTGCGGTGTCGGCTGCCAAAAATCCATTTTCGTGGGTGGATATGCAATTTGTGCGTATCAATTTGAGCGTTGACCCTTCGGTTAAATATATAAAAGGTGTAACCACTCAATATTTTGCTGTAAAATCGCGACAAGACCGTTTTCTGCCGTTGCAATTCGACCTTGCTTCGTCGCTTGAAGTAAAAAATGTAATGCACGGCGATAACCCGCTAAAATTCAATCATCAGGGCGATTCGTTGATTATTTATCCCGACTACACTTGGTCGTATAGCGATTCGGTAAAGGTGATTTACGAAGGTGTGCCGTCGCAGTCGGGTTTGGGTTCGGTGGTTTTTTCTTACCACGGAAATTCTCCAGTATTTTGGACGCTTTCTGAGCCAAACGGTGCCAAAGACTGGTATCCTTGCCGTCAGGTTAACACCGATAAATACGATTCGGTGCAGGTGGTTGTGCAATGTCCCGAACAATATCGTGCGGCATCCAACGGCGTGATTGTTTCCGAATCGGTAACTGATGGCATACGCACCACCAACTGGATTCATCGTCACAAAATTGCTTTTTACCTTGTGGCAGTGGCAGTTAGTAATTATGTGGTAACGCAAGAATATGTGCATCTAAACAATGGCGACTCGCTGCTATATGTCAACTATTTTTACCCCGAACGCTACGAGCAGAACCACCGCCGCGCTGCCCGCTTGATTCCCGCTCTCAAAATGCTGTGCGATACTTTTGGCGTTTATCCCTTTGTGGATGAAAAATATGCTCAGGCACAGTTTGGCTGGGGTGGTGGTATGGAAAACCAAACTATGACTTTTGTCTCTGAGTTTTCGCCATCGCTTATGGTTCACGAACTTGCTCATCAATGGTTTGGCAATACTATTACTTGCAGCCGATGGACCGACGTGTGGATCAACGAAGGTTTTGCCGAATGGTGCGAGGGATTTGCCGAGGAAAGGGGCGTGGGACAGAACAACGACCCTATACTCTGGCGCAAAAAAAAGATTTATTCTGCCGCCACCAAACCGCTCGGCTCTATTTATGTTACCGACACAACTGATGTGTGGGAAATTTTCGACACCCGTATGACATACGATAAGGGCTCAATGCTGCTACACATGCTGCGAACCGAACTTGGCGACGAGACTTTTTTTAATCTCCTTAAATATTATATAAAGTATTCGCGCCATAGGTTTGGCAACTGTTCTGCCGAGGAGTTTTTTAGCTTGGTCAACGATTTTTCGGGCATAGACTACAAATGGTTTTTCGACCAATGGTTTTATGGCCGCGGAACGCCCGTGTATCGTGTGCTGTGGCAGCAAAATACCGATAACCTTTTGAATTTGAAAATAGAGCAGCGTAGAACCGATTCTACTATGGCTTTTTTTAGGGCAAAAGTTCCTGTAATGATTTACGGTCTAAATGGAGAAAGTGTGTTTGTGCGGCTCAACAATACTGTAGAAAACCAATTCTTTACCATCGACCCGGGTTTTCAAGTGGCTAATATTTCGTTCGACCCCTACGCCGACATTGTATCTTGGGGTAGCACCACTAAGGAAGAAAACCTCACCGCCGATTGCACTGTGAAAATGCGTCAAGAAAATACCCAAATATTTGTAAATATTTCTAAACCAAAAGTCTACACGCGTTATTTAATCAAAAACTTAAATCATTTCACAGCCCAATCGGGCAGAATACCCAACGACGGCAGTTTCACCATCGACCTCCGCCGTCTTCGCGCCGGTGAATATTACATCTCGTTAGAAGGTGCTGGCGTGTATTGTTCTAAACGCCTAAGCGTAGGCAAAAAATGATATTCGCCAACTTTTTAGGCTATAATTTGTTTTTTTTACCCTTTTAACGACCAACCTTTTTATTTTATTCTTATCTTTGTCATCAATATTATTATTTAAATTCTTTATATTATGAAAAATAAACTTTATGGCTCTCCCTGTCAATCGGGGGGGGCAAAATGTAAATGGATATTTACATTGATTGCTGTTTTGTGCTTTGTGGCAGCATTTTCTGGAAAGGCTATGGCAGCGGGAGAGAAACCATATTTTGTTTATTCTTCCGATGGGAGCACGATTACTTTTAAATGGGGTACTGACTATGCTTCGGGTACACAATTAAATAAAGATGGCTCTGATTTCCCATACGATAGAAATTTAAGTGTAACAACATATCCTGAAGTTACCAAAATTATTTTCGAACCAGAGTTTATAAATTATAAACCTACAGCATTATGTTTTGCTGGATACACTGGTCTCAAAGAGATCGAGGGTATTGAATATTTAAATACGGAGAATTATACATCTTTTTTCCGTATGTTTTATAATTGTAGTTCGCTTGAGAATTTGGATCTAAGTTCGTTTAATACCGCAAAACTTGAATATATGGACGAAATGTTTAACGGTTGTACTTCGCTTAAAACGGTAAAACTTAATGGACCAAATTTTACAACCTCTCAGGTTACGAAAATGAATATCATGTTTTTAAATTGTAAATCTTTGGAAACTGTTGATTTAAGCGGATTTGATACTCAAAGTTGTGAAGATATGTCCGCTATGTTTCATCGTTGCGAAAAACTTGAGAGTATAGTATTCCCAACATCTATGAATACTACAAAATTAAACAATATCGAAAGTATGTTTAGAGATTGTAAGTCGCTTAAATACCTTGATATGAAAGGATTTGGTATGATGTCTAAGGTTAATAATTTTAAAAATGTTTTCAATGGGTGCGAAAGTTTGGTGGTCTTAGATATTTCAAATTACTTTGCTTATGTTTCTTATATGTATGGAATATTTGATGATTGCAAAAGCCTGACAACAATTTTGGTGAGGCCCAATGGTTTTAAAATTGAATATTTAAATACTACTTGGAACCAAAATTATAGTAGTACATATTTTGGGAATTGCGATAATCTTATTGGCGACAAAGGTACAACTTTTAGAAACGCA
>JAFPYT010000219.1 GCA_017394445.1 Bacteroidales bacterium | reverse complement strand
TACATTCTTTACAACCGCCTTGGCACAACGAATCACATTTCGTTCACCGTTACCACCACCGGCAACGAGGACAAATTCGGCATTTCGCTTGTTCGCGGCACCGATTCGGAACTTTACTACACGATGGAAATCAACCCCGAAGGCGAGAACAACCGCAAAGTGAACTTCTTGCAAGAAGGCGAAAATGGCAAAGGTTTCATCGAGGGCATCGACGGCTACATCTTTGCCCGCCCCGAAAACAATGTCTATAACATCGACATCTTCACCGACAATTCAGTAATGACGCTCTACATCAACGACGTCTGCGCCTACACCAACCGCATATACGGTATTCAGAAAAACTGTTGGAGCATCAATTGCTACACCGGCAGCATTTCTATCAGCGGAGTAAGCGTGAAGAATTGAAAATTGAAAATTGAAAATTGGGAATTAATAATTAGATGAATCGAAAATTTGCAGCCGTTCGAGGGATTCGGGCGGCTGCGTTTTTTTTGTGTTATTTTGAGAATCGACAATTATATTTAAGCCTGAAAACATTGTTCGACAACAGTCAAAATTAGAGATTTTTTTTGGAACGGAGAAAGAAATTTTGGTGTTTTTGGATTATGCAATCATTATTGAATGTTTATAGCCAACTTGCCAAATGAAAAACCGCCAACTTACCGAATGAAAAACCGCCAACTTGCCGAATGAAAAACAGCCAAGTTGCCGAATGAAAAATGCAAAAAGTTTTGGAATGTAATAATTTATGATTAAATTTGCGGCATAACAAAACAACGGAAATATTATGCCAAATTTAGATACATATCATAAGCGAATTGCAGACAAACTATTGTCTGAACAACTTGAAACAGCCGGTGCGGTTTTGATTCAAGGTCCAAAATGGTGCGGAAAGACAACAACCGCAGAGCAATTGGCTAAAAGCGTGATTTACATCGACAATCCCAAACAATTGAAAACAAATGTAACCTTGGCTGAAACCGACCCTGAAACACTATTGAAGGGTGACATCCCGAGGCTTATCGACGAATGGCAACTGACTCCACAACTTTGGGACGCGGCTCGCTATCTGATTAGTCATCAGCGCAAAACTGGATTGTATATTTTCACAGGGTCTGCCGTGCCACCTGACAAAACTCTGATAACACATTCTGGCACAGGTCGTTTCGCTTGGCTGACAATGCGGACTATGAGTTTGTGGGAGTCGGGTGATTCGTCAGGGGCATTCAGTCTTGAAGCGTTGTTTAAACAACAAGCCGAAGTAGCCGGAGCAAATGACCTGTCAATTAATGATTTGGCGTACCTTGTATGTCGTGGAGGTTGGCCGGGTGTGTTGGAAATGTCGGAGAAAAATGCATTAAAACAATCACGAAATTATGTGGATGCCGTTTGCAACAGCGATATCTCACGAGTTGACAATGTGGAACGAAATGCGGCTTTTGCAGCCCGATTGCTGCGGGTGTTTGCACGTCATCAAGGAGGGCAGGTGTCAGTAAGTATGATTAATGCCGATTTAACTGCCAATCAGCCAAGTATGAGCGACGATACTGTCGCATCCTACCTTTCAGCACTGAAAAACATTTTTGTAATTGAAGATATGCCCGCGTGGTGTCCAAACCTTCGGTCAAAAACAGCAATCAGGACGGCTGACACAAGATATTTTATTGATTCGTCAATAGCAACGGCGGCATTGGGTGTCGGTCCTAACGACTTGCTGAACGACCTGAATACTTTCGGACTTATGTTTGAGACCTTGGCAGTCAGAGATTTAAGGGTGTATGCTGATTATTTGGACGGAAAAGTATTTCACTATCGCGACAAAAACGGATTGGAGTGTGATGCTGTAATTCATTTGCGCAACGGTTCTTACGGTCTGATAGAGATAAAACTTGGTGGCGACACCTTAATAGAGGAAGGAGCCAAAACGCTGTTGAAATTGGCAGGCAAAATCGATACCGACAAGATGAAACTGCCTTCGTTTCTTATGGTTTTGACCGGTCTGGGCAGTTACGCCTACAAACGCAAAGACGAGGTTTGGGTAGTTCCGATAGGTAGTTTGAAAAATTAGCCTCACATATTTGACCCTTTGTTTAATTATTACTAAATTTGTTGCATCAAAGAAATGGTATTATGGCAGAGAACAACGAAATAATCCTATATCAACCGGACGAAACGATAAAACTCGAAGTCCGCCTTGAAAACGAGACGGTGTGGCTCACACAGCAACAGATGGCGGAATTGTTTGGCACACAACGTCAAGCAATTACGAAACATCTGAAAAATATCTTTGACTGTGAAGAATTAGAACGCAGTTGAAGTAGTTCCATTTTGAAACTACTTCAAAAGGAAGGCAACCGTATGGTAAGACGCAAAGTGGAATTGTTTAATCTCGATGTAATTATCTCCGTGGGGTTCAGAGTTAATACAAAACGTGGCATACAATTCCGACAATGGGCTAACCGCGTCCTTAAAGAGTATATGATGAAAGGCTACTCCGTCAACCAACGGTTGGAACGGCTTGAACAGCGTGTAACCCAAACCGAAAACAAAATCGACTTTTTTGTCAAGACTTCACTTCCGCCGGTAGAGGGCATATTCTACGACGGACAGTTTTTCGACGCATACAAATCTGATACGCAGCGCAAAACAACGCACGATACACCCCGATAGACATTCATCAGTTCACCAGCTCCTACGACCGCTTTCTAATCATCGATGCCCCCGTCTATCACATCGGCGCATCGCTCAAAGACCTCGGGAAAAAATGGTTCGCATTTAGCAAAATGGAGATTGAGGCAAGTGAGATTATTAATAGAATCGTTTGAGGATTAGACGATTAGAAAATATTTGCAAAAAAGTTTGTAAAAGATTTTTCTGGTATTGGCATTTTTTTGTAAATTTCGCTATTGAATTAACACAGAAGATGAATTGTTTTCAATGTGTTAAATTGTGGCAAATAATAGTTGTAAATAGCAAAAACCATAAGCAAAACCAATGGCATACATCAACGACGGCAGACCAATATACATTACATACGCCCGAAATGGTAAAAATCCGGGGTGGGAGCATATATCTGATATTGAACCCATAATTGTTGAAGCGTTGAGGCATAACAATATCGATGTTTACGATGACGAAGGTGACCTGAAACCGGGAGGAAAAATAACCGCCTTTGAAGAGGAAATTGGCCGTAGCGAATTTACTATCCTTATTTTCAGCGATAAGTATTTCCGTTCGCATCATTGTATGTATGAGTTTGCTCAGATAAAAAATGCCATTAAAAAAGGTATAAAACAAAGCGAAAACCTAATTTGCATTAAAAGTGGTAATTGTAAGTTGGATGACGCAAACTATATTGAAGAGTTGCGTGATTATTGGGCAGATTATGCCGCAGAAAAGACCAAAATTAAATATAAAAGGACGCGATATTTCACGCCAATAGAGGTTGCAGCCGAAGAAAATGGGTATTATGCGGATTATATTAGCGATTTGTACGCGTTTTTCAACAATCAAAAATATTTATATGCCGATAATCCTAATCTTATCAACGACATAGTTGATACTTTTAAATCCAAGTTTGGTTTCAGCCCCAATTCCGAAGGTCAATATTATTTGGCGTTAAATGATAATCAACACGAAGGACCCTTAGGTTTGAGTGAAATCAAGCGCAAACTACGTTCTATGTCCAAAGATACCTTGGTTTGGAAACCTGGTATTCCTTGGACAAAGGCAATCGATGTGCCCGAATTGAGTTCGGCCTTTCCAATTGTTCC
>JAFPYT010000218.1 GCA_017394445.1 Bacteroidales bacterium | reverse complement strand
CAAGTGTCGATAGTTTTGCCGTAATTTTTTTGGCTGTGTTGCTCTCTTTGTCGGCTCCAAAAAAATCTACAGCCTCTTGCACCGACATCTCCAAAACGTCGTAAATGCTTTTATCTTTGTATTTTACGTCGAGCACTTCGTCTTTGAATCGCTTGCCGCCGCAACTTTCGCACACAAGGTATACGTCTGCCATAAACTGCATCTCTACCTTTATTACGCCGTCGCCTTGGCACTCTTCGCAACGTCCGCCAGCCGAGTTAAACGAAAAATGTCCCGGTGTGTAGCCCATTTGTTTTGATAACTGCTGCTCAGAGAATAACTTACGTATATCATCGTATGCGCCTATAAAGGTTACGGGATTTGACCTCGACGATTTGCCTATCGGGTTTTGGTCGATGATTTCAACATTGTCGAGCATTTTTAAATCGCCTTCGATGCTGTCGTGGTCGCCGGGTTTTATGCCGGTATCGTTGATTCGTTGTGCAAGTGCAGGATAAAGAATACCCTTTATCAACGACGATTTGCCGCTTCCGCTCACGCCTGTTACCACGGTCATCATATAGAGCGGAATCTCCACATCAATGTTTTTGAGGTTGTTCATCCTCGCGCCTTTTATGATAATGCGTGGAGATGATTTAGGATTAAATATGCGGCGATCGGGTACGGGAATTTTCTCTTTCCCGGTAAGATAACTTGCTGTAAGACTGTTTTTTGCCTTGTTTAATTCTTTTATTGAGCCTTGAAACATTATTTCACCGCCAAAAACGCCTGCCATGGGTCCTATGTCGATGATTTGGTCGGCAGAGCGGATTATGTCTTCGTCGTGCTCCACCACAATAACGGTGTTGCCAAGGTCGCGGAGTTTTTTTAATACGCGGATAAGTTTTTCGGTGTCGCGGCTGTGCAAACCAATGCTTGGCTCGTCTAAAATATAAAGCGAACCGGTGAGGCTCGAT
Source organism: Bacteroidales bacterium (assembly GCA_017394445.1). Taxonomy (GTDB): domain Bacteria; phylum Bacteroidota; class Bacteroidia; order Bacteroidales; family UBA3824; genus UBA3824. Next base: position 6,293 of record JAFPYT010000218.1, on the reverse strand, counting down.
CCAAGCGATGTGGCAAGGTTTATACGCTGCGATTCACCGCCCGATAGGGTAGAGGAGAGACGGTTGAGTGTAAGGTAATTGAGACCCACATCGCAGAGAAATTCCAATCGCGAAATTATCTCTTTGAATATTCTGTTGGCGATTTTTTCTTCTGATTCTGTGAGCGTTATGCCACGGAAAAACTCTAAAAGTTCGTCGATTGGCATATTTACAAGTTCGCCGATACTGTGGTTGCTCACCTTTATATATTGTGCCTCTTTTTTTAGTCGAGACCCATGACATTCGGGACAAATTGTCTGCCCACGATAGCGCGAAAGCATTACTCGGTATTGTATTTTGTAACTTTCGCCCTCTACGTATTTAAAAAATTCGTTGATTCCGTATTTGCCGTTCCAGAGTATATCTTTCTCTTGGTCAGTGAGTTCGATGTATGGTTTGTGTATAGGAAATTTTTTGAAGTTGGCACGGATAAATTCGTCTTTGAATCGGCTCATTTGCGGACCGTTCCAGCATCTTATCGCATTGTCAAAAACCGACAGATTTTTCGACGGCACCACCAAATCTTCGTCGATGCCCACCACGCGTCCTATGCCTTGACACACGGGGCACGCTCCAATAGGATTGTTGAATGTAAAGGTGTAAACGCTTGGCTCTTCAAACTTGATGCCATCGGCTTCGAACCTTGTGCAAAAACTTTCGCGCACTGTTTCGTCGCCTTGAATCTCTATCATACAGTCGCCGTTGCCCTCGTAAAATGCAGTTTGAACGCTGTCGCCCATTCGGCTCATAGCGTCGGGACGGGTGCTGCTTTTAAATCTATCTATCAATAGGTAAATTTCTTTGTATTGTTTCTCGATAGATTTGCCCGATGGTATGTCGGCTATGTTGATAACGTTTTTTTCTCCTTTTTTATCGATAGCCATCAATCGGGTAATTCCCTGAGCAAGAAGTGTTTGCAATTGTTGGTCTAACGTTTTGTTTTCGGGAACAACCACAGGGGCAAGCAGTGTTACCTTTGTGCCTTCGGGTAGCGACACAATGCGGTTTACCACGTCGTCAACGCTGTGACGCTTTACCACTTGTCCGCTGATGGGCGATATAGTTTTGCCTATGCGGGCATAGAGCAGTTTCAGATAGTCGTATATTTCGGTAGATGTGCCAACTGTGCTTCGAGTGTTTTTGCTTGTAACTTTCTGTTCTATGGCTATGGCAGGCGGAATGCCTTTGATATAATCCACTTCTGGTTTGGTAATCCTGCCCAAAAACTGACGAGCGTATGCCGAAAGACTTTCTACATAACGGCGCTGACCCTCTGCATAAAGGGTGTCGAATGCGAGCGTAGATTTACCCGAACCGCTAAGTCCCGTTATTACAATTAGTTGGTTTCGTGGTATGCTTAGCGATATATTTTTGAGGTTGTGCAGTCGTGCACCTTTAATTATTATTGATTCTGATTCGGATGTTACGTCCAGTTTTTTGTTGTCCATACTTTGGGTTTATACAATTTTTGCAAAATTACATCTTTTCTTGTTTTTTTTGTTTAATTTTGCCCATTATTAATAAAAAAGTAAAATTTAAAGCAATGATACAACGTATTCAAACAGTTTATTGGTTTTTGGCGGCGCTTATGGCTTGTATGATGCTGCCTTTTGAGTGGATGCAACTTATTGTGGCTGACGGCGACTACACTTTTGCTGCTTCGGGCATCAGCAAGATAACAAGCGGAGCTGTCGACACTGTGGTCAACGGCATTCCCTTGATGGTATACATTATTGCCTACGCGGTGTTAAATCTTGTAATCATTTTTCTCTACAAAAAACGCATATTGCAAGCACGATTAACCACCATTGCAATTATTTTGGCCATAGGACTTTATGCAGTAATCGCATTCTACCGCTATATGTCGTTCAACGTTGACGTGGTTTCCACCAACTTCAACTATCCCTTGCTCTTCCCCTTGGTATGCCTCTTCTTCGACTACTTGGCTCAGCGCGGGGTAATCAAAGACGAAATCAAAGTGAGAAGTTTAGATAGAATTAGATAACCAGTAGAGACGTGCCCTGGCGCGTCTCTATGTTATTATTTTTCCTCCGTTTTCTTGTTGCCGTATGAGTTGAGGATTTCTCGTCCATCTTCTATAATGGCTTCTACATTCTCACGAAATTTGCGTTCGGCAGATTTGTGACCTTCAATTTCTTCGCCCTCAACTTTGGCGTAGTCACCGCTTCTGCCTTGGTAGAGGGCATGTTCCTTTTTGAGTCGTTCGCTCAAATCGCGATTTTTGGTCCAATGTAAACGCCAACTATACATTTTTTCTCTTGTAGTTATAATAGCGATAATTGCAGATAAAATAGCAGTAATTATAGCCGCCACCTCTGCAATCCATTGTGGACATATCCACTTGTCGGCTTCTTCTTTGATACCTATGTTCAAATCTTGTATGAAGGTGTTGACAAGCGGAGGGAATAGTGTAATAACAGGTATGATTGCGCTAAAAATAATAATCAAATTTTGACTATTAAAAAATTTCTTTTTGCCATAATCTGCGCGTTTGCTATAAAACTGCTGAGCAACAAAATATCTGTATTTTAAGTAATCTGCCTCTTTCTCCAAATTTTTGGGAGTTTTCTTTGTTTCGTCTTTGACCTTTTCCTTAGTTCTTGATTTATTGGTAAAAAGGCATTTTACCCAGTGACAAAATCTGTGAAACAAGATCCAGAAACCCCATTTGGGCAGGGTAGCTGACCAGTCCAAAAAGTCGATAATCACCACCTTTTTTTTATCCTCTATTTCGTCTATCACTTGTATGTCGTTGTTGTTGGCTTCGTAGAGTTTCCTGAAATCTTTGATGATGGCTTTTTTGTCGTTGTTAAACCATTCTTGATATTCTAAAAATCGGTCGGTAGAATACCGTTCATGATTGCTTGCCCGCTTTTTGTGCAGATCAAAAGTATAGAAAAGGCTTTCTTTCGGAGTCTCTTTTTTGGGCTCTTCTTTGGGCTCTTCAGGTTTCTCTTCCGTTTTCTCTTCAGGAGTCTCTTCTGTATCCTCCTCAGTAGCAGTCTCAGTAGTTGGAGTTTTTTCTTCTACAGGAGTCTCTGTAGTAGGAGTATTTTCTTCTACAGGGGGTTCTGAAGGTTGAATGTTCTCTGTTTCAGGAGTTTCAGCGGGTGTATTATTATTGTCGTTCATAGTCTAAAACTTTAATAATTTTTTATTGCCATAAAGGTAATCAATATTTTGCAACAAATACAAATATTTTTGATGATTTTTTTTCAAATAATTACCCACGTATTTATTTTTTTGTAAATTTGGAGAGAAAAAAATAAAGGCCACATTTCATAAATATGGATGCAACTACCATAAAGAAGGCTCTACATAAGGGCGAAGCTCAACTCGTCAACAAACTTAACCTTGACGAAGTAGAACTCATATTGCCTGTTTCTATACCCATTGAAAATGAACCTAAGGGGGTGACAAAAGAAACAGAGGGGGTGACTAATAACTCCAAGGGGGTGTCTAATGGGGTGATAATAGAGCCAGAGGGGGTGTCTAATGGGTTATCTAATACCTCTGAGGGGGTGTCTAATGGGGTGTCTAATAACTCTGAGGGGGTGTCTAATAAATTATCGGAGATGTTATCTAATGGTACTAAATGGATTTATGAATGTATAAAAGACAATCCCACAATCAATAGAAAAGAAATTTCTTTTAAAACAGGGATTTCTCTCAAAAATATACAAAAGCACATCAACAAATTGAAATCGCTTGGTATCTTAGAGCGTGTAGGCACGCCTAATAACGGATATTGGAAAATTATTATTAATAATAATTTATAAAAACATTTGAGTATTATGGATACTGTATATATATCTTACGCTGGTGATAGTAACTCTGATTATAAAAGATATGCTACTCAGAGTGTTACCAATACGAATGAAATGTCGCGTGCCTCGTCTGTTGATGCGATTGTTCAACAGTTTGTTAGTCATAATATTAAAAGGTCAAGGGACAAAGATGATATAAAAGGTGGTAACATTCCATCATTCATACGAGAGGTTGGAAAAGCTAAAAATGTTGTTGTATATTTGAGCGACAAGTATTTTATATCTCCCCATACAATGTGTGAATGGGATTTGATACATAAGGATGCTTCTGAAAAAACAATAAGATATGCCTATTACCTTTACGAAACCATAATTGCCAAAGATGGAACCGAATTTAAGAGTGGTTCCAAGTTGATTCGCGATAGTTTTAATGATTATCTTAAAAAATGTATCGAACCAACGTGGCGTAATTGGTTTGATGTACTTAAACAAGATGTTGAAGATTCTAAGAGGCCATTGACTGAAGTGGAGGCATACGCTTGCAACGGAGATTTCGATAATAAGGAATTACCAGAAAAATATGAAGATGTTTATATAGTTAAAAATGTTTTCCGTAATATTCCGTCAATTTTAAAAGATGCTTGTGTTTATGATGATGTTTGTAATTTCCAAATTGGTAGCACCGCGGCTTTTAATTTTGCAAAATGGATTGCTGATGAATTTAAAATACAACAACATCAAGTTGAACACAAACATAATTGGGGTGTGTTTTCTGGCTTGATAAACCGTGAACCTTGTGCTAATGGTCTTTTAAAAAAAATCAAAAACTATCCCTTTGTCAATCTTACTGGTGTGGGTGGTATGGGCAAATCTTCATTAACCAACCTGATGGTGTTTGATAACAAAGGTAATATTAAATCTCCTTTTTTACATATAGCATATTTCAGTGTAAATAGCAATTTTAAGTCTTCTATTGTTGATGGATTCAAGGGCTCATGTTTCTATTGTCCTGAGTATAAGTTTAAAGGAGATACTTTGAAACAAGGCCTTGATAATTGTAAGAGCAAAGATGCTGAGTATAAATTAATTGTAGATTACTTAGGTGAGGCGTTTGTAAGCAATGGTGATATGATTAATCTGTTTATTATCGACATTAATGATTATGATGAGGAAGCCATTCAAAAGTTTGTTTCTGACCTTACCGACAATCATCAACAAGATGATAACCAAAGATTATATCCCAAGGGGTGGAAGGTTCTTTTTATTTCAAGGTTTTCAATAAAAGGATTCAACGAAAAGGCTGTATTCAATATTGATTATAATATTAATCATAAGGATAAGATACAACAGGATATCGATTACCTTAGCAATATATTTGCAGATATCAAAAACGAAAACCCACAATTGTACGATTATTACTTCAATAATCATATCGACCAAAAAAACGAATTGCTTGGACAGTTGTTTTATTCACCATCGCTTGTAAATCTTTTAACTAAGAAAATCGACCATAAAACCAATCCCGAAGGTGTTTATAAAATACTTGGTACAAGTAGAAATCAGGCTAAAATCAATTTTGAAGTGTTTCAAAATGATCCTTCTCCTTCCACAACTCATCCTTTTATGGAAGATTATATGAAACATCTTGTAAATTATTCAAAACTGCCTTATCAGTTGCAAGTGCTTATGAGTTATTTTATGATATGGCCTGCTGATTATGTCAAGGATGAGGTTGGGGAAATGCTTACTGCCAAATGTCCTTCTGTTAATGATAATTGGAAATGGCCGGATGCGGTTAAAGAGGCTGTAAGTAGGGGTTTGTTGGCAAAAAAATACGAAACCAATCAACAATCTGTCGTATCGTATTCGTTGCATGGATTGCTTGCTCAAACTATGCTTAAACAATATATCAATCGTTATCAACAAGTTGAACCTAATATATTTAAAAGAATATGGCGTGCCTTGGCTAAACCGTTTTGGCGCAACGGTATTAAAAAAAGATACCTACAGTATATTGCCAATTGTGAATCTATTCTTAATAACGATAATGTGGCAGATTATCTCGGATGTATTTCTAATAGTATGCAATACAATATTGGTAATGTTGATAAGTTAATGTGCAATCCGAAAATCGATGTATATGTCCGTATTCAGAATATCAGGCGTAATATCAACAATTGCAGCGAGAATGAGTATCTGCAACGTGCAGGCTTATATTTCGATTTAGCGTGGTTGCATTATTCTAATCCGAGCGATTATTCAATATCCGATGCTAATGAGTTTTTTGCTAAATCGGCGGAATTGTATCAAAAAGATGGAACAGAATCTCTCAATATCTCCAAATCGCTATATTTAAAATATAAAGAACCATGCCAGGAAAACCAGCACCGGTACCAACATCAATGACTTTTTTATCGTTTAAATCTAATTCTTCTAATGCAATAGCAGAGTCAAATATCATCTTTT
>JAFPYT010000217.1 GCA_017394445.1 Bacteroidales bacterium | reverse complement strand
AGGAGGTGAAGGACAAGGCTATCAAAAACGACGACGGCAAACCTACGCACATCATCATTGAAGGCGACAACTACCATGCCCTCACTTGTCTCAATTATACCCACAAGGGCAAAATTGATGTTATCTACATCGACCCGCCGTATAATACTGGTTCTGACGGTTTTACATACAAAGACAAACGTTTCTTGAAGGAATTTCCCGACGGCTCGCCTGTGCCCAAAGACCATCCTTTGCGCCATAGTTATTGGCTCTCGTTTATGAGCAAAAGGCTCGAACTCGCCAAAAATCTTTTGAGCGACAAGGGTGTTATTTTTATTTCAATTGACGATAACGAACAAGCAAATTTGAAGTTGTTGTGTGATAAGATTTTCGGGGAGGAGAATTTTGTTACAACGATTCACGTTGAAATGTCTGCAACACAGGGTATGAAAGTTAAGGCTGCAAAAATGGGCAATATTGTCAAAAATGCAGAATACGTATTGGTTTATGCATTGAACGGAAGAAAAAATATTGCTTGCAAAATATTGTATGATTATAGACCTGAATTTGATGAACATTATTCAAAGTTTATAGGAGAAGATGGACAATTGTACAGTTTAAAAGATATATTTCTTCGGCAACATCCTAATATCAAGTGGAGAAATACAACTAAAATGTATTTTGAAGAACCGTTGTTTCGTGATTTTATACATAAAAATGTGTCCAAAATTTTTGCAGATGATAAAATAACAGGTTTCGATATAGATGATTTTAAGGTAGGCAAAGTTTATATCGTCGAAAAAGATGATAAAAAGTACTATATTATTAATAATGGAACAAAGCTAAGGCAATTGTTAAACCTTCAAGATTCTTTCGGTCAGTGTAACAATTTTAATGCTGATTATGGTTTGCGGAAAATTAGAGGCGATTGGTGGGAAGAATTTTATAAAGATATGGGTAATGTTTCCAAAGAGGGAGATGTCGTATATGCCAATGGGAAAAAACCTATTAGACTTATTAAACAAATCATTGATATGTCAAGTATGGGTAATTCCATCATCCTCGACTTCTTTGCAGGTTCGGGAACAACTCTTCACGCTACGATGAAGTTGAACGCGGAGGATGGTGGCAACCGTCAATGTATTTTGGTGCAGCAAAAAGAAGGCGACAAAAACATTTGTGAATCTGTTACTTACGAGCGCAACAAACGAGTAATCAACGGCTATACCAACGCCAAGGGCGAAACCGTTGAAGGTCTTGGTAATTCGTTGAAATATTACAAAACCGCGTTTGTAGGCAAAAATCCGCCGCGCCGCGCCACCGACTACGACAAAACCGAACTTTCCAAAAAAGCCGGATGCCTATTGGCGTTGGCAGAAAACACTTTGGAAGAAATCGAAGCCTCAAATTCGTTCCAAATATTCTCTGACGGCAAAAAGCGTTACACAGGAGTTTATTTTACGGGCAGACTTTCTGAAATTCAGGCTTTTACACAAAAACTTGAAACTCTCCGCAACAAAAACCGACGGATAAGAATAACCGCTTATTTCTTCTGTTGGGGCGACTGCGCACAGTTTGAAGACGAGTTTGAGAGCCTCGAAAGGATTTCGATTCAGCCTATCCCAAAACCAATTCTCGATATTTACCAATCTATTAATAGATAAAAAGTTATGCCAAAATATACACCAAAAAAATTTCAGCAAAAGGCCATCGACCAACTTGTGGAAACATTCAAAAAGTTGTGGCAAAACGGCATAAACCAAAGTCCGCTCGTGTTTAAATCACCAACAGGCAGCGGCAAAACCTTTATGGTGAGCAATTTCATTAATCAGTTGAACTATCAGCCCGATTTCATCGAAGACATTGCTTTTGTTTGGATTACGTTTTCCGATGATTTGGCAATGCAGAGCAAAGAGAAATTTTATGAATATTATTTCCCAAATCTAAGCAATCAATTGCTTACTGTTCAGGATTTTAACCAAGGAGTATTAAAAAGCAAGGATATTCTTTTTCTTAATTGGCAAAAACTTGTCTCCAAAAAAGCCGCTGACCGTGTCCTCCGCCGCCCTGACAACGATGAAATGCAGAAAGAACAAGGCTTTTATTTTGAGGATATTGTGGAAAAGACCCACGCCGAAAATCGTAAAATTGTGATGATAATCGACGAGAGCCACAAAAACGTAACGTCGAGCGCACTCCGCGACGTCATCAACCCACTCAACCCCAAAATCATTGTCAAGGTGAGCGCAACACCAGAAGAAATTCCCAACGCAAGCGAAATTACCAACAATTTGGCGGGCTACGTAGAAGTAAACCGTCAGGACGTTGTGGCTGAGGGTCTTATCAAAGAAGAAATTATTTCGCAGACAGAAGACGACCTCAACCAATACACCGCCCAAGACCACGACACTCTCCTACTTGACTTAGCCATCGAAAAACGCGACGCAATCAAAGCCCAATGGCAGCGTATTGCTCAGAATGTCAATCCGTTGGTATTGATACAATTGCCCAACGACGAAAAAAAAATCAAAGACACCGACGTAAAATCTAAGGAAGAAATTGTAACACAATACCTTACCGAAGTCAAGAAAATCGACAAAAACAAAATCGCCTATTGGTTCGACAACCGTCGTGAAAATATGGACAACATCGCCGACAACGACAATCCCGTGGAATTTATGCTTTTCAAACAGGCCGCCGGCACTGGCTGGGATTGTCCAAGGGCGCACATCTTGGTGATGTACAGGGAGATAAAATCAAACACATTCCGCACACAAACACTCGGGCGCATTCTTAGGATGCCGGTTTTGAACATTGATTTGTCGATGTATCCCGACCTCCGCACCGGCTACCTCTACACCAACTACCAACGAAACGAAGTGCAGAATCCCGAGGGAAAAGGCACAGAAAACAAGCCCAAAACATTGGTATCGAAAATCGACACGCAACAGAAAATTAAATTTGTTACTACAACTATTGCAAAAGACGTTCAGAACGCAATCACCCAAAAACTTACCGAGAAGAATGTTTCAAATGACAAGATAAAGGAAACGGTAAGAAATGTCATCAAAAATGTTTCTACCAAATTGGCATCTAACATCAAGATTATAAGCGAAGTAGCCAACAACGAAAAGGACATTTTGATAAAGGACACTAAAATCTGTGAAAAGCAAAACGAGACACTCATCAACATTCAAGAAAACATAAAGGAGGAATTTCAAAAAACGTTGTCAGAAACCGAAACCAAAATATCCAACGAAGAACAAGCGGAGTTTGACAACGAACTTATGGATATTCTAAAAACAAGTCTCGACACAGCCGCCGAAAAAAATGAAACTGAATTTGTCTTAGACGATGCACTTTATAGCGATTTTATTTCGCGTACCGACTATGGCGACGTGGGTAAAGCAAGTACGTTTCAGGAATATTTCTTGAAATATATGAACGATTATTTCCGTGTCAACGAGTTGCAATCCAATGACGAAAACCGCCGATGCCTTCAAAACAGCGGTTTGAAATTGGACACAGTTTTGGAAATCGACGTTGTTGTCAACGCCCGTTTCCGCTCAGAAATTGACGACAACGAAAACGAACTCGGCAAAAATATCAAATTTGAGATGTCGGACAACGACGTTGAGCGCGAATTTTCTTGGCGTTGCTACGAAACCATCGAAAATCTTCCAAGCGAATACCGCATCGGCAATATTGCACGCTCGTGGGGACCGTTAAAAGAGGCTCTGCGTCAATGGTTTGAACCGGTGATGATGAAACTTTTCGGCAATATGCTTACGTGTTACAAGGTGTTTCTCAACGACCTTCACAAAGGAGACAACAGCATTTTCCGTCTTGCTATCGACAAATGTTTTGCTGCTTACAAACCGCTTTTGGAAAAACAATTGCAGCAAAAAAAGGAAAAAGAATCACAAAAGAAATTGGTGTTCAAAATCAAAACAAAATATTCATATACAGATGAATACAAATCTTTTCCTGTCAGCAAGTCGATTGTACATGACTTCCGTTTGCCCGAAAAATATTCGGGTCGCGACAACGAAACCGATTTTATAAAATACATTGAAGGTTTTTACGACAAAATCGAGTGGTGGTTTAAGAACGGCACGGGCAAGGATGCACTTGGTTTTAAATATACTGACAATCAAACCGGTAAGGAGCGGCTTTTTTACCCCGATTGGATTATATTGTTTCGCGACAACCGCATCGGAATTTTCGACACCAAAGGCGGCATCACAGCAAAATCGCCCGAAACCAAGGACAAGGCCGAGGAACTTCAACGCCGAATCCACATTCTCAACACCACGAGTAAGCAATACAAATACATCGGCGGCATCGTTGAAAAACGTGACTTAAAATGGCTCTACAACGATGCCGACGAATATATCTATGAACGAAATGAAGATTGGAAGGAGATGAACGGAGTGTTTTGATAAGCCGCTTCACTCGTTTGTCATCACCCAATCCACAATGTGCTTTTCGGAATTTGAAAAGTTGATAACATATCAGTTTTATCTCTTTCCGCCAAGCATTACAGCCAACTCTTTATCTTTAAATGTGTGCTTTTCTTGATCCCAGAAACCAAAATCGGCATCGTAGCACCAAGTGGTCCACGCAACGTTAAACTCGTCAAAAACCGAAAGCATATCTTTTGTCCAAGCGTAGGCAAGTTGACGGTCAACAGGACAGTACACGCCCCATTCGCCGCAGAAAAGTTGAAGACCATATTTGGCAGCCACATCGATAGCGTCTTTCATCTCGTTGTAAATGCGGTCGCGGTTCCATTCTTCCTTGGTGTATTGCTCAATAAAAGGCTTAACGCTGTCGGGAGCGGCGGCGTAATCCTCTTGCGAAATCGGAATGCCGGGGTAAGTTACCTTGCCTGTGTAATCCTTAATATTGGTCCACCACGCGCCGTAATGCGTTACAATCATCGGGTTGTAGTAGTGGAAACTGAGGATGAGGTTCTTGTCGTTTTCGGGCACTTTGAGGAATTTAAATGTGCCAACGCCCTGCCAAAGGTTAGAGCCGATAACCAGAGTGCGTTCGGGTTCGCGGGCGCGGATAGCCTTGTGAACTTTTGCAACAAGGTCGTTCCACTGTTCGTGTTTTTCGGCGGTGGGCTCGTTCATAAACTCGTAAGCCACCCAATCTGTGCTGTATCCGCTGAGCGAATCTTGCAATTGGCTCCAAAGATTGATAAGTCCCTGTTGGGCATTCTCGTCGGTAAAAAGAGTGTTGTGTCCACCCTCGTTGCCAGCGTTGAAATAGTGAGCGCGGATAATGTGGAGGTCAACAATAGCGCGGATGTTGTATTTGCGGGCAAGGTCGAGAGCATTGCGCAGAAGAGCCCACGCCTCGGGAAGTTTATTGCCCTGCTCGTCCCAAAACTGTTCCTCGTCGATAGGGATACGCACGTGGTCGAAACCAAGACTGTCGAGACGGGCAAAATCGTCCTCTTGAATATGCAGACGGCGTTCTTCGCCCCTTGCCTCGCTTTGCGAAAGCCAATGGCTCAGATTAGTTCCGCGTTTGATTTTAAAGCCTTCCTTAACCTCTGGCTTATTTCCGCAAGATGCTATAATACAGCATAGTGCAATTAGTGCAAGTAAAAAGTAATTTTTTCGTATCATATTGAAGATTATGTTTTTAATTATTCAAGGGCGAAAATAAGCAGAGTTGTTGACAATTGCAACAAAATTTGAATAATTGGTTAAAAATAGTTAATTTTGCCCCAAAATAAAAAACTCATCACTTATGAAAAAAATCTTAGTATCTTTATTATCAACTATTTGCGTATCTTACGTATCGGCGCAGCAGATGTATTACACACCCCTTGCCGACAATGCACTGCGGGTGAGATACAGCAATCAACAAAATTCTTCGTTGCCCGATTGGATTTACACCGCCGACAAATTCAACGGCGAATCTAAGGCAAAACCCACCGACATTGCTCTTGTGGAACAGACTCTCCGAAACGACACCGCTTTTTTGAAGTTTTCGAGCAGCGGAAACGAGTTCTTTTTTGGTCTTGGGCAGTTTCAGGACGGATTCAACAACATCAAAGGTCTGCCGCGCCGCCTTACTCAGGTAAACACGCAGATAGCGATGCCGGTGCTGATTTCGAGCAAAGGCTACGGAATTATTTGGAACAATTATGCCGAAACTTTCTTCAACCTTCCCGAAAACAAGGTGCAACTATCTAAACAAGAGGGCGTTGGAGCCACCGAAACCGTAAACGTTACCACCACCGAGGGAGGCCGTCAGGAAGTCCGCCACCGCAATCTCTACGAGGCAGAAATCACTGTAAATCAAGACGGTGAATATGCAATTCTATTAGACGTTGGACAAAAAATGGCTCGTCGTCACAACCTTCAAATCGATGGCAAAACTGTTATCGAAATGCAGAACGTTTGGTTGCCGCCCACAGCGTCCACAATTGTGCATCTTACCAAAGGCACTCACAAGGTAATCTCCGAACTATCCGACAACGACCGTCCTGTGCTCTTTTTCGGAATCAACGACAATATTCAAACCCTCACCGCATATCCCTCTGACGCAGTGGATTACACCATAATCAAAGGCACTCCCGACGAGATAATTGCCACCTACCGCAAACTCACCGGCGAAGCACCTCTGATGCCAAAATGGGCGCTGGGCTATATCCATTGCCGCGAACGTTTCCATTCGCAAAAAGAGATTCAAGAAACCGCCGACAAGTTTATTTCCGAAAATATTCCTTTGGACGTGATTGTTCAAGATTGGCAGTATTGGGGCAAAAACGGTTGGAACTCAATGGTTTTTGATGCAGAAAACTATCCCGACCCCAAGGCTCTCACCGATTATCTGCACTCCAAAAACGTAAAGATGATGCTTTCGGTATGGTCTAAAATCGACAAAAATTCCGAAGTGGGCAAAGAGATGGAACGCGCTGGATATTACATACCTAACACCGATTGGATCGACTTTTTCAACCCCGAAGCCGCCGCCGCATATTGGAAAAATTTTAGCCAAAACTCCTACCCACAGGCATCGACGCTTGGTGGCAAGACGCTACCGAACCCGAAAACGACGACCTCGAAAACCGCTTTGTAAACAATGGCACTATCGACGGCAACCGCGTGCGCAACGTCTACCCTGTGTTGGTAAACAAAACTGTGTATGAAGGACTTATCCGCGACCAACCCAACAAACGCCCGATGATTCTCACCCGCAGCGGATTTTTGGGCATACAGCGTTATGGCTCAGCACTTTGGAGCGGCGACGTGGGCAACGATTGGGAAACTCTCCGACGTCAGATTACAGGCGGATTGGGAATTCAAGCGGCGGGCGTGCCGTGGTGGACCTACGATGCGGGCGGTTTTTTCCGTCCTCGCGACCAATATCAAAATCAAGATTACATCAATCGTATGTTGCGATGGATACAACTATCGGTATATCTGCCACTTATGCGTGTGCACGGATATATGAGCGACACCGAGCCGTGGATGTATGGCGCTAAGGCTCAGGAGATTATCACCAATTGCATCAACCGCCGCAAACAACTTACACCTTATATATATAGCAACGCCGCCGAAGTATCGTTCAACGGCTCTACGCTTATGCGTCCCTTGGTTTTTGATTTTCCCAACGACCCCAAAGCCTTGCAACAAAAATACGAATATATGTTTGGCAAATCCCTGTTAATCAGCCCCGTAACCGAACCAGATGTTACTCAATGGCAAACGTATCTTCCTGAAAATGAGGGCGGATGGTATGATATTAATCACCAATTTGCACATTACAACGGCGGACAAACCGTTACCACCGAAATTGACCAAACCCAAATTCCTGTTTTTGCCAAAGCGGGCAGCATCTATGTAGAAAAATTATACGGAGATTACTTGGCTATCAATGTGTTATATGGTAATAATGCAGAATTTACTCTATACGACGACGATGGCACAAGCACTAATTATCAAAACAGTATATATCAATATTCAAAAATAAAGTTTTCGTGGAACAATGCCGCCAAAACTCTCACCATAGAATCTCTTGGAAGTAAAAAGGCTGTAAATCAGACCTTTGAAATAGCAATTATGGGATTGGAAACTCATAAAGAAAGCCATATTCAAGTAGGTGGTTTTGAAAGAACCAAAACCACAGATATAAAAGGTGCAGGTTTCAAAACCGTCAACTACAAAGGCAAGACTTTGAAGGTGAAATTTTAAACCGCCTACAAACCGCAGTCTAAATCATAGATATTTTTAATTGTCGGCTGACATTCAGTATGTTGGCCGATAATTTTTTCCATCCACATCATATTGTACCAACGGTTGAACTTAAAGCCGCTTTTTTGAAATTCGCCCACAAACCTATAACCGTGCTTTTCGTGAAACCTTCGGCTTGCATCGGTAATATGTTCGTCGTTTGGTGTGCAAGATGTTGTGATACTTGCATTTACATTCAAAATACCTTGAAGGCTGAGCAAACGTTCCAACTCTGCCAAAAGCACCGAACCCACATTTTGATGGCGGCAATCCTTATGAACATAAATCGACGATTCCACGCTCCAATCGTAAGCCTTGCGCACCCTGAAACGCGATGCGTAGGCGTAACCCTTGATAACGCCGTCGTCCTCAGCCACAATATAGGGGTAAAAAGTTTTGGTTTTCTCGATACGTTGGGCAAACTCCTCAACAGAAGGCACATCCCATTCAAATGTAATCGCCGTATTTTCAACATAATAGGCGTAAATATTCAGCAATTCCGCCGCATCAGCAGGCGTGGCAAAACGTATTTTCATTGTTTTAATTATTTTGATAAATTTCATATAATGCTACTGGACCTAAATGCCAGAGTTTAGAATCTTCATTTTCCAAACGGATATAAGTATCTGAATTATAGACCATTTTAAGGGCATTGACAATATTAACGCCATTGTCCTCTGAAATAATTTCTGCCAAACGGCTCGTTTTAGAGGGAAGAAACAGATAGAGATTATCTTGTGTAACAGTCAGATTCATAATACTATCTCTTTAAATTCATTATAAAAAAGCAACTGCAAGGATTTTTCGGTATGAAAAAGATATTGATCAACAAGAACGTATGTTTTAAGTTCTTTAATTAAATCCTCCCGATTAAACACCCCACCTTCATACAAGGCAAACGCCGCATAAACTCGATCGTTAGCAACAGGTCCATAAACTATATCGTAATCGTGGCAAAAACCTTTATTCATCCTGTTTTTCATAACAAAATCCAGCCACTCATCATTTGGTGCATTGAATATCAATGATTTAACATTATTAACACTCTGTTGGTCAAAATCGTAAATATTCACATATCCCTTAGAAACCTTGTTTTCACGCATCCGTCTTTTTACCCAAGATTCGGCTTGTGAAAACGAAGTGGTGGTATAAAATCCACTGCCATAATCGAGCGTTCTTTCAGGAATACGAATTTCTGGTTTTTCAACTATCTGTAAACTACCGTGATACAGTTTCATAATGTTTTTTCCTTATGTTAATAAACTCGTCGATATCTTCCAAAATCCATTGACGACTTTGAGTATGAAGTATTTCGTAGTTTTCTGCCAAATAATCCAAAACGCCATAGTTGTCTAACAAACGCATAGCCTCGCGCCCACTAATATTATGAGTGTGTTTGTATTGCTCAATGCAAAAGGCTACAAAATATGCTATGTTATTATTTTGTTGATTCATAATTCAATTCATGAACTCATATTTTTTTTGCAAAACTACAAAAGTAATACAACGTGTGCAATTATTTTTCTACCTTTACACCACAATTTTTTTAACACATACCAAAAAGATGAAAAGATTTTTATTAACATTCTGCGCTGCGGCAACGATGTTTTCGGCAATGGCGCAAAAACCTGAAACTCAGGTATATTTATGTTTCGGACAATCGAATATGGAGGGCAATGCCCAAATTGAAGAAATCGACCGTCAGAATATCGACCCACGCTATCAAATGATGGCTGCGGTAGATTTTCCAAAAATGGGCAGAAAAATGGGCAAAACTTACCCCGCCGTGCCGCCTCTCTGCCGCGAAAACACAGGACTTACTCCCGTTGACTATTTTGGCCGCACAATGGTGGAAAACCTTCCTAAAAACGTGAATATCTGCGTAATAAACGTTGCAATTGGCGGCTGCAAAATTCAGGCGTTTATGAAAGATAGCATCGAGGCTTATTGCAAAGTTTGTCCCGATTGGATGGTGCCGATGCTTGCAGCATACAACAATAATCCTTACCAACGCCTTGTGGATATGGCAAAAATCGCTCAGAAAAAGGGAGTTATCAAGGGCATACTGCTTCATCAGGGCGAATCAAACACTGGCGATGAGGCTTGGCTCGGAATGGTTAAAAATGTGTACGACAACCTGATGAAAGACCTCAACCTTAATCCCGACCAAGTGCCTTTGCTTGCCGGCGAGGTGGTAAACAGCGACCGTGGAGGTGTTTGCGCTGCCCATAATCCGATTATCAACCGTCTGCCCGAGGTTATCAAAAACGCTCACGCAATTAGTTCGAGCGCCTGCCCCGAAAACTTCGACCAACTGCATTTTACCGCCGAAGGTTACAGGATTCTCGGTCGCCGTTATGCCTTCAAAATGCTTCAATTGCAGGGCATTACACCCAAAGATAACTCAAATCCGAGGGCAAACAATTTGGTGTCGCCTGTTATGCACGTTATGAATTTTTATTTCGACCGTGAGCAAAACAAGATGGTTCGCGACAACAGCAAGGCTAAACTTCGCTCGGCAACTTTCAACGTATACGCTCCCAACGCCAAAAAGGT
>JAFPYT010000021.1 GCA_017394445.1 Bacteroidales bacterium | reverse complement strand
CTATTAATATGGCAAAAAAATCATCTACACCTCAGTCCAGTCCAAAATACAAGCTGGAATTTATGTTTGAGTGGGGCAATGCCGTTTGCGTTTGGAGCGCCAACGAGGATGCCAAAGAAAAATTCAAAAGCGATCCTATCGGAACTTGGGATCTGCCTATCTCTCAACCTTTAAAAGACTCGCTCGACGAACTTACCGACGCTTACCAGACGGCTTTCGACTATGAGAATGCCAACGGAAAACTGCTGTGGAACAAATCGCAAATCACCGAGTTCAAGGCCAAGGCCAAAAAGGCTTACAACCTTCTTTGCGAAGAGTTAGGGCCGGAGTATGGCGTCGACCTGAATTTAAAGGGCTTTGAACAGTCAGCCGACAAAAGCAAAACCAAGTCAAAAATCAAAATCTATCAGCAAGATGGCGAATTAAAGGTATCGGGAAACATCAACCTCGGCTATATCGGCAACTTTACAAGCGCAAAGATTGAAATCACCGACACATTAGAAGATATCAGAGAATGGGATATCATCACCGACAATCTCGACGGGGACTGCACCGACGATGAGATTATCGAGTTTCTCAACCGCTATTTCAACAAACTTGTCCGCAAGATAGAAAAAAACATCGCCAACATCAACGGCACATTCCTGCTCTACGCCTTCACCGATATGAACGACGCCGAAATCAACTTTATGATTATCGACGAACTGTTCATAGAAGAGAACCTGCGCTATGGCAACGAGGAGGACATTGCCGAGATTTACAATCCTGTACGTGACGGACTCAACACTCTTGCCCCCTACCTTGAAGCGCCCAACGACGGCACTGTGCCCAAGGGTCACGTGGAGAGCCTTCTACGATCGTTCTTTCCTATGTTTAATTTCGACCGTTTTATTGCCGGCGTCATTCCCGAGTATCTCACTCTCGACGACGGCGAAATATCGTTTCAATGCTCCGACAATTTTGACAACGAAATCTTGTGCGGCGCATACGGCGTTATAGATGAAGAACTTAGCATCACCGATTGGCATAATTTTTAGGCAAGACACACACAAATATTCATTTGATTTTCAACAACATACAAAAATAGGTTGTCTAAATCTGCAAAAAAAATGCAGATTTAGACAGGTAATCTCAGATAGGTTGTCTAAATCTGCAAAAAAAATGCAGATTTAGACAACTAATATTTGGATAAATATTATCTTTGAATCATTAGAAAAACTAGTGATTTATGAATAAAATAGAATTGCACAACCTCATCGCACAACAGCAACCTAATATATGTCAAGTAGTTGCATACAAAGATAACAAAAAAGTATATTCAGATACTTTGAACAATTACAAAGAAGACGATTGTGTTCACATAATGTCAGCCACCAAAAGCATTACGGCATTACTCATTGGCATAGCCATCAACAAAGGTGAAATCAACAGTGTTGATGATAAAATATTAGATTATTTCCCTGACTATAAAGTAAAACGCGGAGAAAAAACAATATATGATGTTACCATCAAACATTTATTAACCATGCGAGCGCCATATAAATGTAAAGGCGATACGTGGTCAAAAGTTTGTTCAAGCGATAATTGGACCTACTCTTCTCTTGACTTTTTGGGAGGGAGAAAAGGTTTAACCGACGAGTTTAATTACCAAACAGTATGTCTTCATATACTCTCCGGAATACTCTATAAAGCCACAAATACCAAAACAGTAGATTATGCTATTAACCGCAAAATCAAATATCGTCTACATTGTAATCTGATTTTGTAATGGGAAGGGTTACAAAATCGGATGTGTTTTTATTACAAAATGTCGGTTTGTATATTATGTTGACAAATAGCCGGTAAACAAGGTTTATATTATCATTAAGCATATCACAGTCCTACAAAAAAAGGCGATTATCATTTGATAGTCGCCTTTTTTGTTTAGCTTGAGAATTGTTTAGTCAATTACTTCGTCTACGTGAATGTGTTGCCAAGAGGAAGTTTCAATATTCTGCGTTGATGGGGCGAAAGAAAATTTTTTGACACTAACGGCAGAATAATCTGACTCTTTGATAAAAACGTATCGATTGTTCCCATCGTCTTCAAATTCGTTGTCTCCTATTGCGCTATACCTAATTGAGTTACGATTCAAATAGCGTTCGTTAGTAATCGGGTCGATGAATATTTCAAATTGAGTGGGGTTGCCAACCCAAACATTTCTGTAATTGTCGGTGCATTTTATAGCGTATGGAGGTTTTCCGCCTGAAACTTCTGAAATGGTTTTAGGGTTCCAAATTTGATAGCACACACTGAAAATCTTGTGACCAACCTCAGGGATTTCTGTGTCGGTAAACTCAGTTGGATTGTCGTAATTTCCATACATAGTTACGGTTTCTTGTGTGGGGACGAGAATCGAGCCGACAGAAAGATTTGCATTGTCAGTTGCGGAAGCAAATTCCTGAATAGTTACGACTAAATCGCCGATTTGGACATTAGTCCCACCTTCCACCCTCTCATAAAACTGTCCTCTTTTGTACTTGTCGTTGCTTTGACCCCAGTATTGCATGATTTTGCCGTTGGGTGCGTCGGTGATGGCGTCGAGGTCGGTGGTGTACTCAATGAAGTTGCCGGATTGGGGAGAGGGGATGGCGGCGAGGATTTCGTTTTTGAGGTCGTTGAGTAAGCCGGTGAGAGTTTCGGTGTCGGTGATGCCTTGCAAAAAGGTTTCAATTTCGTGCCAACGATTGATGGTAGCATCGGAGGCATCGGCATCTTCCAAAAAGGCACGGACACGCTCTTTGAATGCTTCGTAGTCAGTTTTTGAACTTTCGAGAGTTGCAATGCGTATTTCGTGTCCGGAAATGTTGTCTTCGGCGGTGTCGATGTCGTCTTCGGCGGCTTGGATTCGAGAAGGCAAATTGTCGATGGCGGTTGAGGCAATTTGGTTTTTGTCGTTGCGCACCACTTGCAAGATGGTTTCGATTTCGTCGATAAATGTTTGCAAAGTGGTCTTGTCGGCCTTTTTGTCGATTTCGCCGCTGAGTGTGGTTGGTTTACCGTCGCCGTCGGTAATCACTACTTTCGACATTGGAATGTCGTCGTCTTTGTGGACGTAACTTTCAAATACGTCGGCAAAGTCGTTTTCGGTGGGATACATGCCCTTGCGGTATCTGTTTTTAAGGGCTTCCCTGTCTTTTTTTGTTCCTGTCATAGTTGTTATATATTATAAGGTGAATTATTAAAGTTTCATTATAAAGGCAAGTGTGTAGTAGGGTACTTGCGTTGTTACATTAAAGACAGTGCCATTACCTGTATCGGAGCACGTGGCAGTATGACCGTGATAACCTGCAGAAGATGTTGTTCGATAGGACTCACTTTTTGTGGCGTCGCGAAGTTTTTTTGCATCATTACCTTTGGCTTTACCTTCCCCGAAAGAGTATTGAGTATCTTTATAAGAATGTGTATGTTCGCCTCCCCAAGCAATAGATATATTATGGTTGTGAGGTGGTAGATTATCCACAGAAAGTTTTTTGTTGTCGGAGGTAAGTTTGCCATTGGTTGTCGTGTTATCTGAGTAAGGTCCTTTGGATGTACCACCAAGAATAAACCTCCCGACAAGATTTGGTGTCCCATTACTACCATCGCACAATGCCCATCCTGATGGTGGTACAGAACCACTCCACATCATTATCATTCCACGCACAAAAGCAACCGAACTTGATGTAGTTTTTTGTTCAATAAGAGTATTCAGCGCAGATTCTTTTGTCTTGATAGTATTATTGAGTGTAGTTTCTTTCTGCGTAATCAGTGTACGAAGTGCAGAGTCTTTGGTGTTTAAATCGTTTTTAACGCCTGTTAACCCCTCTTTTAACGCTGCATTACTTATGTCTGCAATGTTAGTAAACGATGACCATGCCCATGCGCCGTCGATTCTGCCGTCTACAATGTAGCGGATGTCGTAGGCTTCGGGATATTTCTTTCCATCGGCTTCTACAAGCACTGGATCTTCTTTGATGTAGCAATAATCGGCTTTGGTTTGTTCGGGGTGGTAGATTACTTCGCCGGTGAGAGGATTATCGGCGTTGACAATAAATACATACCCCTCGGTGCGTTTACTTCCCGATACCTTACAACCTGTTAGTATTAATCTACTGCATCCCGCTATCAGTGCCGAGGCTGCCATCTTTTTGGCGTTCGACTGCAATGCGGCAAGGGTTTCGCAATCGATCGGGAATGCCCGATTGTCCATACTGCAAAAATTGCCGTAGACCGTATGTTTTGAAAAGTCTTTTTCCATTGGTTCAATTATGAATTGTGAATTATGAATTGTGCATTAAATAATTCTAAGTTCCCAAGTTTTGCCCTGTGTTTTGTAGGTGTTTACCACGGCGGCAAACTCTTTCTCGATATTTTCGCCACGTTTGTCGCTGAGGTATTCGCGCGGACATTCCACAATAAAGTTGTAAAACCGTTGATTGTTGACACTTCTACGATTGAGTATTATTTGGTTGCGCTCGCCTCGCTGTTTAGGCTTATCGTATACTGCGTTTACCTCGCGACAATATATTATGTATGGTTTGCCGTCGCTGTCGGTGCCGTCTAATATGCGGATTCGCTTTGGATAGGTTAAATCGTTGATGTTGTCGCGACTTCCAAATCGATAGTTTAGACAATATTCCAACTTACACACCTGTCCGTTGTATTTTAGTCGTTGTAGTTTGTCGGTGCGAAAATCGGTAAGCGTTGTTAGCAATGCCGCAAATGGTTTTACCAATATACCCAACAATGCTATTATGCGCGGTGGGCGTAGCATTTCGGGCAAGAGCATCACAGCCAAACGTCCAAAATCGATTCTCAAAATGGCATTATTCATAACAGTGCATTTTTAATGTGAGTGTGCCAACGTTAAAATATCCTGCGTATGGTCGCACTTTGGCATCAATGCTTTCCTCGCGACCGTCGTTTGGTATTATGTAACCGGCTTTGGTTAGTTCTGCCACTTTTACGCCTTTTACTCCTTGCAAACTATCCACAAGTGCCATATTTGAGTATTCGCCATTAAACGGCAGACTCTTGATATATGTACCGATGGCTTTTTCGCAAGCGGTTTTTACTTCGCTTTCGGTGTATAGAGCATCGTACCATATATCCACCTCGCAGTTAAACAGGTCGCCGGGTTCGTTGATCAGTTTTGTTTTTACACCGGCGTATTTTATTCGTGATATGTAGTTGTTTAAGGCTTCGGCTTGCGGTTCTGACAGCGGCACCAGTGCTTTGGCTTCGTTTTCGCCTGCCACTTTTAACAGTAGCACACTGTCTACATTGTCGTCGATGGCAACGGCGTGTTTTACCAATCGGGCTTTTGTTAGAGCATCGTCGTTTAGAGTATTGTCGATAATGTATTCACCTGTATTGCCGTCGAATACCACTTTGTCGCGGTCGTCTACACTGAGCGATGGCATAAATACAAACTCTTTGATTTTGGTTACATACCATTGAAGACTGCCGGGTACTTTGGTGGCTATTTCTGCCTCAATTTCTGCCTTTATGTTGTCGGTTATCACCTCTATAACATAGCCGCAATATGCCACTATGTAGAGCAAGATGTTTTCGATACTCGCTTTTGAGTAATAGGCATTGAAGGCGGGAGGTTCGTTATTTTCGTCAAGTTCCCATCCGTACAACTCTTTAAGGTCGGCGTTGTGCATCCAACGCTCTGCCATTTGTTCTTTTATTTCGTCTACTGTGCGTGCCATAGTTATGATACTATAAAGTCGATTTCAATGCCCATATAGTTGATGCCGCCATTTACTATTGTGCTTGGGCTTATTGCAGTGGCGGGCATAATTGAGTTTATGTCGTAATATTTTACCATGCGGCGGTTTTGCAACGTTTCGGGCAGGGTTATAGATTCGCCTGCCGATATGTCTTGCGATATGCTTTTATCGTTGGCAATGGCAAGGTCCATTGCCGCCTCTGCATTGCCGTATTGTTGCAATGCAATGTCCAAAAGTGTTTGCCTGTCTGCCGCTGTTATGTTCATAGTGATATATTCAGTTTTCCGTTTTCGATTGTTACGGCGGCATTGATACCGTCGAATGTTAGTGCCACCGACACTTGACGTATTATCTCGCGGTCGGTGTTTTGCGTTTTAATCAAGTGCCTGAGACCTGCGCCCATTTGCGGATGTTCTTTCCATTCGCCTTTTTCGGTGTTGACTATCAGCGCGGCGTTCTGTTCCTGCGTGTCGGCAAGTAGCAGTGTGCCGTTTTCTGTTTGCAGGTCGTAGTTGGTGTCAAGACTGATTGCTTTCATAATCAAACAAGGTGTTAAAGTTTTCTTTGTCGGTTAATTGATCTAATGCCCTTTTAATATTTGCTTGCAGTGCGCCTCCATAGGCGTCTGAACCGCAATTTTTAAGCGCATCAATAATGCCGTCGATACGTGCGCTCATCTTATTCAATTGCGTTTTAAGGTCGTTGATTATTACCTTGTCGGCTTTGATTTCAACGCTTTCTACCTCGCTAATGCTTACAATAAGCACATCGCGAAGGTCGGCAGTGGCAATGCCGCTTACATAACTGCCAATCTTTGGGAATACCGTTACGTGGTTTGTGCTATTTGGCATTTCCACGGCATTAAGTCGGCAACCCGGCAGTGTAAGATTTTCGTCTAACTTAATGTCGCAGGTGAGGCTCTTTTTGTCTACCTTTACCACCTCGCCACATATAAAGCCATCGTTGCCGTAGTTGGCTAATACTTCCTCTATCAATTTTACAAGTATATCTCCCGCTGCCATTTCAATTATGAATTATGCTTTATGAATTATGCATTTTATAACTAAGTTCGTTTTCTCGTCTAAATCCGCTTTGCGAGTATTTTACTTTCACCTTTTTAATAAGGTATTCGCCTTCGCGTTCCGGGTTCTCGCGGTCTACAAGTTTTAGTGTGTCGCCGGGTTTTGTTTGTGGTGTGCCAAAGCCTGTGATTGTGCCCTCGTAACCGTCGAAACTTTTGTTTTCAAGTTCGGTTTGGATGCGCTTTTTGAGTTCTGCCTCTGATGTTACGTCCGAACCAAAGTTCATTGTGCGTTTTTCGGCATCGGCTTCCATACAACCTACCACTGCGGTTATCGGCTTGCCTTTTTTCTGTTTTGCCTTGCCTGTTATTTGCAGTTTTCGGTCTTCTTTGCGTATAAATTTAAGTGCGCAAGATGCAATGTTGGGTGCAAGACGTTTGTCGCGCAACTCTTTCAACAGTGTGCCGTTTCTTGTGCCAAATACGTAGGTGTGTTTTGCAAACCCTTTAAAATCGAATGGCCAAAAGCAAGATATTTGTTTGTTTTGCTCGTCTAACTTGGCACAGAACCCAACCTCTTCTTTTATCTTTTTGATTACTGTGTATGGCGTAACGTCTTTGATAATGTATCCGCCCGAAAAGGTGAAGTCTACGCACTCAACTGCATATCCGGGACAAAGGTCTTGCAATAGTGTTTTAAGGCTTACACTTGTGTAACTTTTGGTTATATGTGCCGCCTTTTTAAACTTGTACCAATCGTCGTCGCATTCCAATACAAGCGGAGTACCGTCGCCGATGTGGGCAAGATAGCCGGTAAACTCGGTTTCAAGTTTTCCATTGTATCCAAGTTTCAAGGTTACGCGGTCGCCGGTGTGAATAAGATCTAACAGTGCTTTGCCGTTTTTGTTGATAAAGCGGCGTGGCAACGTTATTTTGGCAGTGCCGCCAATTTCGTCTACGCTACTTTCAAACTCGGCTTCTGTTATGCCTTCTATTTTTATTTTGCCGATTGTTGCCTCGGCTTTTGCAGAATAGTACATTTTTTGTATATTTACACCGTAGTTAATAACCTTTTAATACCGTTTAAACACTATGAAAAAGTTCGTTTTATCGGCTCTGTTTGCCACCGTATTGTTCGCCATCAGCGCGACCGCCCAAAAAATCGACCTCGGAAATGTCATTCTCGACAAGGATGCCGGCACTATTACAAAAAAATCTTCCGGCAAAACCGTCAAACTTTCGGGTACATTCAAAATCGTTGATTCTTATGCCGATTTTGATGTCAAGGTCGTTACCAACCGCATTCCCGATATTGAGATTAAGTTGGTTGACCAATATCCCGGTTTCCTCGAATTTAAGGAAGTGGATTCTTATCCTGACTTTACCGTTAGAATCGTCAAGGAATTTGCCGATATTGAGGTGAAAGTAGTAAAAGAATATCCGAGCATCAGGCGGTTCTAACTATCCATTGTAAACTCCGGCGGCTGTATGCTGTACGCCTTTAATTGGTACATTA
Organism: Bacteroidales bacterium; assembly: GCA_017394445.1. Classification (GTDB taxonomy): domain Bacteria; phylum Bacteroidota; class Bacteroidia; order Bacteroidales; family UBA3824; genus UBA3824. The sequence goes on along the minus strand of JAFPYT010000021.1, from coordinate 19,950 downwards.
CCGTATCGGGGTAATCTTCAACCACAGAAAGGTTCATTACTTTGTTGAAATACAACGCCGTAATACCCAAATCTAACATCGGCTGACATTCCAGTACTTCAAAAATATCCGGCGTTTCAAACATCTGCCTAAATGTCTGTACTTTTGCGCTTGGATATTGGTGCGTATCTAAGTCAATCAATAAACCATCTACTGTTATTTCCCACTGACCTAATCCGAAATCTTCCACTACAACATTGTCGCTACCAGCCACCACTGTGGTGGTTATATGCTTGTCGCGAGTAAACTTCAACATCGGACTTGCCGCAAATACACCGTTTTCGCCATCGGTTAACAGGCTGTTTCTGAACTCGTACACCTTGCCGTCGTTGGCAGATTTTAGTTTCAGGTCGGCAAAGGTATAGTCGCCGGCATAAACCATCACTTCTACCTTGCCGTTGAAACTTTTATTAACTGAATTACCTTTTGCCTGACTTATTGCCAACAGACCTTTGTCTATTTGAGTATGAATCACATTTGCCGCAAGGTGATGCGCTGCCTGTTCGGTGTTGTGCCTTACCACTTTGTTGGTAAAACCCTCTGCCGACACCTTTGCCACATAACCAAAGGCTTTTTTGTAACGTTCGTTTAAATCAATTGTAATCATCTCAATTATGCATTATGAATTGTGAATTATGCATTATACTCTGTCTGCGGCTGTTTTGCGCCTAATAGTCCTTTGTCGGCAAGCCATTCTATCTGCCTGAATTTTTCTACCCACACACCGTCCGGAAGATTTTCCGGAAACGGTATATGAAAGTAGAGCGACATTAGGGCGTTGCCTTTGCGTATTTCGTCGGTTAACGTTGGATATTCCCCGCCGTCGATTTTCGGGCAGGTCGTTAACAGTTTTTTATGATAGCGGTTCTTACTACAAGCAATTTGCTAAGTGCGTCGATAGCACCGGCAAACAATCCGTCGTCGGCTTTAACTTGCTCTTTTGAGGTGAGCACACAGGCGTTCACGAGAATCTCTTTGGCTTTGTCGGGACTTTTGTCGAGCCATTTTTCAAACTCGCCTTGTGTCTTGCGGTCGGGAACTCGCACCAATACGTCTAAGAACTCGGTGGCATCCTCGTCTTTGGGCAATGATGCTATCTTTACTTTGTCGTCGCCGTAGCGTTCTTTCATGGCTTTCACCATCTCAGGGGTGATGCCGTCTTTTAATTCTGTCTTTTCCATCTTATTAATTGTGAATTTTCAATTTTCAATTTACTTGTTAAATTCAATGCCAAGGCAAAACATTTCAAACTCGCGTGTAACGTCTTCGCTGTCGGTGGTGATTTCGCGACCTTGGTCGGCAAATTTCACCAACATACGGTCGGTTACAATCTCGTTTTCCTCGTTTACGTATGTGGCAATAATGTTAAAAGGCTTGATGTCTAAGAGCGAACCGCCTGCCGCTTTTTCAAGGCTTGTAATACTACTAAACCTTAGTCCAAGCGTACACGAATACTCTTTTTTGCCTACGCTGTAACTCGTAGGGTTTACACTGCCAAGCGAATAGTTGCTTTTGTGGCTCTGTTTTACGCCATACGATAGTTTGGTAACTTCCATATTGAGGTCGCCAAATACCGAAATCTGCACATCGCCTGCGCCTATGGTTTGTCCGTTTTTAACTATAATCATATCTATTACGAATTAGAGGTTAGTTTTAAGGTTGATTGTTCCTTTGATCTCTTCGATACAGCCGGTGGGCACTATCACAAACGATACTTCCAACTCGCGCGGCGACACCAATAGGTTGCTGTCGGCGTTTACTGTGGTTTTGCCGGCGGTGATTATTCCGGCGGCTACCATACGTTCAAACACTTGGTCGCCCACAGCCTCAAAGTATGCTGCCGTGGCTTTGGGTAGTTTGCCGGTGTCGGGGTCTACTGAAATGCTACTTTTTACGTAGGGCAAAAGTGCGGTTCTGAGGTCGCGCACGGCTTTGTCTAATACTCTGCCATACGAAATTGTGTACTCGTTGAAGTAACCGTCTTTGTCTTGCACTACGGGTGTACAGGTGTAGTCGTTGTTCCAAAAGAAACCTGACATTCCGGCGTAATGAATGCCGAAGATGTAGCCTTTTTCGTCTAATTGTTCCAACTGCGGGTCCCATACTGCAATCTCTTGATGGTTGCTTAGTCCGGCTTTGAGCCATACGCCTTTGGCAGCGTTGGTAAGACATCCGCCCGACACTTCGCCAATGTTGCCGTTTACCTGTCGATAAGCAAGTGATCCGAGCATTGTGCCAATATCGGCACGATAGCGGCGTGCATCGTCGGCTGCAAGATTGTCTACCGCGGCATAGTCTTGACCTATGCACACCGATACTTTAAATGCTTCCAACACCACGTTGCCTGTAAGTTTCAGGTTGCGAAGGTCGGCGGCTTTGCTTGCCGACTGTGCACTAAATCGGTATCCTTCCAAAATTACCTGACACGGACGGAAGGTTTCAAATGTCCAATCGTAAAACTCTTGTGCTAAAGGTATCGAATCGTACACCTGTTTGGGCAATCCGTTGGTGGATGTAACGTTGCTTTCTGATTCTGCGCCTGCAATAGCGAGTATGCGTATTTCGCCATCGGCATCGGCAACCATTTGTTTTGCCTGTGGAAATGCCTGCGACATTGTGCCGCTGTAAATTCGTAGGTAAAGCACATTGCCTTCGCCTGCAATACGGTAAAACTCGCTTACGTGGCGGTAAATGCTAAATTTCTGGTCGTAACTCTCGGTAATGCCGAGCGTTTCAAGGTCGGCCATACAGGTAAGACGATAGGTTGTATTAAACTCTACACCTGTAATGCCTTTGTCGGGGTTGGCAGCCACCACCGTTCCACACGATAGCAAGCCGCACACCGCGTCCTTGTTGTCGATTACGCTTGCACCTATGGTGCCGCGCTTTATGTTTACTCCTTTTAGTGATGCCATAATTAATTACTGATTATGATTATAAATTATGCATTATAAATTATGCATTGTGCATTAGTCGCCGGTAGCGGGTTGTGTAGCCTCAGGCACGTAGCAACCAAATCGTGCACTTGCCGAAAGCACTGTGCCGTAGAATGTGGGGTCGCCTTCGCTTGTGTAGGTTTGCACAGGTGCAAGTGCAAACATATAGTCGCGTTTGTGCCAAGCCACTGCCACAGCGGTGCTGTTGCTGCCAAATGATGAACGTTTGAGGATGTTGAGACCAAAGATCTGACCTATTACGCCGCTCTTTGCATCGGCAACTGCCAAAAATGCGTTGGTTTGTGCGTCGGTGAGTTCTTTGAGCAATTTTGAGTACGACTCGGCGTTGAGCAATACGAAGCGATCCTCTTCGGGATAGTCGCCTTGGTCAAAGGTTTTTGCCACGTTGCGCAATACGGTAACAATCGAAGTGCTTGCCGTGCCGTTTTGTGCGCCAATTGTCAAAAGTGCCTCCAATGCGCTTTCTGCCATCTTTTTGTTGAGGCTGTCGGCAATCTTTTTGGTAATTACCTGACGTTTGTCGTAACTAAGTTCCACATCTTCGGGATTGAATACACTTACAGGGTCGGTAGTGTAGTGGTGCATAGTAATCACCTTTTCGGTGTCGTTGCTTTGTGCCACTGTGCCGGGCAATACCGAACGGTCTTTTTCGGTGTTTACTTCACCTGCCTCTACGGGAATGTGTATTTTGTTGTTGTCGGCAAAAACTGAATAGTCGGTGCCTTTGGTGATAAAACTGTTGTCGGGCAAGAGTAATGTTTGAATGTCGTTTGCCCAAATTTCTTTGTTTAATGCCATGATTTTCTATATTTAAAAGATTATTAAATTACTAATTAAGGATTATGAATTATGCATTATGCATTCTGCATTAAAACCGTGTCCACTCACAGTGGAATTTGTCGCGGTAAAGACGTTTAAACTCTTCAATGTTTTCGTCTTTGAGTTTGCGCAGCGCACCGGGAATGTGGTCTAACTCGTCCCAAGTTTGCGCAATGGGTGTAGCGGTATTGATTTGTGCCGAGAGACTCTGTGTTGGGGTTTCAATACCCTCCGTGCCGCTCTGTGCTTTGATAGCACCAAACAATTTTTCTGTCTCCTTCGGAAACGAGAGGTAAAAACTCATTGCCTCGTCTTTTACCTCGCCGGTAATTTTGCCGTCGGCAATGGCTTTGTCTACAAATGCTTCTGCCTCGTGATAGTCGCGTTCGGCAAGTTCGCATTTAAGTTGGTCAATTTGAGTAGTAAGAGCCTTTATTTGCTCGTCTTTTTGGTCAATCTGTGCCTGCAACTCTACGTTGCGTTGGCTTAATTCAATTTCTTGGTTTTCCATGTTGTAAAAGAGTTTGTTAAATTCGTTGATACTGAGTTTTTGTTTCTTGGTTTCGTCGGCGTATACCACAAGGGCATTTTCGTCGGCGGGTATGCTTACAATCGAGGCTTCCAACAATACGCTTTTGGTGGCTATGTCTACGCCGTCGATTCGTGAAACTTCTTTCACCATCATTCCCATTGAGCATCCTTTGATAAAACCCTCGTTTACCTTTCGCTCTATTTCGGCGGCAAACGGATCGTCGGTGTCAAACACCGGCTCGGCTATCAATATGGTGTGTCCTGTTAGGGTGTCGGTTACTGAAATGTTTTCCCATCGGCCTATCACTTTTTCGGGGTCGTGGTTGTAGAGCATTACGGGGTTTTTCTCAAACCGTGTAAGGTCAATGCCTTTTACATCGGTCTTAAATCCGTAACTGTTTACTGTTTCGCTGTCGCAAAGTACTACTGTCATTTTTATGTGTTTTTTGTGTTGATTGTTTGCAAATGTAACAGCGAAAAATCCCTTCTACAAATATCTGTACAACGCTCGGACGGTTCAATACAACCCTTGCACGTTTTTTTGGCAGTAGGCTCTCTTATAAGATACTTTTGTACAAAAACCAATAAAAATGAAAACAGTAGAACGTGAACAAAAACAATCGCTCGCCAAAATCCTATTCTTGCAAGGTATGCCCATCAAGGATATTGCAGATAAGATTGAGGTGTCTGCCAACTCAATAGGCAAATGGGCGCAAAAATACAATTGGCAAGAAGAACGTGCCGCCCGAACCATCACCCGTCCGCAACTTGTACTCAAAATGTTGCAGGAATTAGACAAGAAAATCTCTCAGGGCGAATGGCGACCGCAAGATGTGGCTATGGTGGCAAATTCTATCTCTAAACTCGACAAGCAAACCAACGTCGTCACCATTATTGAAGTGTTTACCGCTTATCAAAGTTGGCTTGCCAAACGCGCCGAAATCGACACCGACCTTGATGCCGACTTCCTCAAAAAAACTTACCACTATCAAGACAAGTTTATCAACGAACAAATGTCTACAACTGCAATCAACTAACAATTATGGAAAACACAAAGGCAGCATTTAAGCGATGGAAGATATTGGGCGACAATATCAATGCTATGTCTACGGTTAACACATCCGAAGATACGGCAGAAAAACTTGCGCGTATACGTAAGGCAAAATCCGATTTTGCTTTCTTTGTATCTTACTATTTCCCCCACTATTGCACCGACAATGCTTCGGGCAAAACAATCCCGCCTGCCAAATTTCACATACAGGCAGCGCACAAGGTTCTTGCCCATGCCGACTTTCGTGCCGTGTTTCAATGGCCGCGCGGACACGCCAAATCCACTTACATGGATATTATTATCCCTATGTGGCTAATGATTCAAGACCGCCGACAACTCAATGTTATGGTGCTTGTGGGCAAATCCGAAGACAATGCCTGCACTCTTCTTGGCGACTTACAGGCAGAGCTCCAATTCAACAACCGCTATATCTACGATTTTGGCTCTAAATACAATGCCGGTGATTGGCAAGACGGACAGTTTGTTACCTCCGACGGCATTGCTTTCTTTGCCCTTGGTCGCGGTCAAAGTCCTCGCGGCTTGCGCTATCGAAGCAACCGTCCCGATTATATTGTTATCGACGACCTCGACGACGACGAACTGTGCCGCAACGAAAAACGAGTTTCCGACCTTACCAATTGGGTAAAAGAGGCTCTCTTTGGTTGTTTCGGTGCCAATGGCGGTCGATTTATTATGGTGGGCAACCTCATTGCCAAAAACTCTGTACTCAAAAATATGATGGATACCGAGAGCGTAACAGTGTCAAAGGTAAACATCACCGACAGCAAAGGTCGCCCATCGTGGCCTGAACTGTGGACTCCCGAAAAAATCAAAGAGCGTCAACAGTTCATGGGCTTCCGATCGTACCAAAAAGAATATATGAACAACCCCATTATAGAAGGCTCGGTGTTCCGCAAATCCGACATAATTTTTGGGCCTACACTTCGCCTATCACAATACAAAGCAATTGTGTGCTACACCGACCCTTCTTTTAAATCGTCTGCCACTGCCGACTATAAGGCCACTGCACTTGTGGGTATCACCAAAGATGGTTTCTACCATATATTAAAGGTGTTTGCCGCTCAAACCTCAGTGTCCGAAATGGTAAAATGGCATTACATCATACACAAAATGACACGCGGTGTAAATGTCCGCTTTATGATGGAAGCCAACTTTATGCAAGACCTCTTGTTAGACGAGTTTAAAAAAGAGGGTGCTGCCGTTGGCTTTCAAATACCTATCATTGGCGACAAACGACAAAAAGGCGATAAGTTTGCCCGTATAGAGGCTATGCAGCCACTTTGGGAACGCGGTCTTGTTATCATCTCCGACAAGATACAAGACGAACCCGGCACCATTGTGCTTATCGACCAAATGCTATCGTTTCAAAAGGGCAGCCGAGCCCACGACGATGCTCCCGATGCCGTAGAATCTGCCATTTGGCAACTCAATAGAATGTATAAAATCAACTCGTTCCCTGTGGTGATGCACAGCCGCAAGGAGCAACGTAAACATTGGTACTAATATGAAATTCTTAACAGAAAACGATTTTGACGTACAGGTAAGGCAAGAAATCTTATCCTTGCTCGACGGCAGCGACGAACAGTCAGCCATCGCACTTGCTGAGCGTATGGCCACCGACCAAATCACTCAATACATTGGCGGCAAATACGACTGTGCCACCATCTTTGCAGCCACCGACAACCAGCGCGACCATTTTATTGTAATGATCACCATCGACATTCTTCTTTATCACCTTTGGGCAAAACGTGCTCCGCGCAAAATTCCCGAATACCGCGCCACTCGTTACCAAGATGCTCTTGATTGGCTCAAAGATGTTGGATCGGGCAAAATGCAGTCTGCACTTCCGCAACTGCCTCCCGACGAATACCAAGGTCGCATTGTCATCAAATCCAAATACGCCCCAAACAATTACAAGTATTAACCAATTATGCATTATGAATTATGCATTATGAATTTTTAAAGCCATGAAACAGAGTATTTTTGAACATATAATTGCAGGCTTCAAAGACCAAACAAGAGCCGACATCCAAAAATGGCGCAATGCCCTTGTCCTTGCACAGTCGCCTATTAATCCGCGTTCATACCCGTTGCAAGACCTTTACGACAATCTTGACAGCGATGGTCATTACTTGGCACAAAAAGAACTCCGAAAAACCGCAACTTCGGGTTATGGCTTTTCCATAATCGACAAAAAAAACGGAGAAGTAAACCAAGAAAAAACCGATTTCTTTTCCGGCGAATGGTTTTTCATCTTTTTGGATTATGCCTTAGACAGTATTTTCAAAGGGTTTACCCTTATAGAACTTACCGACCCCAAAAACCTGACTTTTGAAGTGATACCGCGCCGCAATGTGGTAGGCACTCTTGGTATTGTGCAGCGCGATATTAGCGACAACAAGGGCATCAACTTTAATGCAAAGGAGTATCAAAACACGTTGATCAAAGTTGGCAAGCCATCCGACCTCGGACTTATGGCAGATCTCTGCGGTCAATTGATTTGGAAACGAAACGCCCAACAGTCGTGGGCTGAGTTTACCGAGCGTTTTGGTATGCCGCTCATCACAGCCACCACTTCGCAAACTTCGCCTGCCGACATCCGCCAATTAGACACTATGCTTGCCGAACTTGGCGAGTCTGCCCGCGCAGTTCTGCCCGATGGCACCACCATCAACGTTACACCCTTTGCCGGGAGTGACGCTTACAAGGTTTACGACAGCCAAATAGACCGTATCAATGCCGAAATATCAAAACCCATTACAGGCGGCACAATGGTTACCGACGACGGCAGTTCCCGGTCGCAATCCGAAGTTCACGAACGCAACCTCGACGACAAACTTTCCGAGTCCGACCGTCGCATGATTTCATTTGTTGTAAACGGTCAGTTAATACCGCTTTTAAATAGGTTTAAATACCCATTTAATCCCGAAACCGACAAATTTCAGTTCAATGCCTCGTTTGAATTGTCATTAACCGAGCACTGGAACATAGTAAACCAAATGATTGTGCAAGGCTACGACGTTGACGAAAAATGGCTTGCCCAAACCTTCAACGTTCCCATCACCGGACGCAGGGAAAATGTTGGAGCGCAGCCATCCCTGGCTGCCGACATGTCCCTCTACCGAAATTTTCGTTAGGCAACCCCGCGAAGAGCGACGCCGAGTTGCCCGAACTATACAGGCTCACAGATTGGAGTGCGGACGGCTCGTCCGCCAACCTCGGTGCTTACGACGACCTCGATCCCGGAATGCAGTCCATCGTGATGGGATTGGCGCAGCGCATCTACGACGGCGAACACATAACCTACGACCCCGACCTACTCCAAGCCACCGTAAAACCGTACATAGACGGCATCACCAAGGGCTACGGCAAGTCGCTCGCCGATGTCGATTGGTACACGCCCGACTTCAAGACGTTGGAAAAACTGACTGAGAATGTCTTCAAATTTTCCGCGTCCAAGAATTTTCATATCCTCTCCGACATGACCAACGCCCTCATCGGTCCTGACGGAACAATCCGCACCTTCAACGAGTTCCGCACAGTGGTTGACCATATGAATGCCAAGTACAACCACACTTGGCTGCGCACGGAGTACAACCAAGCGGTGGCGTCGGCACAGTGCGCGGCGCGTTGGACTGACTTCGAGAAACACGCCAAGTCGATGCCCTTCCTGCAATACCAAGCGGTGATGGACGGCAACACCCGCGCAGAACACGCCGCGCTTAACGGCGTAATCAAGCGCGTTGACTCCGACTTCTGGGACAAATACTATCCGCCCAACGGCTGGGGATGCCGCTGCGAAGTAATACAGCTCCCCGGCAAGAACCACAAGGAAACGCCCGCCGAGGCCATCAAGTTTTGCAAGGTGGACGATATGTGGAAGGTCAACGTCGGCAAAAAAGGCGTGGTGTTTCCGAAGGGGCATCCGTATTTCATCAACCGTTGCTACACTGCAAAATGTCCGCTCATAGGGGTCAAAATGGCAGACACACCGCTCAATCCTCAGTGCGAGGCGTGTCGGAAAGGTATGGGAGAATGTGGCAAGTATGTCGAGGGGTGCAAAGAAAAGGCGGCGCAGTTTAGAGAAAACATTGAACCAATCAGAGTAAGGGAATTTGAAAATGGAGGCAAGGAAATATTCTACAAAGATGCAGAAGCATCAAAAAAAACAGATTTCGCTGCAATCAAAACCATTGCACGAACATTAGCAAAAGAGGGCAATGTTGTTGAGGTTATGCCACGTTGGCACTGCAAATCTGACGAATACAAGCATTTTTACAGCGACTTGATTGGTACAAAATACAAAAACAAATGTCCCGACCTTAGAATCAATGGCAAGTTTTATGAGTTCGAGGGTTTTGTTAAGCCGTGGACACCAAATAAAATAGGTAGAATGTTGTCGCACGGATTGAAACAGTCTTCGCGAATCGTTATAGACAATAGCAAAGGTTGTTCGCATAGGTATTTGCGAAAAAGAGTTTTTGATTTCATAAGGATTGGTGTTGCTGTGGATGAAGTAGTAGTATATGAAAAAGGAAAATTAACAACAATATACAAAAAAAGCGGAAGGTAGCAATGCTACCCCCGCGGTGCGCCGTGCCGTAGCACACGCTTCCTTTTTTCAAGGCACTGCAAATATACAAACAATTTTTGAACCAACAAATAAAAATTGAAAAAAAATGGAAAATTTGACACGATATACGCTTTTTGTTGACGGCGAGGAAAAAGCGAGCCATCAGGCAGAACCTTTTTCCAACTCGCCGTTAGAGAAAGCGGAGCAACTAATCATTAAAGAATGTCTTGACCACGCCGATGGCGTTGATGGCAGCACTAAACAAGGAAACCTTGTCAGGAAATGTCTTGCAAAGTTTGTCAAGTTCCTTTTCAAGTTTCAGAAGTTCCTTTTGGTAAAGGTACTCCTCGGCAGCAAAACCGCCTCGTCGGTACATATCGTATGCCTTTGCGTCGAGTATGACACTGAAATCGCCGCCAACATACCTTTTTATCCGACAGATACCTCTGACCTCGAAATGAGAAAGAAGGCAGCGGACAACGCTTTTGTCAACGGCAAGGGCATCGCACACTAACTGATATGATGACTTAAACTCAACGAATGGCAGACAACCAATTTGTAAAACCAAATAAAAACTGAAAAAAATGGGAAAATTGAAAGAATATCTGCAAAAAGAGTTCAACAGGACTGTCCACAAGAAGTACCGCCACCTGTTTGAACAATGGTTCTCAAAACTAACGGACAACCAAATCATGTACTACACCGCCTACATGCAAGGCAAGAAAAGTCCATTTGTGTAACTCGTAGGGGCGTACCTCGTGTACGCTCCGTATAGATGCACGCACCCGTAGAGACGCGATTAATCGCGTCTCTACAACCAAACGGACAAAACAATATTTCAAATCAACAAACAAAAAACGTAAAAAAATGACAGAAGATACATTAGAAGAGGCACTCAATTTAAAGAGGCGTTTAGACGCAGCTCGGGAAAATCAATTGTGGTTCCAGCGGGAACACGTATCGTTTGACCAAGAACACTGGAATTACCCTTGGAACCTATTCACCGACGAGGAATGGATGCAAATGATGGATACAATCAAGGAAAGGACAGACCAACGGGTCGCAGACTTAGAGGCAAAATTCGCCGCATTGTAAGGCTGCAAAATACCCCGCCGCGCCCCAATCGTAGAGACGCAAAATTTTGCGTCTCTACAACAGCCAAACCAACAAATTGAAAACCAACAAAAACACTATACAAAATGGAAACCACTGAAATCATAAACATTTTCTCCACCTTCGGCTTCCCCACCGCTATGGTTATCGTGATGGGATATGCTATGTGGAAGATGTACAAATCCAACGAAAAGAGCAACCGCGAAACCGTGGCTGAATCTATCAAAATCCGCGACCAATACATCTCGTATATTCAGATGTCTAACGTCGAAATCACAGGCACGCTCAAAGAAAGCACCGTGGCAGCCAAAGAAAATGCCGCCGCGCTTAAAGATAACGCCGCCGCTCTCAACCGCTTTGCCGTGGTGCTCGAACGTCTCGAAAAAAAGATCGATAACGAATAATTTTTTGGCTATGGCACAAAACAAAATAGAAATGATACTCGCCCTGCGCGACCGCTATTCTGCCGTACTTAACAGAGCCGATAAAAACCACCAATCTGTTACGCAACGAATGAAAAGCACTCTTGGCGAGGTTAAAGAACGCTTTAAAAGTGTGTGTCATTCGTTCAATAGCAACGCAGACGAAACATTTACACATGTAAAACGCTATCTTACCGACAAGGCATATCGCCGTGCAAGTGTTCACATTGCTATGGACGAACTCAAATCACGTCTTGATGGTGTTAAAAAATCCGCTAAAAAGGCATTTGACGAACTACGCGACAACGTTCCAATGTTCGACAAGGCAATAAAACTTGCTTCTAACCCCATTGTGCTTGGCGTTGAAGGTGCTTTGGCTGTGGGCGGCACTATCAAAAAGGCTGCATCAGCCGCTATGGATTGGCAAAAAGGTATGGCAGAAATTAATGTTACTGCCGGGCTCAGTCAACAAGAACTCGAAAAACTAAGCACCACAATGCTCAATATCGGTGCTAAAAACGTGGCACCATTAGAAGAGGTTCCGGGTGCATTCAACAAAATTATATCCGCCGGTCTCAATGCCGACCAAGCACTATCGGCTCTCGACCCCACATTAAAGGCGGCAAAGGCGGGTTTTGTTGATATCGAAACAGTTGCAAAAGCCGGTGTTAATGTTATGAACGCATCGGGTCGCGACATCAACGCAGTTTACGATATTCTTTTCGGTACACTACAAAAGGGTGCTGCCAACATGGGCGAAATTGCCGCATATCTTCCAAAGGTTGTGCCTGTGGCAAATAATGCAGGTATAAAACTTGAACAAACGGCAGGTGCGTTTGCGTTTCTTACTGCCCAAGGCCAGGGTGCTGCGGAGGCTGCAACGCTATTAAACGGTGCATTCAACAGTCTTTCAAACCCGAAACTACTCGGCAACTTTAAGGCTATGGGCGTGCAGATCTACGATGCACAGGGCAATATGCGCCCGTTGGGTGATATTATCGAAAACCTTGCATACAAACTCGACGGTCTTTCCGACAAACAAAAGGCTGCAAAACTTGCTTCGCTCGGCCTTGATCAAACATCGGCATCGGCTTTTGCCGTTATGATTCAGGATGTGCAAAAGTTTAAAGACACCTTAGAGAGTGTTGATAAATCCGACGATGCTTTGGAAATTGCCTACAACAACAGCCTTACCGCACGCGACCAATGGGGCATTGCCGCCAACAACATCAAAAAGTTTCTTATACAGGCGGGGCAATATATGCTGCCGGTGATTACCAAAATGGGCGAATGGGCTGCCAATCTTACAGGCAAAATAGTCCCGGCAATAAAAGGCGTAAAAAACTTTATTGCCGAATGGTATCCCGTTCTTATTGCCGCAGGTGTGGCTTTTGCCGCTATGAAGGCAAACACCATTGCAGCCACGGCGGCTACTATGGCGCACGGCATTGCCACTGGTGTGCTCACTGTTAAACAATGGCTACTCAATGCCGCTATGGATGCCAACCCTATCGGACTTATTATTGCTGCCATTGCTATACTTGTAGGTTTGGTGTATTCCGCTGTTAAGGCTTACGACCGTTGGGGTGCTGCGCTTCTTATGGTTCTTGGTCCTATTGGTATGATAGTACAGGTGGTAATGACTATCAAACGCTATTGGGATAGTATATGCGATGCGTTTACCAATGGCGGATTTATCGAAGGTATCAAACAAATTGGCAAGGCTTTGCTCGATGTTATTCTCTATCCCGTACAACAGTTGCTCGAACTGTTGAGCAAATTGCCCAGGTTGGGCGGACTTGCCGCCAAAGGATTCGATTTTATAAAGGATATGCGAGCCAACCTCAATATGATCGATCCTGAAAAATCACAAACCGAATCCGATAAGGCCGACGACGAATCCGAAAGCGAACCGTCGTTTTTAGAGCAAGGCATGGAGGTATTAGGAATGAACGGCAACACCACAGGCGGCACAAGTTCCGGCGGTGGTTCTGCCATCGGCGGCGCGGATGCAGTGGCAGGCAGCGCAAAACAAATCAAAAATATTACTGTAAACATCGACGCTTTCAACAAAGGCGGTATCAATGCCGGCAACACACAAGGGCTCAACGGCAAATCCGCCGCCGACATCGACGAGTGGTTTACCCAAATGCTGCTCCGCACCATCCGCAACCTCGAAATGTCATATTAATTGACAGTTGACAATTATGAATTATGAATTATGCATTATGAATTAAAACAATGGCAACATTTAAAGAAATAGAGCAAGCATTAAGCCAATGCCTTACCACATTGCCCAATCAGATAGGCACAGTGGCGGTCAACTTTGCCAAACAACGTTTTGTTAGTCAAAATTGGCACGACACCACAGCCGAACCGTGGGACCCTCGTAAACGCAATCGTCGCGGTGGCAAAAAACGTCAAAAGGGTGCTATACTCGTAGATTCAGGACGGCTCAAACGTTCAATCCGTATAGTTAGCACCACCACTGCCACTGTTACCATTGGCACCGATGTAGCATACGCCCAAATACACAACGACGGCTGCAACGCCCGACAAACTGTCAGGGCACACACACGCAAGGCAAAGGGACGCACCCAAAAAGTTGGCGGTTTTATCCGCCTCATGAAAATGCCTCGCCGTAGGTTCTTAGGCGATAGTGCCGAACTTACACGCCTGTTAACCGAATTTATTACCAACGAACTAAACTTTGCTATCAATGAAAAAGGTATTTAACGAAATCAATGCCGCCATACAATCTCGCGCGGCTCAATTCAATATTCTCGGTGTAAAACCTCCCGAAACCTTCGACGTGCACCTAAGTCAAGAAACCGCACCCGATCAGTTCGAGTTTTTTCTGCCTGCCGTTTTTTACGATTATAGCATTGATTACACTGCCGACTATCTCTACGTGTATATCTATGCCGTACAAGAATTTGAAGACGACACCGAGAATTTTGCCGCCAACCGCGATGCCGGAGAAAGATTTTTCGATTTTTTAACGGCTTTGAAACGCTGTTTAAATGCTCTTAAAATACCGGGAACGGCTTTTGGAAAACTTCTTTTGTATCAAGAGCAACCGCAGCCAAACGATTTTTTCTATTGCCATTTGCTCACGTTCCGCTGCCTCTATAAGTCGGAACTCGACGACGATCTTTATCCCGAAGTTTCCAAAGAGCAATTTACCCTCACCCTCAAAAAAGGACGGCTGAAAACAACCCTAAAAGATTGACAACTGTTGTGCTGTCTCTCGTTTTTGTATCTGTTTCAACTGCCTTTCGTAAGGAATTGTTAGGTAATTATAAAAGGTGGTGCGCGATATATGAAAACGGTCTTTTATGAAGTTTGCGTAGATATACTCATTGAAATATCCTTTTAGAGCGTATTTCTTGTATGTCTCGTTAACTTCTTTTACTCGTAATAGGTAATTATTTTTGTTGTAAGCCATACCGTCAAAGTTTTATGTTGCAAATATAACATTTTTTTTATTTTTTAGGCTTATAATCACCAATTTTCAATCGCTTCAAATCCGCCGTCCGTGTGCCATAGTCCGGGTGCACGTCGGTGGTGAGGGTGTGGTTGTAAAAATCTTTGGCGCGGCGGATGTCGTAATCTTCAAAGGCTTTTACTATCTTTTGTGGGTTGATGTCGGCTGCCGATTTTTTTAGGATGGTAAACACGGCATTGATGTCGGCAAGGTTGAGATAGTAGCGGCCTTCGATACAGAGAAACGCCGCCTCGTCTAACTGCATATCGTTCAAAGGCTGTTTGCCAAAAAAGTCGTAGAGGTTCATTATCCACAACTTTATATAGCCGGATATGTACTCCTCGCCGTAGGTTTTGCGCACGGCTGCAATAGTGGGCACGTCGGCGGCGAGCGAGCACTGCACCGGTGTTTTGTACTTTGCCATCGCCCGAAGGCACTTGGCTGGCGAAAAGGTTTTAAGAAATTCCTCTTTGCTCAGTTGCAGTGCCGGGAGCGTGTTGGCATTGATGGTAGTTAGAGAGTTTTCCTTTGTCATAATTATGAATTATGAATTATCATTGCATCATGTCTTGAATGATACTGATTGTGGTTTGCATACTGTCTGCCTTCTTTTTGTCGGCGGCAAACTTTTCTTTTTCGGCGTGTCGCATCATTTGAGCCACAATGGTGTTGTAACTGCGGTGGATGCTGCCGAGGGTCATAAAGTAGTAGTTGTTTTTCTCTTTGAGATACTCCAACAGATGCTGCCACATCTCCAACACTATGTTGTCGCCCGGTATCAGTGTCGGGTTCTTGGCCCGGTACGACCCCACAAGCATATTGTATATGCCTTTCATCGTGTTGTACTCTATCACATACGCCTGTTGGCTGCTATATTGCACCGGCACGCCCACCCGTTTCTGGTACCATTTCCGGTACTCCGCCACCATCCGCACTATGATGTCCTTCTCGTTTTCGTTTTTCTTCATATCAAATCTAATTATGAATTATGCATTATGAATTATGCATTTACTCCGCATCGGTTATGCTCAGCGGTATTCCTTTCCATTCGCCTTTGTCGTCTTTTACAAAGGCTCTGATAAAGGTTTTTGACGGTGTAGGCGCATACGAGTTCATTATTATCTCCACACCTTCGATAAACCGTTCGTTGTTCACTTCTTCGGCTATCTGGCGGAGCTGCAACACGCGGCTGGCTTTCAGATTGCCTTTCTGGTCTTTGCTCAGCAGTTTTAGCACCATATCCACAAGGGCGCGTGTCTCGTTGCTTTCGGCAAGCGATGTAATGTACTCTTTCACCATTGCAATGCCGTCGTTTACCGTGTCACGGTAGTTGTCCAACTGGTATACGCCAAGTTCTATGCGCATCTTGCCGTCAGAGCTTGTAAACGTGTGGCTGCGCTGCCCGTTCGATGTCATTTTCAGCACATCTTTTTTCATATCCAACAGGCTTTGAAAGTTCTCAAATATTGCCGACTTCACCAGCGACAACTGTTCTGCCAAGCTTTGCAGTTCGGGTATCGTTATCGACACCTGTTCGTCCACCATCTTGGTGTAGGTTTCAAGATTCTCTTTGCGCTGCTTTTTTGCGGCCTTAGCAGCCTGTGCCTTCTTATACGCCTCGTAATCCTTCAACTCCTCGGCTGTCATTTTTACTATGTTTTCCATTGTTTTATGTGTTTAATTGTTAATTATGAATTATGCATTATGAATTGTTAATTGTGAATTGTCCATTATCACATAGTTGTCGAATATTGCGCGTTCGGTGGGTTTCTTGCCGCTTTGTTGGATGTGCATTTTTATGCTTAAAACTGTGCGTCTTTGGCACATTTTGTTAAATAGTGCACTGTTGAGATTGTAATTTGTACGCTCTAAAACTGAGGTGTAAAACTCGTACATCTCGTGCAGCGGCTTTTGTAGTTTGTCTTCTGCCATAATGTGTTGTTTTTAATGGTTTATGAATATTTGTTTTTTTCCGCCGTTACAGCGGTCTGCGTTATTTTCCGTCCCAGATTTTCACTCCGCCGCGCCTTTGGGCTGCAAGTTCCTCGTTGATTACGAAGGGCTGACGGTTGCCGCCGTAGCGCGAGTTGCAGTCGTCGATGATGAAGCGGTCAACAATCAACTTGATGTCCGCGTCGTACTTGCAGAACACGCCCGCCGGTGTCTTGGGGTTTTTGCCGTCCGAAAAGCCCACCATCGCGAGGCCTTTGCCTTGTTTCTTGCATAGAGCCGTGATTTCGATTACGTCCTGCGGTGTCATTTGAAGGCTGTCGATGGAGTCAATTATCCAAAACTTCACCGCTTTGCGCGTCTCGATTTCCTTTTTGAGTTCGCCCAAGGGTGCGCGGTCGTAGAGGTAGATGCGGCTGTATGCCGCCTTGTCGGTGTCGGCGCGGCTTACGGCTTTCTTGAACGATTCGCTGATGCCCTCCTCGATGCTCACATAGCCTACTTTTTTGTAGAAATTAGCCATATAAGCCGCCAACTGTATCATAAAGGATGTCTTGCCGCTGCCTGATTTGGCGTAGATGAACCACTTGCAATCACGTGCCGGGCAGCCAAAACTGTCGTACCAAACGCCGGTAAACGGCAGCGTCTTAAAGTCCTTGTTTTGTAGTGTACTAAATTTTATCCTTTGCATTTCTTTAATTATGAATTACGAATTATGAATTACGTTTGCGTCTTGCTTTGAGGACTTCGCGCTCGGTGCGGCGGAGGTCGCAGCGTCCGCGCCTTGGGTCAAAACAGGCGGCGATGGCGGTTTGCAGTTCGGTGTCGGAGAGTCCGTTGGCTTTCATCACTGCAAAAGCCATCTGTTTCATTTCGGCGGCTTGCTCGGTGAGGTTGGCGGAGAGTGCCTTCTTGAAATTGCAGTCGAATCGGCTGTAAATCTCCGTGTAGCCGAGTTTGTCGTACTCCACGCCGCGCTGTATCTTGCTTTTGAAACCGTCGCTGCCCAAGAGGTAAAGACCGCAGCGGCCTTCGAGGGCGTTGTAGAGTTTTTTGAGTTGGAGGAGTGCGCCGTTTTCGAGGTCGCCCGCCTCGTCGAAGATGAAAAGCGGCTTGTCCATCAACTTGACGGCATATATCGCGCTGTCCAACACTTCCTGCAAACGTCCCTTGCCTGTAACGCCCACAGCCTTTGCGATGGCGCGGATGAACGACGCCTTGGTGTTGCTCACGGAGCAATCTATGCACATCACCTCGGCGTGGGTGCGGGCGTATTCGCGCATACAAAATGTCTTGCCGATGCCGGGTTCGTCCGCCATCATCGCCGTCGCGCCAAACTGCTGTGCCGCCGCAAACTGCGTAAACAGGTATTTGCTCACCTTGGTCTCGGCAAAGTGCCACACGTCGTCGGCGTTGCGGGTGAAATTGACAGCCTGTGCCAAAATCAGCCAAGTGGAGTCGCCAACACGCGAGCGGGTGTCGTCCTTCTTGATGTAGGTGAGGGTCGCATTGGAGATGCCGAGTTTTACGGCAAACTTGCGGTCGCTCACGCCGCCTGTCTGCTCCTGCAATTGCGCCACCATCTCGGTGATGCGCTTCTTTTCGTCGTCTGTGAATTGTACCATAGTTATTTGTTGATTTGTTGATTTTCGATTTGTTGATTACTAAAAGTCGTCGAAGGCCTGTTGTTCGATGCTCGGCTTGTCCGGCTTTTCCTTTTTAGTGTTTTTCGTGTTTTCCGTGGTTAATTCCTCATTCAACAGGTATTCGTCGTAGTCTTGGATGTCGGGCTTCACCTTGCTTTTGCCCGCCACGGCAAACATATAGTCCGTCACCTCGCCGTATGGCAGACGGAAGCGCATTTCGTCAATAGTCTCCATCTGAGAGGCAACCTTCTGGTCGAAGTCGGCGCGGATTTGCAATTGCTCCGCCATACCCTTGCCTGTTTGCTCGTCAGCCTCGCAGAGTGCCTTAAACGCCTTGTTAACGGCCTTGCAACTTGTTATTAACCGTCCGTCTTCGGTGTAGAGGTCGGCGGTCTGTCCGTCGTGGCATACAGTAACAGGCGCGTCGGGACGGTAGCCGGTCATCTTGTTTATCTTTTCGGCATTGGCGGCGAGGTCGAGTTCATAATAATAGGTGCTGCCTTGGTGCTCGATGCTGAGTTTGCCGCGCATATAAGAGAGGTTGACCGACGTCTTCATCCCCAATGCCCTGCGCACGGTGGTCTCGTCGGGCTTGTAGCCAAAATCGGTGTCGCTCTCAATTTTCAATTTTCCATTTTCAACTTCTAATTCACCAAAGAACCTCTCGTCGGGACTCATTCCGTCCGCGCCTTTCTCGGAGTTCCACGCCCTGACCATCTCGATCTGTTGGTTGACAGCCTCTTCAAAGGTCGGGAGTTTGGCGATGTCAAGGCCGTCGAAGTTGGTGGTGCGGTTGGCGTCGTTGCCGCCCATACGGTTGCCTACGAAGTTGGAATAGCGGCGGCAAAAGTTGAAGACAAGCCTTTGCAGAGTCTCCGCTTGGTTTTCCTGAGAGTTGCCGGGATTGATGGTGCGGTACTGGGGGAACAACAGGCGGCAAATCTCCTGCGTGTCGCCCTTGGCAAACGCGCCGCCATTGTCGGTCAGGAGTTCCTGAGCCACACGTCCGCCGCAGGTCTCCATCGCCATCTTCAATGCGTCGATGAACATCCACGCCTCCTCCTTGTCCTGATGGTAGCCGATTTTGGTCTGCAACGAGTAGCCCACTATCTTCTGGCTCATCACGTCGAAGATGTTGACGCGGTACAGGGTGCGCATCTGTCCTCTGTATTGGAACACCATCTTTGTACCCGTGCCGTCAGCCACCCAAAGGCTCATCGGGTTCAATACGCCCTGCGTGAGTGTGAACGGACGGTAGAGGTTGTTGTGGACCGTTGCACCGTCCCTGCCGTAAGAGCGGAACATCTTGGTCTCCCATTTGGCGGTGTGTGCGCAGAATGT
>JAFPYT010000216.1 GCA_017394445.1 Bacteroidales bacterium | reverse complement strand
TAAGCCCGTTTACATAATCAATTCTATCTTTGAGTTTTTGGATAGATGAATTGGGTATATAATTGATGGTGGTGAGTTCGTTGCAACCATTGTTGTCGGCAATGTAAAAAATGCCTTTACTGCCTTTGATACCTCCAAGGTCTACATCGCCGTGGTGAATAATGTTTTGAAGCATTTCTACCATCAGGCTGATGAGTTTTTTGCGGTAGCTTATCGCGCCGCCTTGACTTTTCATTATCTGTATCAAGCTCAAAAGGCTCTCTTGGTCAAACACAGTGCTATAAATAAGCAGTATATTGTTTTTGATAATGAATTTGTGAAGGATGGTCATGTAATTGAGTGAGTAAACAGATTCGTCTGGAGGTTCAGGTGCGGTGCTAAGGGTGAGAGTATCAATACTTGTATGAAGAAAAAAATACGACATTAGGTCGCTTATCTTGTTGAGCGCATACGAAAGTTTGTTGCCGCTTTTGCGAGCCATTTCGATAAGACCGAGCCCCGCGCCGCCTTTCGACGAAAGTTGCCCGTTGCTAAGCACTTCGCGGTAAAAAGCGTCGAGTTCTTCTTGGTCAAGATTGTTGATTTTATCGAGTTTGCCACAGAGCGATTCGGTTTTGGCATTTTCAATAATATTACCTGTGGAAATGTAGTAATGCTCGCTCTGTTTTTGAATAGCAAAAATAGCGGTTTCTTCAGGTTTATACGGCTCGTCCTGATGGCGTGATATATTTTGAATACTCTCTACCATTATATGAAATACCCGCTTTTTTATTTTAGACGAGATATGGTCTCGGTCGATATTTTTTTCGGCGAGAGATAGAATTTGGTGCGAAAGACTTTGTGTAAATTCGCCCCTATAAAAATAATGCATGTCTTCGTTGCCTGTCGACTGCATCAATTCCAATATAAAATCACGCTCTGACATAGCTCTGTGGTTTCTTGTTGGTTGTTAAACGTAAAATTTTTATTGCATTTACCGTGCCATTTGCAACGGTTTTAAAAATTTTGTTAAAGGTACGGCATAATAGTGAAAAAGTCAATAGCGAAAAAAATTTTTTTTGTTGGGGGAATAGACATATTTAGTTGTCGTAACAATAGAAAACTGAAATTTTTAACCCTTAAATCTTAATCTGTATGATTAGACCAAAAATTATCTGTGCAATGGTGGCGATATCGCTCATTATTGCAGGCGTATCGTGCCAAAACGACAAAAACGACGTTACCCCTACCCCATCACGACAACCATCTCCTGCCGACAGTTACGAATCTGAAAACACCGAAGCCATTTCAAAAGCCCTTATTTCAGGCAAAGCTCCATTAAAGGATGCTTATTGGAATGATGGTTACTCCGATTTTTCTAAAAAAGTTAACCTGTTTTCTAACAAGGTGGCTACCAAAATAGGCTTTAACCAAGAAAAAAATATTGCAGTGTCGCCGCTCTCTATTTTTATGGCTCTAAGCATGGCAGCCGATTGTGCCAATGGCGATACACGTCAAGAACTGTTAGACGCTCTCGGCATTACTTACGAAGAATTAATTGCCAATATCAGCCTTCTCAATAGCTATTGCAATACAATTTTTAGCGATACCGAGGATACCAAAAAGGCTAATATGATTAAATGCGTTAACTCGCTATGGCTAAATGCAAATGCCAAAGCTAAGCAAGATGGTGTCAATAGTCTCAACACTTTATTTTATACCGATGTGTTTAAACTTTTGCCCAACACCGACATTAACAAAACAATTACATCGTATATCAAAAACGAAACCAACGGATTGCTAAGTCCTGATTTGCAATTCCAACAAGACACCTACATGGTGCTAATGAATGTGGTTTACCTGCGTGATATTTGGAACCTTTTTGCCAACGACCTTGAACTTACAAGCAACAAATATAAATTTCGCAATTACGACAACTCAATCAGCCAGTTGCAGTTGCTCTCTGGTACGTATTTTCCTGGAAAGGCTGTTAGCACCGATTCGTACCGCAAATTTTACACCCGCACCAACAACTTTACTCTTACCTTTTATGTACCCAACGAAGGTCATTCGGTAGACGAAATTTACAATGCCGACGTGCTCAACGCCGATATTCCATACACCTACGAAGACGAAGATTTCTCGTACACCACCCGCTGCCTGTTTCCTGAATTTACAGCTGAATACGATGAGAATATTGCCAGCATTATCAACGACTTGGGTGTAAAAAAATTCTTTATCGATGGCGAATGCGATTTTAGCCATATCACCGACGCTCAGGTTTGTTGTAACAAAATCAAGCATGTTACCAAGTTAGATGTTAAACGCTCGGGCATCGAAGGCGCGGCTGTAACTGCTGTAAGTATGGTAAATGCAGCACTTGGTTCTAACAAAAAGGAAATCAATTACGATTTTGTAGTAGACCGCAGTTTTGCATACGTACTAAGTTACAAAGGCGTGCCTGTTTTTACCGGCGTTGTAAAAAATGTAGAATAATTTGTTTTTAATAAAAAATAGTTGCAACTTTGCCGTTGCTACAATTAAAGCCGCACCTCTAAAATTGGAGCGGCTTTTTTATTAAAAACACAACTTTATGAGATACAACAACATATCAGGTGCCGAAGCCATCACGCTTGCCCTCATTGCCGAAAACGTGGACATTGTGTTCGGCTATCCGGGCGGAGCAAACCTGCCTATTTACGACTCGTTTTACAACCACGGCGAAAAAATATCGCATATTCTCCTCCGCCACGAACAAGGAGCGGTGCACGCCGCCGAGGGTTACGCCGAAGCATCGGGCAAGGTGGGCGTGTGTATGGCCACATCGGGTCCCGGTGCTACCAACCTGCTCACCGGCATTGCCGACGCTATGCTCGACAGCGTGCCCATTGTGTGCATCACGGGTCAGGTAAACTCCGAAGATTTGGGCTACGACGCTTTTCAAGAAACCGACGTGGTGGGATTCTCTATGCCTGTTACCAAATGGAACTATCAGATTACCACCGCCGACGAGATTGCCGAAACCATCGCCAAGGCTTTCTACATTGCCCGCAGCGGTCGCCCCGGTCCTGTGCTATTAGACATTACCAAAAATGCGCAACTATCTATCATAAAGGAGTTTGAATACCATCAATGCACCAAGATAGCCAACTATCATCCCAAATGGAAACCCATTGTAGACAAGATAGACACCGCCGCCGCTCTGCTCAACAATGCAGAACGGCCGTTTATGGTGGTGGGTCACGGAGCATTAATTTCCAAATGCCGCGACGAGGTGCGCACCC
>JAFPYT010000215.1 GCA_017394445.1 Bacteroidales bacterium | reverse complement strand
GGGCGCAAAATATCTGATTGTCAATTAAGTGCTGACGCAGACGTTCGCCATCCTCAATATAATACGGATATACCATCGGAACATAACCATAGTTCATATTCCATTTTAGTTTGTTGGTATCGCACAGATATTTGTGAAGATAGTTGGCATTGTGTATGCGTCTATTTGCTTTTGCAGAAAAGTCTATGCCTTCCATAATTGATTCCGTAAGACGCGACATACGGTGTAGTCCTACTGTGGCAAGTAACTTGTCGTTTGCTTTAAAATCATCGTAAGCTTCCTGCGGTGAGCGGTCGATGCGTTTGGTGAGAAAGGTCATACGGTTAAATGATTCGTCCAATGGTATTTCTTCGTCAAGTAAGCAATTTGTATAAAGATACGCGCCGTCGGGAACGCCGAAAAATTTGCGGCAACTGTAAAAGGTGTCGCATTGAAACTTGGCATTATCATATTTATTGCCCTTCTCACTATAAAACGATTGTGTAAAATCAAGTATAGTATTGCGGTATCTGTAACAAAACGACGATGCATATTCGCCTTTAAGACCAAAGTAGTTGACATACAAAACCGCCTCGTCATCTTTGGGCTGTATTTTGTCAGCAGGTTCAAGGTTTTCGTTGATATGATAATATTCGTATTCAACTCCTTGTCGTTTTATTGGCTGCAAGACTGATTCACAAATATAATAAGGTATGAACAACTTCTTATATTTGCGCGTTTTGAGAATGTATTCCAAAGCATAACGTCCAGAATTGAGCCGTAGTGCCTCGTAATGATAGCCCCATCCGTCGTTTGTTTCCAGTGAAAAAAAACCTCCTATTGTTTTCATATCTATTTATATTAATTTGTAATCTTGAAGCATTTTTTTCACTTCTTCTTTTGTGTTGAACATTAGTACATCCAAAATAGACAAGCCTCCTATAAAATCATTTTTAAATTGTTTGTATGGTTTTAATAATGGTTGTACAAAAATAAGTTTAATATTGTTTTTTTCGAAAATCGTACTATTATATAATTTTTGTCCTCCAATGGCATTGTAGTATTCATTAGCTTTTAGTAATTTACACATGTGAATAATTTTATCTTGTCCTTTGAGAGAATTGTCTTTTTTTAGATCCGACGATAGAATAAGTTCAGTATTAATGTCAAGATAATGTGCTATTTCTTTAATACTATTGTAAAGAAATAAACTCAATTTAGATTTGTCAAAGGAAATAATATTAGTGACTAATGACATAATGTCTTTAAAATATGGCGCTTTTTTGTAGTTGCAATTCAACAAACCGATAAATGAAGCAAAATTGTCTTTTATACTCAATGAATTTATTATTTTGTTTGGAGACGCTCCGTTAAGAGAAAATGTTACAAGTTTTTTTTGTTCTTGTACAAGAAAGTTGTTTCTATTGATCCAACCTCCTTTTATGTAGTTGACATCATCATAAACTACATATTTATCTACTGCTGCCAATAGTTGCCAATATCCTATGTATGGCAAAAAATAGGGTTGCATAATTCCAAGCTTCATTTTTTTCCATTATTAGTTTTAATTATACTTTCAATCACCCTCTCTACATCCTCCTCACTCATTCCTGCGTACATTGGCAGGCATATCACACTTTCTGCCATTTTGTGGGCAACGGGTAGATTCTCTGCTTTGGCTGATTCGAGGCCACGGTAGGTAGAAAACTCGCTGATGAGTGGATAAAAATATCTGCGTCCAAATATGTCGTGAGTTTTCATCTTTGCATAAAGTTCGTCGCGTGAGATGCCGTATTTTTTAGAATCAATGAAGATAGGAAAGTACGAATAATTATGCTTTACTCCTGGTATATCATCGAAAAATGTTATGCCCTCCACATTGCGCAGTGCGTTGCGGTATTTTATTGCTGTTTGATGACGTGATTCGATGGCTTTGTCCACTTGCTTTAAATTGATGAGTCCGTATGCCGCTCTGATTTCGTCCATCTTTGAGTTGATGCCAGGTGCTATTACTTCGGTTTCGCCAGCGAACCCGAAATTTTTTAGGTAGTCGATGCGTTTTTTGGTTTTTTCGTCGTGCATTACCATTGCACCTCCTTCTATGGTGTTGAATACCTTTGTGGCGTGAAAACTCAGCGTAGATATGTCGCCTTCGTTTAATATGCTTTTGCCATCAACTTCAACTCCGAAGGCATGCGCTGCGTCGTAAATCACTTTTAACCCGTACTTATCTGCAATATCCTGTATTTCTTTGGTTTTGCAGGGGTTGCCGTAAACGTGCACTGGCATTATGGCTGTGGTTTTGGGAGTGATGGCGGCTTCAATTTTAGATGGGTCTATGTTGCCTGTTTCGGGTTCGATATCCACGAAGACTGGTTTGATGCCGTTCCACCAAAGTGCGTGAGTGGTGGCTACAAAACTATATGGGGTAGTGATTACTTC
>JAFPYT010000214.1 GCA_017394445.1 Bacteroidales bacterium | reverse complement strand
GATATTCATCTCGTTAAAAATTTTGCAAAAGTAATCATTTTTTGCGAGCACACCTTATATAATTATCTGGCGTGTTATCATTATGCAAAAAAATGCGCAATACTGAATATTTATGCAGCGTTTTTGCATACATTGTAAGTGGTATACTTAAAACATATTTACATAAAGCACTATTATACAAGCATTTAAAAATTTAATAATAAATTCACTATTCAATATTTGCATATTTATTTTAAAAGCCATTACTTTGCAGCCTATTATTAAAAAATATTGACAGTTATCAAACAAACAAAACGTTAAAACTCAATAATTTGACAAAAAAATGACAGACCAAGACGAAATCATAGTAAGAACCGCCGTTGAGTCGGACAGCAAATACTCGCAAGAGATAGTAGACGAAATGGCAAGTTCGGCAAAAGCCCGTGGCACAGGTATCGCAAAACGCTCGCCCGAATACGTCTCTAACAAGATGAAAGAGGGCAAAGGAATTATTGCATTAACAAAAACCGGTCTGTGGGTAGGTTTCTGTTACATAGAGAGTTGGGGTCACGAAAAGTTCGTTGCCAACTCGGGATTGATTGTAAATCCGGCGTTCAGAGGACGAGGCGTGGCAAAGGCTATCAAATTCAAGGCTTTTGACCTCAGCCGCAAAAAATTCCCCACCGCCAAAATCTTCGGACTTACAACAGGTCTGCAAGTTATGAAAATCAACAACGAACTCGGCTACCATCCCGTACCGTTTTCGGAACTCACCGACGACGACGAATTTTGGAAAGGCTGCCAAAGTTGCGTAAACTTCGGAATCCTCACTTCCAAAAACCGCAAAAACTGCCTCTGCACCGGTATGCTCTACGACCCCGAATGGGAAAAAGAAACCGGTCCTAAGGATATGAACAAGTTGGCAGAACACGCAAGTTTCCAAAAAAGCAACGTGTTTGTGGAGTTTTAATAATGCATAATTCATAATGCATAATTCATAATAAAAATTTATAACTAACAACAATAATATAATGAAGACATTAGTAGCATACAGCGGCGGATTGGACACCACTTGGGTTACAACGTTGCTATCTTCTCAGGGCGAGGAAGTTACAGCCCTTATGATTAACTCGGGCGCATTCTCCGACGAAGAAATCGCCTCGGCAAAAGACCGCGCTTTCCAAGGCGACGCAAAACATTTTGACTGCATCGACGTGTCGAAAGAGTATTACGACAAGACCGTTAAATATATGATTTTTGGCAATATGCTCAAAAACAACACCTACCCGATGTCTGTTTCGAGCGAGCGCATTATCCAAGCCATCACCGTGGCCAACTACGCCAAAGCCAACAAGTTCGACAAAATTGCTCACGGTTGCACCGGCGCAGGCAACGACCAAGTACGTTTTGAGATGGTTTTCGACATTCTCTGTCCCGAAATCAAAGTGCAGGCTCTTGTTCGTGAAACCAACATCCAACGTGCCGACGAAATAGCCTTCCTCAAAGAAAAAGGCATCAAAATGAATTTCGACAAGGCTAAATACTCTATCAACAAGGGACTTTGGGGCACATCTATCGGCGGTCGCGAAACCCTCAACTCGGCTCAGCCATTGCCCGAAGAGGCCTACCCCACTCACTGCACAAAATCAGAAGAATCTGTTATTACACTCGAATTCTGCAAGGGCGAACTCTGTTGCGTTAACGGCAAAAAATTCGACAACAAGGTAGACGCCATCCGCGAGGTAGAAAAACTTGCCGGAGCATACGCAATTGGTCGCGATATGCACATCGGCGACACCATCATCGGTATCAAAGGTCGCGTAGGTTTTGAGGCAGCCGCTCCTATGGTAATCATCAAGGCTCACCACGCACTCGAAAAACACGTCCTCACCAAATGGCAAATCTATTGGAAAGACAACATTTCGCAGTGGTACGGCAACCGTCTGCACGAAGGTATGCTCCTTGAACCCGAAATGCGCGATATGGAAAAATTCCTCGAAAGCACACAGCAGAAGGTTTCGGGCAAGGTTTTCGTTGCACTCCGCCCCTACACATTCTTTATCAATGGTATCGAGAGCGAGCACGACCTAATGACCTCAAAATTCGGTGTTTACGGCGAAGACAACAAAGCCTTCACCGCCGACGACATTGCAGGCTTCACCAAAGTTGTAGGCGTTCAGTCTAAGATTTGGTACGCTGTAAACAATGAGAAATACTTGTAATTGACAATTCACAATTGACAATTCACAATGCATATAAATGCGGAATCTATAAAGTAGGTTCCGCATTTTATTTTATCAACTCTCCAAACTTGGTCAATAATTCCGTGGTGTAAACCTTTTCGCGGGTGGAGTTGCGCACTTGCGCCCAGAGGATTGAGGCAGTTTTGATTTTGTCGGGGAAACGAGATGTGGCAGGGTCGGCGCAAAAATCCTTTACAAAACGGTTCCACTGCAACATCGATTTGTCGTATTGTGCATAAACTTTTTTGCCGAGAAACACATCAAGCAAGTCGCCAAGGGTAAACGAAACATCATTGTCGGCTTTCACCTTCTTTACCGTTGCCACCATATCCACATTAAATTTAAAAGGCTTAACGCCCGTAACTGTCTCAAAAAACTCGCGAAACCGTGGACCGAATGTAAAACCGCACTCAATCAGCGAAGTATTGAGCGTAAGATTTGTGGCGGAAGGTTTAGGCTTAGGCAATTGTTTATGAGGTTTTACCATAACCCCCGAAAAATAGAGCCTGATATATTCCATCAGTTCCATTTTAGTACCAGATGAATTGATATTAAGCGCTTTACAAATCTTAATCAGTTCATCGCGATACCAATAGTATTTTGCAAACTCATCATACGAGGCTATTTGGTCAAATGAAGGACGAGGCATAAGGATTGTGTTTTTTTGTGCAAATATAGGGATTTTTTCAAAGCCACAATGATAAACATTTCGGTATTTTTGGAGGTATTAACACTAAGTTATTATAAAATAATCATTTATAGAGATTACCTTTTTAAAATTTACACTTTTTCGGGGGAATAATCGATAAAAATTACACTTTTTCGGGGGAATGGCATTATGCAAAAACAATCCATATTCCAAAAAATAATCGAAAAAGCATCTCGCCTATCGAAAATAGTTGTAAATTTGCAAAACGTTAAACTTTAAACTCAATATTTACTATGAAGAAATTTTTATTTGGCCTGATACTCGGTATCATTATCGGATGCGGCGTTTGTTATTACCTGTCGCAAATCGGAAAATTCTTTAAAGAAGATGTAGTTATCAATGAGGAAGTTCTGAAAGAAAAATTGGAAACTTGCAGCGAACTCACTTCCGCAAAATATCAGTTGACCGGACAAATTACCCGCGAAGAGAATTACGGCACTGGTCTCGGTTGGTTCGACAAACTTGGCACAAAAAAATTCACCGTAAAATACGCCGCCACAATAGCGTTTGCAGTGGATTTGTCGAAAGCCGCCATCAAGGTAGACTCGTCGGTAGTTAGAATCGACCTCCCCTCAGCCACAATGCAGTCGCTCAGCATCCCGTCCGACAGCCTGCAAATCGTAAGCGAAAGCAAGTCGATTATCAATTGGGAAAACAAAAACGATATGAAAGAGGCTCTCCGAGACGCTGAAAAACACGCCCTTAACACTTGCGACACCACCAAGATGATACGTATGGCAAACACCGAGGCTGTAAAAACCCTCACCACTCTGCTCTGCCCGCTCACCGAAACCGAAAACGGCGAAAAGGCTTACAAAGTGATTGTTACCATCAACGGCGAAACCGACAACACTGTTCCTATCGACCAACAGCCCAACATTGCTAAGTAATTATAAAACAAATATATAAATGATAAAAGTAGGAATAATAGGCGCGGCGGGATATACCGGCGGCGAACTTCTCAGAATTTTAACTTATCACCCTGATGTACAAATAGTTTGGGCAGTAAGCCGAAGCAATTTTGGAAAACCTGTTTACGATGTGCACGCCGATTTGTTTGGCGACACCGACCTCAAATTTGCCGAGCAACCAACCGAAAAAGCCGACGTGGTATTTTTCTGCACGGCTCACGGCGAAACCGGCAAGTTGATGGCAGAATACAACTTCCCCAACGATGTAAAAATCATCGATATGACCAACGAGTTTCGCGTGGGCGACACGGGCTTTGTATACGGACTTCCCGAAATCAACCGCGATAAAATCAAGAGTTGCAGTAAGTTGGCTAATCCAGGATGTTTTGCCACAGCCATTCAGTTGGCGCTTGTGCCGGCACTCAAAGCAGGCATTATTCAAAGCGACATTCAGGTGTCGGCTGTAACAGGCAGCACCGGCGCAGGTCAGAAACTTTCGGCAACAAGCCATTTCTCGTGGCGAAACAACAATTTCTCTGTATATAAGGCATTTACACATCAACATTTGGCAGAAATCAACCAAACCAAAGACCTCTTGATGCCGTCGCTCCAAAAGCCTATTCACTTTATTCCATACCGTGGCGACTTTACCCGTGGAATCATTGCAAGTGTTTGGTTCACAACCGATAAAGCAGAAGACGAAGTTAAAGAAATCTACCGCAATTGCTACAAAGACGAACCTTTCACGCATTTTTACGAAGGCAGTTTGTACCTCAAACAAGTGGTCAACACCAACAAATGCATTGTTTCCATCAAGAAAGAAGGCGACCAACTCCTTGTTCAATCTGTCATCGACAACCTCATCAAAGGCGCAGTAGGTCAAGCCACTGAAAATATGAACCTGATGTTCGGCTTAGATGAAAAAGCAGGATTGAGATTGAAACCGTCGGCGTTTTAAGAATGATTTTAATTCAAAGATTATAGTAGGGGGACAATTTGTCCCCCACTTTAATATTATTCTACACAAAATATGGAAGAAAATTTTGCAATACAACTATTTGAAGGGAAGAAGATTCGTTTCGAATGGGACGAAAAACAGGAGAAATATTGGTTTTCCGTAATTGATGTAGTTGCTGTACTTACAGACAACGACTATCAAACTGCTCGCAAATATTGGAAAGTATTGAAAGGCAGGTTAATCAAGGAAGGATACGAGTTGGTAACAAATTGTTACCAACTGAAAATGCTTGCGTCTGATGGGAAAAAATACAAAACTGACGTTGCCGATATTGAACAAATGCTTCGCATCATTCAGTCTATCCCATCCAAAAAAGCCGAACCTGTAAAACAGTGGCTTGCAGAAGTTGGAAGTCAACGCATTGACCAAATGATAGACCCCGAACTGACATTCCAAATGGCAGTGGATGATTACCGCCGTCAGGGATACAGCGACAAGTGGATTAACGAGCGTATGCGTTCGATAGAAATGCGCAAGGAACTCACCGACGAATGGCATCGTTCAGGTATCCACGAGCCGAAAGATTTTGCGATTCTCACCAACGTTCTCACCAAGGCTTGGAGCGGTATGACCACCGGTGAATACAAACGGTATAAAGGTCTTACCAAACAAAATCTCCGCGACAATATGACCAACATCGAACTTGCCCTCAACACTCTCGCCGAGGTTGCCACTACTGAATATTCCCGTCAATCCAACCCTCAAACTATGGAAGAAAGCAAGCGTATCGCACAGGAAGGTGGCGACGTTGCCCGCGATGCCCGTCAAACAATGGAACGCCGCCTTGGTCGCTCGGTGATTTCGTACGAGAAAGCCTCCGATTATATCAAACCAATTGAGGATAAGGGTGATAAGGAATTGCCGTAGTGATATAATTTATGACATACCATATTATTGGGTGTACAAAAAACATAGGAGAGGTAAAAAATCTTTTTAATCTTTGTGATATCATAAATTATATTTACTTTTGGGGCTCAAACCATCTATTTATTGGCTAAGTAACAAAATTAATATAATAAATATACTAAAATCATAAGTAATATGGAAAAAACGAAAATAAAAATTCCTATTTTTTCAACAGTTATAGCATCTTTTATTGTTATATGGGGAGTGTTGTGCTTTTTTGACAACCATCCAATTTTGGGTATTATCCTTAGTCTAATAGGCATCATTTGGATTTTCTTTAACATCCAAGGAGCCAAACAAGATGCGAAAATTAAAACTGAGAGATTATACAAACAAAATTGCATCGACCCTGTTTTTTGTGAAAAAACAATAAATGCTATCGAATCAAACTCACCACTCGACGAGTTAAACGAAGAATTTACTAACAAAAGTGATGACGAAAAAAAATTCACTATTGAAAAAGTTTTTACAGATATTCTTAACAAAACTATGGATGACGGTATCATAACAGAAACTGAAGAAAATGGTATAAATAGATTTATTGAAAACTTCAATATTAACGTATCTGATTTAACTTTTTTCAAATTATATAGTAAATATATAAAGATGTTAACCATAAATGATTTATTGAACGGTATACTTCCTCGTCGTAAACATTTTGAAGTAGATGGTTATTTTTTAAATATCGATAAAGACGAACAAATAATATGGAAATTTGAACTATGTGCTTACTATCAAGAAGTAACTACTACAACATACATTAGTCAACATAGTGGTGGCTCTGTCAGAATTGCAAAAGGTTTATATTTACGTACAGGTTCTACAAAAACTACGCCCATTAAGGAAACAGAAATGAAAGCAAAAGCAAATGGTTCATTATATATTTGTACAAAAAATATGTATTTTTATTCTGAACAGAAATCTTTAAAAATCCCATACAAAAAAGTTGTTTCGTTTACACCATACTCTGATGGTTTGGGATTTCAAAAAGAGGGAGAAAATCCTAAACCTCAAGCATTTAAGGGAATTGATGGTTGGTTTGCGTACAATCTTGTTATTAATATTCAAAACTTGGAACTATAGATATTACATACAAAAATATAATTATTGGTAATAAAATCGAATACTCAACTTTCGCAAATGCAAATTTTTTTAGAATCACCGAATAAAACTAATTAACACAAATTTGATTTAATTAATGCTGCAAGCGGCAGCAAATAAAAAATAATGTTTCAATTTGACTATATGAAATCAAATTAGTTAAACTAGCCAAAATATGAAGCAACTTGTTGATTCTTATTTTATTAGTTGTTAGTTTTATTTATTAAATTCGGTGATGAAAATACTTGCGAAAGTTGAAATATTATATTGCCATTTTTATATTGTTTGGCAATCTATCTTCGAATCTGTATTTATACACTCACGTATATTTTTGCCATTCTACCTCTTTTTCGATGCGCGTTGACG
>JAFPYT010000213.1 GCA_017394445.1 Bacteroidales bacterium | reverse complement strand
CCCTCGGGGTCTCCGTGATTATTTAATGCAAAAGTTTTCGATTTTGGATTGTAGCGAAGAAGAATGTTTTAGCATTTTTTCTTGTGGTTGCAATCATTACAAATCTATCCACTTTGCGTTTGCAAAAATACTATTTTTTCGCCAAACGGCAAAATGTTTTTCAATATTTTTTTTACGCCAAGCGTATTGGACTAATAATGAAAG
This sequence comes from Bacteroidales bacterium, assembly GCA_017394445.1. GTDB lineage: Bacteria > Bacteroidota > Bacteroidia > Bacteroidales > UBA3824 > UBA3824. The sequence goes on along the minus strand of JAFPYT010000213.1, from coordinate 2,161 downwards.
GAATCCGTATCAGCCCAAATACTGGAAGTCGGTCGCCAGAATCGTTTCGTAATTGGCAAGAGGATAACGTTTGTTCAATTGAACGAGCTTTTAGCCCCTCCCCCACACCAAACTCAAAACCGACATTTGCTGCAATAAAAAAACGTTTTATACGTTATTATAGAAAACAAATGAAACTCAGATATTATGCCCCTTTTAGCAGGATTAATAAAAGACAACGAGATTAACACCCAAAACACGGCAGTTTTCACCGAATTGTTCGGCATCACCGCTTTCCGCTACCTCATCAAAAACGCTTTTGTGGTGATGTCGGTCATGCCGAAAGCGGCACTGCCTATGTAGCGCACCGACATCGGGATGTTGATGCTTGTGAGCGACGATGCCACAAATGCCGAGCTGTCGATTTTCACAATGGTGTTGGGCAATGTAACAGAACCCAGCGAAGTACAAAGGGCAAATGCACCAGAGTCAATCTCGGTAACGGTGTATGTGGTTGATACGTTCGTTACCGTGGACGGGATGACGATGTTGCCCGAATAGCTGTTGTAGCTGAGGCTGGCGTAAGTCACCTTACAGGTGTTGGCACCTGTAATCTTGTAATAAATGTTGTTTGAAATAAAATCGTATGCCATGGCATGCATACACAATCCCGCAAAAAGCAGAAAAAGGGTAATTGTTTTTTTTATAATGAAATGATTTTTAGTTATTAATGATTTAAATAATTCCAAGTTGTCATAGTTTTGAAAAAGCAAAAATACGATTTTTTTGAAAATTCCGTAATTATTAAAAATTATTTTAGGAGCACTCGAACAAACAGTTTCGGCATGGGGCAATCGGCACCCGCATGTCATCACTTATCATCGTTCAAGGTATTGTAATATAACATATTTTGGTAGGACAGATGTAGTTTCCCGACAAGAAATAGAACTTGTCGTCCCTGCATTTGTGAAGCGGTGAACCCAGGAATGCTCTTTTGTCCCTCTCAACCATCTGTTTCGACACCTTGCCATTAGGCTTTACGGTGTAAATTGCAAGAGCGGAATTCACCCTTAGCAATGCAGGAGGTTTGGCTATTCTGTTGGGGCTGTAAGAACCGGATTCCTTGTTGGATTCGTTGGTTACGACGTATAATTTGTTGTTGTGATAGAACAGGTCGGCAACCACGGGAGTCCAGTCCACCCTACAATTGGCATGGCGTAAAGGCGAAGCACTGGTTATTTTGCCTTCCATATTTACCTGAAACAGAAGCATTCCCCAAGTAAAGAGCTCAAAATTGGTGGTTCGTCCATGGTTTAATATTACCCATGAGCGGTTTATCAAAACAGCACCTCCTTGGGGAGTAGCGCAATAGTCCACAACGCCGAGAAAGTTGGTACCAGTATCCACATCGTCATTTCCCTTGGCATTTTCGAAAGCTCGTATTTCGTTGCGAGTAAAGAAATGGTTGTCGGAGGAAACAAGTTTGTTGCCCTTGATATCGAAACAGATTGCATATAAGCCTGTGTAATACTTGTCATCGTCTTTGATGCCCAAGAATGAGAACCGGCGGGTGCTTTCACTCATAAGGGCCGTTGCCGTTACTTTTCCCTCGGAGTAGTTTAGCAGTGCCAAGTTCCCCAATACGGGCTTGTCGAACAACTGTCCTGAATAGCTACCGTTTTCGTCGGCAACGTTGAAACGAAATATGGACTCTTTTTCGCCGCTTGTGGAGTAGCCGAGGGCTGCGGTAACCACTTCACCCTTGTTGGTAACTAGCACATCTGCAACATCGCCCCATTTCATATCGCGTTGCCATAGCAAGTTCATATCATCGTCATAAAGGTAAGCCACGCTACCGGATTGTCCTGTTGTCTTGTTCCAAGTGGCAAGAACGGCGCAGTGCCGCATGCCGTCGGGAGAATCGGCCACTTTTATGCTGCCCTTTTCGTCAGTATCAAAACTCCTGTTTATAATTTTGTTGTCCGACAAAATCTTCAGATTGCCGGCACTCAGTTCGACGTGCCTTAGTGTCGCCGAATCATTGTCTTCATAACTCAAAAGCAAGTGCAGTTTGGAGCCTTTGCGGAATGCTGACGCAATATTGTTATGCCACGTGTCGTCCAATCTCACTTCGTATTGGTTTTCCCAATTCATATCGCATATCCGCGCTTTTACGGCCACT
>JAFPYT010000212.1 GCA_017394445.1 Bacteroidales bacterium | reverse complement strand
TATGGCTCTCAATGTGGGCAACACTATTTCGTGGGCATACAACTGGGCTGGAACATGCGACAAGCAAGTGGCAGATGCGTTTGACCAAGGCGGTGTGGAATTTGTGCCTATGGCGTGGAATAGCAATGCCGACTACCCTTCGATTGCAAATTTTACAAAAGAGCACCCTGCCACCAAGCATATTCTCGGCTACAACGAACCCAACCTCACCGACCAATGCAACGAAACGCCTTCGCAGACAGCGCAAACTTGGCCAAACTTTATCCGTTTTGCAAAAGACAACAATCTTGAAGCCGTTTCGCCTGCTATGAACTATGGCACTTTGCCTGGATATGCCGACCCATGGAAATGGCTCGACGAATTTTATTCTATCAGCGGTATCAGTCTCGACGATCTTTCGGCCACCGCAGCCCATTGCTATATGTCAAACAATGGTGCGCAATTAGATTTTGCAAAAAAATTTGAAAAATATAACAAACCTGTATGGGTAACAGAATTTGCCGCATGGGAAAACGAACAACCTTCTACTTCGGCAGGTCAGCAGTCGTTTTTGGTAAAAATGGTTAACGCATTTGAACAGACGCCCGGCATCGAACGTTACGCATGGTTTATGTACGATTTTGGTAAATCGCCCGAAAAATATCCTTACATAGGATTGTTTTACAATCAGAGAATCACCGATTTAGGGTTAATATATTTTAATATGTCGTCGTTTGATGGCGATGTGGTTTATCCACAAGGAAAATGGTTCCCCGCCGAACATTACCGCGCTTGCAGCACCGAAACTGAAATTTCTGTTAGCACCGACCCAACAGGCGGAAATCTTATGGTAGCTGGATTTAATAAGGGTAAATATATTGAATATCAAGTGCAATTGGTTAAAGGCGACAACTATCTCAACATTCGCTACAATGCCAACCGCGAATCTGAAATGGTGGTAACAGCCGACAATGATGACCCCATTTCAGCTGTTTTGCCCTCTGATGGCGAAAACTGGCTCAACGCAAAAGTAAAAATTCCGTCAGCCAATAGCCGGAATGCTATTATTAAAATTAGTGTAAATTCTGGCAGACTCAATATCAACCGTTTAGCAATCAGCAACAAATAAAATAGTATTATATTAAGTGTTTTTTATTATATATGGTCTCATAAAGTTTATTTAATTCATTTTATTAAAAGTCAGTTTATTCTAATTCTATTAAAATCCGTTTTATCGTTTTTTTATTAAAATTTTTTATTGTAAGCAGTTTATTAACACGGGCGCAAAAAGAGTATAATCTTAAGCGCCCTTTTTTATTTGCCTGTTTCTATTTGTTGCAGATAGTCAATGATATCGGTTTCGATTCCGATTTTCTTTTTAAATCGGTATTTGATACTCTCCACACCTCGCACGCTCATATTAAACATTTGGGCTATCTCTTTGGTACTAAATCCCATACGAATATAAGCGCAGAGCATATAGTCGTTTCTGGAAAGTCCGGGATGAACGGTTTTGAGCTTTTTGATAAAATTGTTGTGCAAGAGGTCGAACTGTTCTTCAAAACGGTCGATGAGGTTGTCGTTTTGGATGTTGCCGTCAATTTTGTTAACAAGTCCCGATAGTTTGGCTTTTAGCAGCGGCGTCATGTTAGCCTCCTTAAACAATTCGGTAATGTCGTTTTTTATAGCCCCGAGAATTTCGTTTTTGCCAGCCAAAAGCAGAGCCATATCCGATAGTTCGTTGGTTTTGTGCTCGAGGTCGTTTTGAAGCTGCTGTTGAGCCATCTGACGTTCAAGTTGTTGAATATCTTCTTGCGCCTTGTCGATGATTTGCTGTTTTTGCTTTGATACATTGTGTTTGAATACTTTAAAGGCAGCAAAAGCCAATGAAATTAACAGCAGCGCATACACCACGTATGCCCATATTGAGCGATACCATGGAGCAAGCACCACAAACTTAAAACTGTCCTCACCCAAAAGGCTACCATTCGGCTCATATTTGCGCACCTCAAACAAATATTCGCCTTCCATTAGCGAGGTAAACTCTTTGATATATGTGGTGGCAAGCTGGCTAAAATCTTTACCTTTTAAGCGGTATTGATATAGAGCTGTACGGTTGTGGTCGGCAAAATTAAACTTGATATTTGCCTTATTATAAGGAATTTCGGGAATATTTTTAAGACCTGCAAAATTGTTGTTCCACAATGGTGTGCCATCGGTAAGATACACACTATTAATAATAGAATTGTTATCGTTTTCGTGGTAACTGCAGTTGGCAGCCATACAAATTATAGCAAAGCCGTTGTAATTTGGCACAAGCAGCAGCGAATCGTTAACAAAAAAAGGTGCGTTTGCCTTTACCGACGGATAAATAAAGTCGGCATCAAAAAAGAGGTCGTGGATGTGCGTACCGCTTTTGAGATTAATACAGTTTTGCGACATTCCTGCAGCCGAGCTTCCAAAATGCGATACTGTGGCAAAGCCCTCGTTGGCATCAAGTCCGCATATCGAATCGGGTTTTGTAAAATTATCGTTTTCAGCATCATACACAGTAGTGCCTGCCGACGACACTGCGTATAATTTTCCATCGGTAAAGAATAGGTGAAAATATTTGTCGGCGGGCACTCCGTCGGATATGTGGTAACTTTTATCTACAATTATCTGGTTGTCGGTATGGTTGTAAGTGCACCGTACACACGAATCGGCATTGTCGCTATGAATCCAAACATATTTGCCATCATATTCCATATTCGAGAACGAGCCTGCAATATCTTGATATTCAAATAGATATTCGCTGTCGCGTTTTTTTATAATGTATAGTTCGGAATAAGTTCCGGCTAATGCCACTGTGTCGGAAATCTGCAACATTCCCCAAAAACCTTTTATTCCGCTAACACTGTGCGCCTTGCCATCGCTGAGCGAAAACAATCCCTTGTCGTGAAGGCAAAAAAACGTGCCAAATGCCTTGTAAAACTTCCACGCCTGACCCGTAAGTCCGTCAACAGTATGCAATTGTGCGTTTTGCAAAGGTAACGTGGCGTAAAAAACTCCACGATTGGTGGCAAGATAGAGTGTGTTGCCGTCGATAATTGCGTCATAGCCAGCGCCTTCTAATCCATTGGGCGAAAATTTTTTCAGTTCGGAATGTAAGAGTATTTCGTCAACCGAATTGTCGAGACCAGCCCATAGAGTTTTGCCATTTTGATAGGCAAGCGAAATAACTGTGTTGTTTTCAAGTCCTTGTGCCTCACTAATAATTTCTACATTGCGTGAGGCTTTGTTGATAACGGCAATTCCCCCTTTGATAGTGCCCACGGCAAGTTCGTAGTCGTTGTCGGCCATGCAAAAAACGCCCGACGTTTTGAGAAATTCATCTGCCTTGGTTTCAAACGGTTCGCATTTGTTGCCATCGAAATAAAACAATCCGTCGCTTTCCGTAACAGCCAATATTCCACCATTGTAGGCTGCAAAACCGTGCAGTGCCATTTGGGATAATTTTTCGGTGTTGGTCATCACCTTTAACGCATTGCCGTGCAGATATTTAATGCCTTGTGCCGATATATATAGAATACCGT
>JAFPYT010000211.1 GCA_017394445.1 Bacteroidales bacterium | reverse complement strand
GGCAAGAATTATTTCAATTTTAAAGAAAACAATTGGTTAAGGAAAATCCCCGAAATTGCCGACTAAAATATTGAATAAGCAACTCAAAATAACGACTCGCTTGGTGTAATAGAGTTTTACACCACAAATGATGGCATTACGAATCTTTATCCCGAAATAGGCAAGATTGTTACCAACGACGATAGACCCGATTTCAACAGTAATGCCACCATCACTCTTATGAAAATTTATAAGGGTCAGCCCGAGATTGACACTGGTATTGATATTTTTCATCAACTCATCACACTACACGCAAAGGAGAACGACGACAACCCGCTACTCAACTACGATGAACAAGCCGACGAGATATACAAAGACAATAAAAAAACTAATGGTTTTCATCTTAATGATTATGGTTCTCATCAAGTTTATAACCACGCTTTCAAGTATTTTCCGCTCAAAAATGGAGGCTACAAGGTGTATGAATATGTGGCTTGGGAACACGGCTCCCGATATGATTACCACGTAGATCCTTTTGACGAACAATACCACCTCTATTGTTACATTTATAAAGACGGCACGCTAACACCCACAGCCCTTGAACCTGATATTCCATCAGATTTGCACTCAACCCCCACGCCGCTCACCGACAACGGTCTTAAAGGATTCGGAGATACTTTTGTCTGGGACGGCGAACGTATGGTAAAACAAGAAGAATAATTTTTTATAACCAAACCACATTCGTTATAAAATTCCTTCTGACGGCATAGTGGCTACGGTTTATAATATCAAACCTATCTCGGCACAATAATTGCGAGAATAGAAGAAACAGATTGCAAAAATGATAGAACCATAAAAAACACTCACTACTATGACTATAATAAGAAATATCATTCTATTATTGCTGATGATATGCGGAATAGGTGGTTGCTATATGAGCCGCACCAAAATATACGATTTGGAAGCGGATTATAAGGTAAAACTTGACGCGCTGCCCGAACTCTACACGCCACAGCAAATCCAAGAGGCGTTGAACGCACCAGAGTCCAAACTCTATGTAATCTGTGGCTACAAGTTTCCAAAATTTGAGCCTTACATCGACAATTACATATATTATTACCACAAGATATATGATGCAAAGGAGGGCAAACACAATGGAAGTCCCTACGAAATGGAGCCAAGCGATTCACAAGAACATTTTGGTAAACTATACATTGACGAAAACATCGAGTTTACCAGCATAAAAAGTGCTTATTTCGGCGGTTGCACTAGTACAAGCGAGGCTGATTATTTCAAAAAAACAGAAAAAGGATATCTGCAAGGCGACGAACCGCTGTGGGCAACGGCTTTGCTGGGCAACCATACCGCCAAATGTGAGGGAATTGATGGCGCAGACGGATCCATTGCCGGCAAAAGTAAATACTATCTACACGGCAACACAGGTCATAAACTATATTTCATAATAGAAGTTATTTCCATCATTGTCGCCTGTGTTGCTGGTTACTTTTTATTAAGAGGAAAAAATAAACGTTACTAATTATTATTTACGAAAGTTTCTCAATTTCCTCGGGCGAGAGTCCTGTGAAATTAATCATTCAAACTATCACGATAGGCGAGCAATTCGTTGGGTTTGTATTTTGAAATTCCTTCTGACGGCATAGTGGCTGCGGTTTTTAGTTTATCAGTTGCAAAAATAATAATAATGATTGAGATTGCAAAAATATTTTTTTTGTATCTTTGCCATATTAAACATTAAACAATAAACGCATATCATTATGAAAAAACAACTCGCAATCATTGCCCTTGCTGCACTTACATTATCATCGTGCGGCGGAGGCTCAACTCAACAAAACCAAGAAAACACGATTCCTGAATTTACATTTGTGGAACCAAAAGAAAATATCGCAGAAAAAATTTGGGAACTTCTTCTTGAAGAGGATAGCGACTTTGGTGGTGAAGAAGATATGGACATCGACACAGCCTCAAACACTTATAAATGTATCGAATACAATATGTGGTCGAGATACGACGATATGAATATTTATAAGTTGATAGAACTCAAATGTTACCAAAAAAACGATTCGTCGTGGATTGGCGTGGTAAACAAAAAAATCGACGAAACGGTGGAAGGTTCAACCCGTGTTATTAAAACGGTGTACGCCGTGCATTACAGCCAAAACAAAATCACACCTGTCGACAGTACAGAAATTTTCCCGGAAATATTTTTCCAAATTGGCAACATCAACCAACAAAGCGCCTTTGGAGTTTATTACCATTTTTTCAACACACGGTTTGAAACTCGGTCGCGGTATTTTTGGCCTATTCAGTTTTATTGGTCGGGAAGCAAATTTGTAGCCGTTCCGTCCACTCCGCTGATGCAAAATGCCGACGATATTCAAACCGGTAATTTTTCGTACTTCGACAACAAGTATTCTTATTTCAACATCAACAGCCAACCCGACGATAAATTTGTTATCGGTTTCGACGGTGTTTTCAAAGATTCTAAGGGCAATGCCATTGCCAAAATTGAATTAAACGATGGCAAAGTATCGGGTTATTATCTATTAGACAGCAAGTTGGCATTGTCTCCCGAATGTAGAGATTCGGTACAGGGACTCCCCGCCGCTATTGGACTGCCTATCAAAAACGTTCTTTCTCAAATTAACGACTCCACCCTCACCAAAACCCAGAAAGACGGCAAATTGGTTGTAACATATCGTCTAAAACACGACGAATTTAATTTATTAGACATATTTAGAGAATACACCGCCAAAGACGAAAATTCGCCCATCGAAACCATACACGTTTACACCGTACCATTTACTGTAAACATTAATGAGGAACTTGAAAAATGGCCAAGTTTACTACCCGAAACCAAAAACATTTTCAAAGCCTTTAATATTATGGAGCGAATCAACGGCTTAGGCAAGTTCAAACGGCTTAGTGGCATTGGTAAAAATATATCAGTTGATTTCGAAAATGGTGACTATCATTTTCAAGTTTATACTGCATCGCAAGGCGGCGAATATGTGTTGTTAATAAAGACCTCATCTTTCGAAGGAGCCGACCCGGGCACCGCACAATGGTGGTATCACAGCAATGGCAAATTCTCTCCCGCCGAAATAGCCATTCCAAAACTACCATACAACGATGAGGCTTATCAACTCAGTTTTGATGACGATGGACTCCATTACGACAATATGATGGAAAAGGATTTCAAATTTTATGAATGGAACGGCAGCAAATTTACCAACGAAGATGAGGATGAAGAGGAAAATGCTACTTCGGATAACGTATTTTCAGGAATGTTCCCTTCTTCAACATCATCTTTATCTGATGTTTCAGAAGCATATACCGAACCAGTTTCAGCCGAAGGCGACCTCAACCAAGACGGCATAAAAGATTATGCAATAGCAATTCACGGCGACGACGGCGGTGAATATGTTGGTGTGTATTTTGGAGATGGCAAAGGGGGAGGAAAACTTGTTGCCGAATGTGCTAATGCCAAAGACGTTTCCTCGATTTCAATCACCGACAAGGGCGTTCTTCGCATTCAAACCATCTACGAATTTGAATCCACCACCGAACTCACTTATATGTTTCGTTTTCAAGATGGCGACTTCTACCTAATTGGCGGCAAAGACGAATGGAGCGAATCAGAACCCATTTCGTACAACTTCCTCACCAATCAAAAAGTTGAAGGCAAAACCACCACCACATTTCCTGCTCGAAATCTCAAAAAACTTTCCAAAGTAAAAATTGGATATTTTGAACGAGGCTCAAAAGATAATTTCCTTGATGATTAATAATATAACATATTTCATTATGAAAAAACAACTCACAATCATTGCCCTTGCCGCCATAATGCTCTGTGCTTGCGGCAGTGCAAATCAAAATAAAAATCAAAACAGCGGCAACAATACCGATTCGGTGCCTGCCCAAACCGAACCCTACGACCTTGCTTTTTATAATCTGAAAGGCAATGTTAAAAAAATGAACAACGCCGTTGAGTTCAGCAAAAGCGGAGTAATCACCAAAGTAGATGGCTACAATCCCTTTGAATTAGAAGAACCTCAACGCTCGTACAACGAAGAGACCGGCGATTTTACCGACTTGGAAAAATGGACTCGCGACGGCAAGGGACGCATCATCAGTCAGCGTGCTTGGGAATATGAGCAAATCTACGTTTGGGAAGGCTCGCAGATTATCCGCGACACCACCTACTGCGAAGGTCAGGCTTGGCTCACCACATACGAATACGACAAAGACAGCCGCCTCGTAAAAAACACAACCGTAATGTGTGAAGACAACGGCGAGTTTAAATTTGAGCCCTGCGGCACCCTCGAATTCACCTACAAGGATTTCGACAGCCACAACAATTGGACAAAGTGCATCACAAAAAAATCCGACGCAGTATCCAACGAAGTATCTGAGGATGAAGTAACAAGGACAATTGAGTATTGGGAGTAATTACTCCTACTCCATACCCTTCATAAATGCAATCC
>JAFPYT010000210.1 GCA_017394445.1 Bacteroidales bacterium | reverse complement strand
CCTCAAGCTGCGCCGCAACCTGCTACAGAACAAATACAAGGACCTTATAGTCGACATTTTCGGTAAGACCGATGACACGAAAACCGGACTTTTCTCCTCGTTCCGCACCATCGAACTTCCCTCCATCAAACTACCCTTCCGCGACAACAACTGAGACCGTTCGTTTTACAATCCAAAAAACGCCTGTATACATCATACGTATACAGGCGTTTACATTTGAGGCACAGACTTTTTTCGTCAATCTTTAAGGCACCCGATAGGCACCACCCAAACCCCGTCCTTGCGTTGGTAGGCATAGGCGCCAGTGGCAGTAAGCACCATCATAAACGAAGGATCCTTCATTGTTTGTGTGTCAATCTTGCCAGCCAGTTTTTTCAAGTTGGCGGCACCCTCTTCCACGAGAGTCTCTCCGCCAAGTTTCACTTCCACAAGGCCATAGTTACCGTTGTTGAGATGAACCACAGCGTCACATTCCAGTCCGTTATGGTCCCTATAGTGATAAACACGGCCATCAAGAGCATCGGCATAAACCCTCAAATCCCTGACAGCCATTGTTTCAAACAGAAGGCCGTATGTACTCAGGTCGTTCATCAAATCTCTTGGGCCAACCCCAAGGGCTGCCGTTGCTATTGACGGGTCGACAAAATATCGTGTATCCGATGTCCGTATGGCCGTTTTGCTCCTCAGGTTTGGATTCCAGGCTGGCATATCCTCTATGACAAATATCTTTTTCAAAGCCGAAAGGTAAAGCGATATTGTGTTTTCAGCCAACGAGCCACCGCCACTTGCCATAAGGTCGGCATACAATGTGCCAACCGACACCTGGCCACCTTGATGCCTAGAATAGACACGCAACAAACGCATTGCAAAGCCAGAGTCGCGCTGCACATTGTCCACTCGCGAAATATCGCTCTCACAGATGGCTTTTACGTAATTTGTAGCCACTCGCAACGCCGTAGTTTTCTTCAGGCTGAGGGTTCCAGGCCACCCCCCGCGGCACAATATGAATGCGATTTCCTCCAGCGAAAGGTCTGGCGCAATGCAAGATTTCACCTGACCTGCAAAAAGATCCACAAGACTTATCTTTCCGTTCGATTCACCTGATTCCCACAAGCTCATCGGCCGCATTGTCAACCAGGCAAAACGGCCCGTACCAGTGTGCGTTATCCTGCTTTTGTCGGCAGGAACTGCCGACCCGGTAAAAATAAACTGCCCCACCTCGCCTCTTCTATCGACAGTATATCGAGCCGTGTCCCACAATTGTGGTGCCAACTGCCATTCGTCCACCAACCTCGGAGTCTCTCCTGCAAGCAGCAATTCGGGGTCGTTCTCAGCAAGTGCAAGATATTCTTTCGACATCTTAGGATAATCCATACGCAGCACACTTTTGGCCTGCTGTTCTGCCGTAGTCGTTTTGCCGCACCATTTAGGGCCCTGAATCAATACAGCACCTGCAGCTTCAAGCTGATCGCTTAGCATACTGTCGGCAACCCTATTTCGATACATTCTTTTTCCGTCCATAAATATCACTTTTTACGCTGCAAAAATACACACTATTTTTTGAATAAAAAAAATAATATTTACAAAATAAAGTTATGTTATTGATTATTAATTATATAATATATTTTCACCGTGCCATTTGGAGCATTTTTACCGTGCCATTTGGAGATTTTTCACCGTGCCATTTGGAGATTTTTCACCGTGCCATTTGGAGATTTTTCATTCGGCAAACAAATCTTCTCTTCTTCCAACAAATTTCGCATTTTGGAGGAATTAAAAGAGTCTTTTTGCCGACCAAAGCGTTTCTGCACAACCAAAAAACAATCGACAGTCAACAGTCACGTTTCAAGCACATTACACCACTTCTCAAATATCTGAATTCAAAAAAATTTGCTCACGTCGAAAAATTAGAGTACTTTTGCAGCCGATTTTTAGCGAACGGAATGTCACGTTCGAGACAAAAATCGGTAATGTCCTATGGTGTAATGGTAGCACATCAGATTTTGGTTCTGCTTGTCTAGGTTCGAATCCTGGTAGGACAACAAAAAGCATCGACAAAAGCCGATGCTTTTTTTATGCCCACAACCAAGCACCCCAAACCGCCACATTCTCTGCCCGTTGTACGGT
>JAFPYT010000209.1 GCA_017394445.1 Bacteroidales bacterium | reverse complement strand
TGTACGATAATAAGCACGAAACGGCTCACGCTTATGCAGCGTGAACCTTATTCGCAACTTATTCTCTCGTACTATAAATTTTGCAGATTTTCAGATGGAGAATAAGAGCGTAAAGCCCAATGTTATAATATGTTAGTTATAAAATATCTGTTTCGTATTAATGTATAAATGTTTACGGTGTAAAGATAGTGAAATAAACTGAAACGGCAAGGGGAGAAGTGGAAAATTTTGTAAACCTATACCTTAAAATATCAGTACAAAATAAAGTACAACTTTAAAATATTCGGATAATTTAAAGTGCTACTTTAAATTATCAAGGTTTTAAAATTGTTAATTGTTTGATTAAAAGATATTTAACATTAAACGATTCAAATGAAGACAGTGTTTTCTTTTTTGGTGCAAGACAACATCGAAATAATGCCTTATAAAGATTTTTTTTAGGGCAATTGTGGCAAGAAAAGATATATTAATACAACATAAATTGTTCTACATATAGAACAATAATTAGACAATTATTAATAGGTGAACATTTACAAACCACGAGAGTAGTTACCTCTGTTCATATCTATAATAATTTGGTCAAGAAAAGCGTCTGCTACATTACTCATATCACTTTTGTCATAGATATAAAGAAACGATAAACACGTATCACTAACAGTTAACCTAATAATTACACGACCTCCCCCTCGTTTACCTTTTCCCTTGGACGAAAAAGCAATCCGCACCTTGCGCATTCCGTTCTGTAAATCAACACCTTGGCGTGGTTCTGTATATAACGACAAAAATAATTGCTTAAAGTCTTCATTAAGAGATTTATAACGCTTTTTTAAGCGTTTGAATGCTCGGCAAAACTCGGATGAAAATTTTACATCTTGAATCATAGGCTGTCGATAAAACTTAATGCCTCCTCAACTTTCATCGGCTCTGAAATCTCACACTCTTTCTTTGCCGCCATTATTTTTTTGGCAGTATGATAAGCGGCTTCTAATTCTAAAAGCAAATTCCACCGTTTATTGCTCATACGAACTACAACGTTGCGAGTATTTCTTTCTAAAACTGTATTCATAACTTTTCTATTTCTTTCTTGCAAAGATAAACTATTTTGTAAATTAAAACAATATATCTGCAAAAATATACAAATAATTTTCTTAATAGGAAACAATATTATAATTTTGTACCACTATTTTCAAATATCTGCGTTATGAAAATTACAAAAATTCTAATAGAAAACTTGATTAAACTCTCGAAGGGGAGGCCGGTGTCGTTTTCGATGTCAAAAAATGAGGTTTTTGGCGAACTATTGGCTGAGGGTGTGGTGAAACACGTTAAACGTGGTTGCCATAATTCTATTTATGCTGTTGAACCTGAGACTTTTAGCGACTATATTGCCAAGCGTTACGACAAACTCGAAAACCTTGAAAATCTTTTAAGATATTTCGACGATGTAAACTCCCAAAGCCAATCAATGCTTGCTTGGAAACCGCAAACCAACGGCGATGGCTCGCGTATTTATTTTTCTTCCGACAAAACTATCAAAACGCAGATTTCAGCAACAGAATACCTTGTTCAACCCTGCAACGGCGTGGAAACAAGCATTTTACCCAGTTGCGATTTAATTATCGACCCCGATGTCACCATTGTGGGAATCATTAGCAAAGAGATTTTCGACAATATATCAAAGTTTTACAGTTTTTTTGGCAGCGAACCACACCTTTATATATATAGTGCAGATTTTGGCAATGTGGCGGCTGTTGTAAAGGCTAACCAAAACCGTTACATTCATTTCGGAAATCTCGACTTTGAAGAGATTGAACGCTATGAGTCAATGATTTTCAACGAGATAGGGGAGAGGGCAGAATTCTTTTTCCCCGAAAATATGCGCGAATTTATCAAGAAGGGAAATATCAAGCAGTTTAAAGAGCAATACCGCAAATACCGTAATGCAAAGGTTAAAGATCAGAGACTCAAACCGTTGCGTATGTTGCTAATTCAGCACCAAAGGGCTTTTAATATGAACGGTTACTTGCCACTTTGATATTTCGCAATTCGTTATCACTAAGCATTTTAATAAAATCATTGTAGGTTGTGATAACTTTTTCGCCATCGTTTGGAGTGCGCTTGGGTTGCTGAAAAATACGGTACATTTGGTCAAAAACAGTTACGCGAAGCCGCGACAGCAACGATTTTTCTATCCAGTATCCACAATTGCAGTTATTTATCTTTGAGTTTAACGCTTTGAGATTAAGATACATAGAAAGTCCGTCGCCAGTATCGTGCCAAATATCAGAAAATATAAAATCGTAGATTCCGCTATCGGGTTCAATGCGGCGTGCAAATGCGTATGCATCGTCGTTGATTATTTCAATCTTTGTGCGATTTGGAAACTGCGGAAGTATCTCTTTTTCAAATATTTCTATTAGATTAGAATCCTTTTCTACAACTGTAACTTTGGTTACAGTTTTTTTCTGCGAAACCATAAATGCGTAGTATCCAAGACCAAGTCCGTAAACTAACACCCTTCCTCGTGCATTTTCGATATGGGTGCGCATTGTTTCTATTTCGTTTGGTTTTAGCGACATCCATTCTCTACCGTTTTGCAATACCACAGGATACGAAAACTCTTCTTTGAAGAAACCAATTTGTGGGAACTCTTTAAAATCTGAGGTTTGCACAGGTTCGTTAAATATAAACGCCTCGCAAGGTGGGTATATGGCTGTGGAAAACTGCCATTCTCCTATGGTTTTGTTAGGGAACTTGATGGTTTTCAGATACATATCATCGGTATAGTCGTCAGGATTGAGGCAATGAACCGAAGGCACAAAATAGTCGGCAAAAATCTCCTTATGTAGTTGATTTTCAGCGGTATCTAATCCGCACGCTGAGGCAAATAGCATCGCAAAAGCCATTTCGGGCTGCATACCGTATTCGTCGGTAATCTGATTGAGCATTTCGAGGGTTACAAACTGAGGAGTGTCGTTTACAAATTGCGCCATAAGTTGCCACACATCACAGTTGGTTTGCATTGTAACGTTCAGTTGCTCAATGCGTTTTGCGTCAAAATCCTCTAAATTTATTACCATATCAAATTACATTAAAATGTTTGAGTGCATTGTACACACCGTTGTCGTCTACCGTATCTGTTACATAATCAGCCACTTGCTTAACATTTTCATCGGCATTTCCCATTGCCACGCCCACGCCAGCGCGAAGGATAATAGGAATATCATTACCGCCGTCACCAAAAGCCATTGTCTCACTGATGTTTAAGCCAAGATATTCTGCCATCGATGCCAAACCTTGTCCCTTGTCAGCGTATTTTGAAGTGAGGTCGGTGAACTCGGGATTCCAACGGTTGCTCATACAGCCAGGTATCTTCGGAAGGATTATTTTTTCGTAATCGCTGCCAAAAAACGGAGTCAACTGCATAATGCGTTGCTGCAACACGTAATCAAGTGTTTTGCCATTGTGTATGTTATTGATTTTCAGTTCCTCGTCGAAAATTCTATCCACCACAGGTTCGATATTCACCACGGCAAAATCTCGCTCGCCCATAATTATGTAGGGATAGTTGTTTTGTTTTGCGTCGTTGATAAGGGTTTGCACATCTTCGGGCGGAATAGGGTTGCAACTCACTGTTTCTGAGCCAACAAAACTAACTGCGCCATTGTTTAAAATGTATCCGCTGATAAGGTGCTCAATTTGTTTTAAGTTGATTACAAACGCCTTAGGACGACCTGTTGAGATAAAAATTTTTACACCTCGACGGTTGGCCTCTTCCAACGCCATCACGGTTGAGTCGGGTATCCTGTGGGTTTTAAAACTCACCAATGTGCCGTCGATATCAAAGAATAAAGATTTAATCATTG
>JAFPYT010000208.1 GCA_017394445.1 Bacteroidales bacterium | reverse complement strand
CAACCAACAAAGGCACAAGACCAGGCAGGAGGTTATAAAATAGGTGTGTGCCCACTCTGCGGCAACGCATTTAATTTGCGCACTACGTGGCAAAAATTTTGCTGTGAAAATCACCGACTACAATATTACGCAAACCGTAAAGGATACACATTTAAAGGTATTTCGCCTGATTATTCCACTTATCCAAACATTATAAAAGGTGCTTTAATTTAGTTGTTTTGCGTTAACGCTTTGCGTTTTACGTAATGCGTTAACGCTTTGCGTTTATTGCTCTTTGAATGTCTGACAACTTACTGCGTAAATAACTGCGGCATTGCCCTGTTTCGGGTCTCGTCCGTTCCGCTGCGCTGCTCTTCCGGGTCCCGATACGGCGCACCGCCTTGTTTTAATATAAGGCTTTGCAAAGTGCTTTGCACATTGCAGTTTTGTATCTTACCACACGCGGGGCGCACCCTTGCCAAATGGCTGCGTTCCTCGCCGTTGGTCAAGACCTTGCCCCGACTTTGCGGTAATCGGTAATAAGGCGGTTCGGTCGTTTGCGTCAGCATATACCGCGCCATCGGCTGCGTTCCTCGCCGCTGACAGGCTCACGCCTTGCACGGTCTATGCAGTGCCGCTGCTCTCCCTCACCCCGCAATCCCGCCCCGCTCCACACCTCAATAAGGTGCGCCAAGGCGCGAATTTTTTATTTTTGTGGCGCGTTGCTTCTTGCTCCGTTGGGCGCGTCCGCGCTGTCGGCGCTGTATGCGGTGGCTTCACATTACGGCTTCGCCTATGTTCCCGCCCCCGAAGCACAGCGCACAGCGCCTCCGCCGCGCCTTCATATTCCCGCCCACCCAACCCCTAATTACAAAAAACACGGTCGCAACTATCTGGCGGTACAGTTCAAGCGGTGCGGCGTTGCCGCGCTTTGTTTAGCACGCAACAGCCGCGCCAAGGACGGCAAAACCGCCCATTGTCACGCCTTTTGCTTTGTGCTAAATAAAGCCTTATATTTTAGGCGTGTTTGTTTCTGCTCCGCTCCGCTCTGCACTCTTTAAGCGGTGGTTTCGCTGCCGCTTCACCTTATCATTTAATCGCGCCGTGTAAGTTTCAGATTTTTTATTTGCTGCCCCTTGTTTCTTTATGAAAGGGGCAGCAAAAAAAAATGTTTCGCCCCCGTTGATTATCAAGTAATTAGCGTTACACGTGAAACATAAAACACAGTTAATCAATAAGTTAAACAAATTAAATTATTTGAATTATGAAAGGTATAGTTAAAATTGCAGCAGTTATTTACGAGATTTCTATCGACAACCGCGAAAAGTGGGAACAGTTCCTATTTATGCACGGTAAACGCCTGTTTGATGGTATTTATAAATACTGCGGTCATTATTATTTTGAATGCTTTGATATGTGGTTTCGTGCTGATACTATGCAAGGCGATGATTTCGACCCGTTGGCACTCGCTAAGGCTTTCGGCCACGAGTATAACATCAAACCACTTCACGAAATTTATTATTTTGACTTTGGCGATGGGCTTACCGCTTACTTTCCAAAAGATGTGTATGATACAACAATAAGATGGTGATGGCTGCGGCTGTTATTTCGTCAGATAGCAAGCAATAAGGAGACATTAAGCAACCCTTATAAATCGGCGGTCGAGGTTTCTCGACTGCCTTTTTTTATCGTCGGCGACTCGTCCCGTGCTTCGCCGGTTCTGCCGCCCCTTGGGTCGCTCCGCCTTGGAGGACTCCACCGTTAAAAAGTTGTATAGATAACAAACCAATCACAAATATAATCAACTACCCGAGAGGGGAGAGGCTTGCCGGGACGGTAACCCATACGGACGAGCCGCGCCCGATGTGGGCGAAGCCATCGCCATAATGTTATCCGGTGAACCTCCGCCCATCGGGCGATGTCTCGCATATAGATTTTTTGTTGTTCGCCTTGTGCTCTTTTCGTTTTCATTGTCGTAATGTGTTGCAGTTCATTAATACATCTCTTTATATTTGCACGACAATTATTTTTTGTTTAACTTTAATATTATAGATTATGGCATCAGCACAAGGACGTATTTTAACGAGCGTGTCCGGCTCGATTGAGAACGGTAAAGCCCACTACGGTTTTACCCGTAACGGCAAGCAGTTTATTGGCTGCATTAGAAAAGGTTGGAACGGTTATATGACTGAAACCCAGAAGATCCAAACTGTCAAATTTGCTAACCTCACCCGCTGCGCTAACGCTCTTTGGGCATTCTTCAAAGACGGTGACTCTGCTAAGGGTGCAAGTGTTATCTCGGGAGTTGTCAACGTTGAAGACATCAACAAAGGCTATTACGCACAGCAACGTGACGAAAACGGTTATTACTTCCCACACGCAACTATCAAAGATTTCATTTCGGGCGTTGTCGCTAAGGGTTTGACCGAGGAACAGAAAAAGACCGTTATCGAAGCAGCCGAGAAACCTTATTTTGCCGAGACTCTTGAAGGCTACGAGGCAATGAAAACCGCTTAACACTCACAAAGTTAATTAAAAAATGGATTGGACGGCTATAATTTCACTAATTTTGAACGCTTTACTCGGTGGCTCTTTCGTTGTTACTCTCGTACAACTAAGAGGGAAACACCGCGAAAGTATTGCAGACGCACGTACAAAGGAACTTTCAAACATTTCAATGGAGATGGATATATTATTTAAATCCGTTGTGGCTCCCTTGAAGCAAGAACTTAACGAAGTACGTTTAGAACTGTTTCGTATGAATGATCTAATAAAATCATGTCCGCATTTCCGCGACTGTCCGCTACTCGACAACAGGGAATCGAGAGCCGCCCAATCCACTACCGAACATTACGAGCGTTATTAAAGTGTTTTACTACTCAAAATTTCCTCTTTCTTTGCTCCGCTTGTGCTGCGCTTCGCTCCACTTGCGGAGCTTTTTTTTTTTCGCTGTCCGCTCGATACCTCGCGCCGCCTTGGGTGCGCTGCGCTTCCCCGCTGCTCTCGCCGCCTGTGCTCCGCTTGGCTCACATCGGCGCGGCGTTCGCCTCGTTCCTTGCTCACTTCTTGCCAAGGTGCGCCGCGCTGCGCTCCCCCCTCTTCGCTCCGCTCTCGATGGGGTTGGCGTATGATTCATAATCATAAGGTCCCCGGTTCAATCCCGGGTCTCGCTACTTAGGGTATTTTGAGATTTTATAATTTCGGCAACGAAATTATAAATAGTGGTTAAAGGAGAAAGATTCGTTATTGAAAAATAGCGAATCTTTTTTTTATGCCTTGGGTTTTATAATCATAATCAATGTTTTACAACTTATTCAGCCTCGCCCAAGAAGCTGCTCGGGGTGGCGTTGAAATGTTTGGTAAAGCAGCGGGTGAAATATTTGGGGTCGTTGAATCCCACTTCGTAAGCTATTTCAGAGATGTTCATATTGCGCGAAATGCGGTTTTTGATTAGGAGCTCTTTGGCAATTTTGAGACGGTAGTTGCGTATAAATTGTCCTGCGCTTTGCTGCGTAAGGCTCTGCATCTTTTTGTTTACCAGTGTTTTGCTCATTCCCATTTGCTCTACAAACTCGGTTACTTCGTAGTAAGAGTTTTTGTAGTTTTCTTTGATTATTTTGAGTGCTTTTTCGATAAAGCGCTTGTCGTTAGAGTCGTCGGCGATGTTGAGAGCGTCGGAATCCATTTCGGAGCGGAATTTCTGTTGGTATCTTCGGCGGTTTTCGATCACGGTTTCGATTTTGGCTTTGAGCATATCCTCGTCGAAAGGTTTTAGAATGTAATCGTCGATACCGCTTTTGAGGCTCTCTAATTGCGCGTCGCGGGCGGTTTTGGCTGTTAGCATTATAAAAGGTATGTGCGAAATGTCGATGTCGGATTTTACTGTTTTTGCAAGCTGTATACCGTCCATTTCGGGCATCATTAGGTCGCTGAGTATTAGGTCGATAGTGCGAGTGCGCAGCAGTTTTAGCGCGTCTTTGCCGCCCGAAGCTTCGAGCACAAGGTATGTGTCGGAGAGTATCGAGTGGATATATTGGCGCATATCGCTGTTGTCTTCTACAATTAGCACAGTGGTTTTGATACCTGTGGGCGACGAAATATGGTCGTCGTCGGAATCGTCGTAAATAGTGCCGTCTACCAAGTTGGTAACGGGCGACACGGTTTCGGATTCTACGCTTGTGAGGGGTATCATCATACGGAACGATGCGCCACGTTTTCGGTTGTTTTTGGCGGTGATGTCGCCTCCGAGCAGGTTTGCAAGGCGTTTGCAGAGATAAAGACCGATGCCTGTGCCGCTCTGTCCCGAAACTTTAACATCTTCTTTGCCCTTTGATTGGTAAAACGAGTTGAAAATCTTTTCGATGTCTTCTTTTACAATGCCGCTGCCGCTGTCGGATACGCAGATATAAAGGCGGTCGGGCTGACGGAGCGAGGCTGTATAAATCGATACCTGTCCGCTTTCGGGAGTAAATTTGATTGCGTTGCCGAGGAGGTTGGTAAAAATCTTGGTCATTGCCTCGCGATCAAACATAATGTACGAATTGGGCAGATGTTTGAATAATCTAAGATTGATGTTGTGCTCAATGGCGTAGGCTTTAAATGGCAGCAGCATATCGTCGATAAAAGTGGAGAAGTTGCCCGATGTGAGCGAAATTTGCATATTGCCCGATTCTACCTTGCGGAAATCCATCAATTGGTTTACAAGCGAAAGCAGATGACGCGAGTTTCGGCTTACAAAGTTGAGCTGCTCAATAACTTTTGGATTGGTGGAAAGTTTTAGAGCGCGGTCGATAGGACCTATAATAAGCGTTAACGGCGTGCGAAACTCGTGTGTGATATTGGTGAAGAATGCAAGTTTGTCGACAGTAAGTTCTTGAATTTTATGGGTCATCTGTTCCAACTGAGCTTTTTGCCGCGAAATTTCTTCGGGTTGATGAAAAAGAATTTCGTTTTGCCGCGATAGTTCCTCGCTTTTGTTTTTGAGGTCGGAAGTGCGTTCGCCCACCTGTTTTTCAAGGT
>JAFPYT010000207.1 GCA_017394445.1 Bacteroidales bacterium | reverse complement strand
AGCAAACTGGATCTCCCCAAGAAGACATCCCGCGCGAAACCCACTTACCTAAGAATTGTTTTTGTAACTGATCATCAATTACCTCATTCTCCTGATTTTCATTACTATCAGTTTTCTTTTCGCAGGAAGTAGCTATCGCCACTCCCACCAAAGCCACCGCTATTATTGGCAAGACTTCAAACAAAGATAACTTTTTCATTGTGTTTTATTTTTTATTGTTTAATTTTTTTAAAATTGCAAATTTCAGTGTTGTTCCGTTGCGGATATGTTATCAGCGACAACGGGTTTTCTGGTGATTTCTTTATATATAACGCAAAATTCTAGAAAAAATCACAACACACTGAAAAATTTTTTTATCTGTTTTTGTAAATAATTGGTTCACCGCAGTTTGCACTTAAAAACATTTATAGCCTCGTTGATGGAGGGCTGTCCGGGTGTTTAATTGTTGATGGTTTATGCGTTTTGAATCGGTTGTTTGTTGTGGGAACTCCGAAATCTTTACTGATTCCGAGTGCCGGCCCGCAGGGCAAAATTTCTTCCGACCAAGGCATCGCCACGAAAAAAAAACGTGATTTGGTGTGTTTTTATGAAACTTTTTTGTGTTTTTGCAGTTTAAAAATGTAATACTCCCTTAGGTGCAAGGGGGAGAATTTATTGTATGTATAATGTTAGATAAGATGCAGATAACCACCACTTTGAACACCCTACCGGAAGCCGCTCGGCAATTGCTCGGAGCTTTCGCCGAAGAGCGTTTTTTCGCGTTTTACGGCAAGATGGGTGCCGGCAAAACCACCCTTATCAAAGAGCTGTGCCGTGCCCTCGGCTCCGACGACAACGTGTGCAGCCCCACTTTCGCCATCGTAAACGAGTACCTTGCCGCAAACGGCGACCCCATATATCATTTCGACTTTTACAGGATAAACAGTCTTTCCGAGACTTACGACATAGGCTACGAGGAGTATTTCTACAGCGGCTACTACTGTTTCACCGAATGGACCGAGAAAGTGGAGCCTCTGCTGCCCGAATCGTATATCAAAGTGAGTATAGAGGAGCTGCCTTCGGGACAACGCCTCATCACCGCCATAAAAATCTGACATTATGGGAATATTGAACGAGATAGAGAACGAGCTGGCCACGCTGCCCGAACTCAAACACGACAAAACCGCCAACAAAAAATACCTTATCGGCGTGCCCGACGAGAGTGCCGACTACGAGACGCGTGTGGGGCTCACCCCGCAGGCCGTTTCCATACTCACCGCCGCCGGACACCGAGTGCTGGTGGCCACTGGCGCAGGCAACAACGCGGGGTTCAGCGACTTGGAGTACTCCGAGGCCGGCGCCGTCATCGCCGACCGCCACACGGCCTTGCAAACCGACATCATTTTCAAGGTGCAGTCGCTTTCCGCCGACGAGATAGAGCTGGTGAAACCCAAGGCCACTGTGTTTTCGGCCCTTACGCTGAAATATCACGACTGCCAGTATTTCCGTGCCTTGCACGAACGCAAGATTACCGCCGTGGGCTACGAGTTTATGGCCGACAGCCGCGGACACCACAATTTCCTGCGGGCTATGAACAGCATTTCGGGCAACGTCGGTTTCATGGTGGCCGCCGAATACCTCTCCAACCCGGGCTATGCCAACCGCTCCATGCTCGGCTCCGTGGCAGGCATACCGCCCACCGAGGTGGTGATACTCGGCGCGGGACGCTCCGCCGAAACGGCTACCAAAATGTTTGTGGCGGCAGGGGCCAATGTTAAGATTTTCGACAACTCCATCTCGCGTCTCAACGAGATTAGCCAACGGCTGCAAACGCCTGTATATACGTCTGTTATATATCCCGAGCTGCTCAAAAAGAGCATTGCCTCGGCCGACGTGCTTATCGCCGCTTTCCACTCCAACGAGCCCGACTCGCAATACATCGTCAGCGAGGACATGGTGGCCTCGATGAAACAGGGCAGCCTCATCATCGACATCAGCATCGACCTGCGCAACACCATCGAGACTTCGCAGGTTACAACCATTCCCGACCCCGTTTTTGTGAAACACGGAGTGCTGCACTACTGCGTGCCCAACATGCCCGCGCGTGTGCCAAAAACCGCTTCAATGGCCATCAGCAACTTGCTGGTTCCCATACTGATGCGTATCGCCGAAGGCTGTAGCGTCAACGAGCTTCTGGCCGAGAACGAGGAGCTGCAGCAGGGCACCTATTTCTTCAACGGCATACTCACCAACCAAACCGTAGCCGACTACGTGGGCCTCAGCGCCAAGGACCTGCAAATACTGCTGAAACTTCCATTAAGTTGAAAATTGAAAGTTGAAAATTGAAATGCTCCTTGCCCTTCGGGCAGTTTAAATGCTCCTTGCCGCAAGCGGCAGAAATCTAATAAATCTTACCAAATCAAACAAATAAAAAGTAGAAAAATGATTTGAAAGATTTGTTCAAATTTGAAAGATTTCTCGCCGTAGGCGAAAAAAATATAAGTGAGCGAAGCGAACAAATTTACAAGATTTATAAGATTTCTTTCGCCGTAGGCGAAAAGGAGAAAACAAAATGGATATACCGAAACACGCGACCCAATGTCGGGCAGGAAAAAATATTTTGAAAAATAATTTGCACAATTGCCAAAAAAATCGTAATTTTGCAAACTCAAAAAAACGGACAAGTGGAAACGAAAAAAGATTTGATAGTCAGTTTTAGCGGTTTGAAATCAGGTAGTTATGATTTCGATTTCGAACTTGACGACGATTTTTTTTCGGCCTATGGGAACGAAAATTTGCAGAAATGCAGGGCCGTTTTCAAGGTAAAACTCGAAAAAAAGGAGCGGCTGATGAAATTCGAGGCCGAATTTTCGGGCACACTGAGTACGTTTTGCGACAGATGTTTGAAACCTCTGGAAATGCCGATTTCGGGACAGGACACCCTCTATGTGGAGTTCGGCGATGAAGCGCGCGAGAGCGACGACGACAACCTCGTGATACTTCCCGAAGGGGAGAGCAGGATAGATCTCTCGCAGTTTCTGTACGAGTGCGTGGCTACTTCGGTGCCCATGCGCCACGTGCATCCCGACGACGAAAACGGCAACCCCACCTGCGACAAGGAGATGCTCGACCTGCTGCAATCCATGGCAGTGGACGAGGAAAACCCCGCCCCGCAGGAGGAGGTGAATCCCATCTGGGAGAAACTGAAAGATTTAAAATAAAGTAGTATATAAAGCAAAAAAATAATAAGTTATGCCACATCCAAAACACAGGTTTTCACAAACCAGAACAGCAAAGAGAAGAACTCACGACAAAGTGGAACCCGCTCAACTCTCGACCTGCAGCAACTGCGGCGCAGCCGTTATGTACCACCATGTATGCCCCGAATGCGGCTACTACAGAGGTAAACTGGCTATCGAAAAAGGCGTGGAGAACGCTTAAGCCACGACAGCTGACAAGAGTTTTACGGTAAGTCAAGAAAAATATCTGCACGTATGGTTGCCACAACTATGCGTGTAGGATTTTTTTTTGTACCGTCAAGAAAGTTGAAAGTTGGAAATTGAAAGTTGAAAATTTAGTAATCAGTTGTCAGTAATCAGTCGTTGGTAGGGGCGGAAAATATTTCGCTCGGAAGGAAGAACCGCGTACGTACGAAAGTTGATTAAATTTTAATTATTCATTTGCTATGTTTGTTGATAAAAGGAAAATAATTCTGTTTGTCATCATTTTTTTTGCGGTGGCTGTTGGATTCATTGTCCAAATATCTGCATATCCTAAAAATAATTTCTTGGGATTTGACTATAATTCGTTTATATACATTATTTTATATTTCGTCACCTTTACATATAATCTCATTCTATGGGTTATGCTCTTTGCCGAACCGTTAGAAAATTATTTTTGGATAGCTATACTGATGCAGATTGTCAAAATTATACTCCTTTTTATCCTCTTTAATAAAATATTGTTTTCTCGTAAATAAGTGATTTTCCTGCAATTTAATAGGTATATGAAGACACTACTGTCCCGTTAAAGTGGACTAATCTTTCTTTGAAATCGCTGAAATAAAGTCTTTTACGAGTAGTTTGAGGAGTCAACGGACTTGATTTTGTAACTTTGCGGCCTAAATGGTCTGCATATGTTTCAAGATAAGTTT
>JAFPYT010000206.1 GCA_017394445.1 Bacteroidales bacterium | reverse complement strand
TGGCTGGTTTATTAGATGCCGGTTTATTATTAACAGCCACATCGTTACCCGATTCGTCCATATTTTCGGGAATAAAATCAAGCGCCAAATCGTTGTGACGTTGCTGAGCCTCTTGAGCTAAGAGGTTTTTATCGACCGAACGAGACATACCAAGATAAGTGGCGATTGCATTTTCCATAGTGGCAATAGCTTGCAACTTGATTTCGTTGCCTTCGCTGAGAGTGGTGTATTTTTCTACCTTGCTAAAATGCTTGGCAGCAGTGCTCTCGTACGATTTCGACACATTATAAAGATCAACCGCCTGAGCCTCGTAAGCCTTGGCAGCAGGAATATCTTTGCGAATTTTAGGAATATATTTTTCGTAAAGTTCAAAGAGAGCGTCGTTGGTTTTAACATTTTGATTAATAGCACTTACAAACGCAGAACACTCATTAAGTTCTTCTTCTTGAGCCATTTGCTCATAATACTCTTTTTCGGTGAGAGTAACAGCCTCGGAAGCATAAACACGCATAGTGTCGGCCTTGCAACCATAATTCTGAGCCTTAAGCATCTGTTGCGAAGCGTTTTTCTCAGCATCAAAAAGTTTTTGCATAGCGGCGCGGTCGGCATCTGAAACTTTAAGACTATCAACAAATTGAGCGTAACGGAAACGATAAATATTGTTATCGTTGTTGAAATCGTATGGTTGAGCAGCTCTAAGTTGCGGCAATTCTTCCTTAGCCACATTGCCATTAGGCGAAGGCTTAGGCTTAAGACTTTCGGGCGAAAGATAATTAGAGTAATCAACCTTCGGGTCGTTTTTGAGAATAGCAAATGCAAGTTCTTGATTTTCTACCGCTTTGGATAGTTTAGTATTCATAGAGCGGTAAATTTGCAAAGCATTTTCGGGATTAACAGTCTTTTTTTCTTTCTCAACAAGAGCATAAAGTTCTTGAGCCTGAGCAGCAAGATTGTTGGCAGCCTTGGCACGAGTGGCAGAAGTATCAGTTAGTTTGTTGTTAAGTTCTTGAGTATAAATGGTTTTATAAGTTTCAGCAGCGGTTTCAAGCTGTTTTAAAGCAGCGAGTTCGGTGCTTGAGGCTTTGGCACGGAGCTTGGCAATTTTTTTTACGGTTTTTGCGCTTTTATCTCCTTCGCGTTCAAGGTCGTTGGCCTCGGTTTCGTAAGCAGCTTTTTTGATAAGAGCCTCATCAGCCTTGGAACGCAATTTGTCGGCCTTAGACAATTGCTTGCGCTCTTTTTTGGTAAAAAGCGAGTCGTAATATGGTTGTTGATTAAGGCGGAAATCGCCATTAACAACAGTTATTTGATTAGTATACAATACGTTATTATAATCATTATAAGGCAAATAATCAGTTGGTAGAAAACCTACCGACATCATTGCAGGAGCGGCTATTGCCAAAGCCAAATTCAAAATTTTCATTTCAGTCAGAAAAAATTATAGTTTCGCTTACAAATGTAATCTATATTTTGCTATAATCGGCAAAAATAACAATATTTTTTATGATTGAAACTAATTTTTTTTGTATAAAAAAAAGACCGCTCAAAAAAGCGGTCTTGAAAACAAGTACCGAGGAAGAGATTCGAACCCATGACCCTCGGATCCACAATCCGATGCTCTAACCAACTGAGCTACCTCGGCTCATTTTTCGGGTGCAAAGGTAAGCAGATTATTAGGTATTATGCAAATTTTTTTGAAAAGATTTTTATAATATTTTTCATTTTGCTGATTTATCGCACGTTACAAGGGGCATTATCACAAAACATCGAGGTATCAAGGTTAATTATTTATTTTTTTTGACGATTATAGGCGCATAAATTTGACGATTTGAAGATTGAAACGTATTTTTGCAAAAATTTTGCAGACAAAAAAAGCTGCTATAACTTATAGATATGAAAGTTTTAGTAAACATATATAAAATGTGTGCCGATTGCAAAGGCGTGGTTATGCTTATTGTACTTTTGCTGCTTTCGGGCGGAGTACAGGCTCAGAAAAACAAGAAAGACAAGGACAAAGACAAAAAAGATTACCCATTGAAGGTAAATATTTGGACGCTCGGCAAAGACCTTTCGCCAGTAGAATACAAATTAGACGAGGATACTGCGCTTCACCTTTTTCAAGTGTACGACAAAAACGAGCGCAAGTCAATTTCTACCACAAACCTCGGCAATATGGCTTCGCCGTATATATCAAACGTATTCGACGACCGTCCTATAAACAAGTGGAACTCAATCATTTTTTTCAATTCGCTAAATGATTTTTGGAATGTTCCCGAAGAGACCAAATATTACCAAGTAAACCACCCTTACACATGGCTGTATTACGCCACAGCGCCCAAAGCACGCAAACAGCAGATTGTAGATTTTACTCATACTCAAAGCGTTAACAGCCGTCTCAATTGGGCATTTAATATAAAGTTAGACGGTAGCGCAGGTAGGCTTTCAAACCAACAAACACGTCTTGTATCGTTTGCGCCAAACATCAGCTATCGTGGAAAACATTTCAGCCTATATACCTTCTATAAATTCAACAAATTTCAAATACAAGAAAACGGCGGTATTATCGACTCTATTGATGTTACCAACAAACGCTTTACCACCAAAATGGAAAAAAGCGACAGCTATTGGGGTTATCGGCACTGGGGACTTGTAAGCGAATATTCTGTAGGCACCACCGATTTTAAAATCATCAACGACAGCACCCGCAACGAAATTTACACTCCACGCTTAGCTTTTAATTATGTATTTGACTACGAGAAACAATTTAGAGCATACACCGACAATGATTTAGACACCACAGTATATACCCATTTTCTCAAAAACACTCCGTCAACATACGATTCGATTTTTTTCAGCCGCCTGACCAATAAGGCACAGTTAAAAGTATGCGAAGGACAATTAAGAGGGTATTCGCCCGGACTGCGCGGTGCAATTGGTTCGGAAATCGAAAAATATCACAGTCTTGGCAATTACATCGAAAACACCGGCTCAAAATCATATCAAAACACATTTTTTGAAGCAGGAATATTTAAAAACCAATCGCGAAGCCTATTTTTAAGTGCTGATTACAAGCAGTATTTTATGGGCGAAAAAAACGGTGATATGGAGTTTAACGCTGTGCTTGGCTACAAAATATACAAACAAAAAAGCGACACTCTCAATGCATATTTAGATGCATCGTTCGACTTTTACAATCTTTCGCCCACATATTTTGAAAAGCACTATTTTGGCAACAATTTTAAATGGGACAACAAATTTGACCGTAGCCAAATAATGCGCATAGGTGGCGAATTTGGTATTCCAAGATGGCATCTCAAAATTTCTGCATCTAACTATTTGATTACGAACCATATATATTTCGACGATTTAGCCGTACCCACACAGCTTGACAAAGATTCTATTATCACAGTGCAAACCGTAAAGGTGTCGAAAGATTTTTATCTATGGCACTTCCGTTTTGCCAACAAGGTGGTGTGGCAGAATACCAACCGCAACGAAATCTTAAACCTGCCCACCATAGCCCTGTTTCATTCAACGTACTTAGAGTTTTATATCCTGCGCAAAGTGCTACTAACCCAAATTGGTGCCGACGTAAGATTTTCTACCAAATATAATCCATACGAATATTGCCCTGCCACTTCGGTATTTCATCCCATGAGCGACAAAAAATACGATGCGCTCAAAGAAAAATCAAGCAACAGCAAAAACTTATCAGCCGGCAACTATCCCATTATCAACGCATTTTTGAATATAAAAATTCGTGGAGTGCTGATGTTTTTTAAATGGGAACACATCAACGATGGCAGATGGCAAGACTATTATGCACCCGCATATTGCTATCCCATCACAGATTTTCATTTTATGTTTGGAATTTTGTGGCGTTTTGGCGATTAGTAATCAGCACCTTACAAAATAATACGAAAAATTACGTCTTTTGCTTAGGGTAAACTGCAATTAGCGTGTCTTAATAATGTAAACAAACTAAACAATCCTATTAAACGCGCCTTACCGAACCGACACTTTAAGGCCAAATTACCTAAAACTATTTTGATTTATTTAACCTGACAAAAACGAACCGCTTGTAGGGTTCGTTTTTTTGTATATTGATGTTACAACCTCTCTCTCCGTGTGGGATAATTCTCTCTAAAATACTCAAACTTTTCGGGTGAGGATTTTAATAGCTGGCTATCGGCTAAAACATTGTATGATTGTGTAACAGACTCAAAATCAGCAATATTATCATAATTTAACAAAAAGCCTTGATATTCAGAAGTATCGGGAGTCCAATTGTCTAAACCAAGATTAAAAAACTTGCTTAAACTTCTCACTATCTGCATAGTAGCATTAGCCTTTCCGTCTACCGAATAACCCGCAATGTGAGGTGTGCCGATAAACACACGGTTGAGCAATTCTCGGTTAATATCAGGCTCGTTTTCCCAAACATCAAGCACGGCGGTAAGGAGTTTATTATTAGTTAATGCCTTTAAAACAGCTTGATTATCAGCCACTGCACCACGCGAAGAATTAATCAAAACAGCACCATCCTTCATTCTTGAAATAAAATCATTATTGCAAAGATGGTGGGTGGCAAAATCTCCCGAAACAGTATAAGGCACATGAATATCCACAAAATCAGAATGTTGCAGCAAATAAACGAGCGAACAAAAATCGTAGTCTTTATTTCCTGATAATAACAGCGGTGGGTCGTTTACCAAAACATTCATACCCAAAAGTTTAGCCGCCTTAATAACCTTAGCTCCCACATGCCCCGCACCTATCACGCCAATGGTTTTATTTTTTAAGTCAATACCATAATGCGTTGAAATACTTACTAATACAGAAGCAATATATTGGCACACCGAACCAGAATTACAGCCGGGAGCATTGGTCCAAAAAATGTTGTTTTGTTCGCAATAATTGGTATCAATATGGTCGTAACCTATTGTAGCAGTGCCAATAAACTTAACGGCACTATTATTGAGCAAATTCTTGTTGCAATTGGTACGAGTGCGCACAATAAGCGCATCGGCATCATGAACAATTTCGGGCGTAATGTCGCGTCCCGGAACAAAAATAGTATCGGCAATGCCATCAAACACATTGCCCAAAAATCTCACCTTGTTGTCGCAGACAATTTTCATAATTTTGTAATTCAAAAAAATAATTAAACCTTTGCAAAGATATTGCATAAAAAAACATTTGCCACTATGAAACCGAAATTATTTTTGATAATAATATGCGCAGCGTGGATAGCAAACGCAGCAGCACAGCCCGCCGAAGAATACTCCGCCGACAACATCAAAACCATAGAGTTTCGCAAAACAGGAGCCGAAATGGGACTGCCGATTTGCACTCTTGGCGAAAGTCTTACTCTAAGTTTTGATGTTATCAACGACAATTATCAACGCCTTGCATATTCTATACAGCATTGCAACGCCAATTTTGAACCCGACGAACTTGATTTTTACGAATTTGCCGACGGGTTTAACAATCGTGAAATCAACAACTACCGCAATTCGTTTAATACACACTGCACATTTACACATTATATAATAGATATTCCCAACGATGATGTGCAGTTAAAAATAAGCGGCAACTATATCATCAATATTTTCGACGAATCTAATCCCGACGAAATCATTCTACAAAAAAAGTTTATGATAGCCGAACCCGAAACACTGCTAAAAATAGATGCTCAAGTAGAACGACCTTTTCTTTCGGAATATTCCATTACAGGTCAGCAAGTTAAAGTAAATATCGACAACAGCCGGCAACGAATGAGCAATCCCGCAGGATTTTTAAAAACGTATGTAATGCAAAACGGCGACATCAACCACCGCCACCAATTGGTATATAATTTTACCGATGCTTACAATATCCGTTTTCATAAAAACGAAGGTGGTAATATTTTCGATGGCGGCAACGAGTTTCTATATTTCGACGCTAAAGATGTAAATTTTAAGGCATTAGGCATCGACAAAATTGAATATCTCAACGGACTATACCATTATACACTCACCACCCACTACCCTACCGACGTATCGTATTCATTTAAAGAAGATTTAAACGGGCAATACTACATAAAAAACGACCGCGGATTTGACCGCGACCTTGAATCAGACTATATTGAGGTAAAATTTAGCATAAAATATCATCCCCTGCCCGATGGTGAAATGTTTGTGTTTGGGGCATTGACAAATTATAGTTTTTCAGAAGCCAACAAAATGACTTATAATTCTGCCGATAATCTATATCAATGCACAATGTTCTTAAAACAAGGACTTTACAACTACACATTTGTAATAAAACATTCCGATGGCACACTCGAATATCCCGATGGCAGTTGGTACAACACCGAAAACAATTATCTTATAACAATTTATAACACCGATTACACGCTAAGAGGCGACAGATTGGTGTGGTATGGATTTGTGAATACGGTGAGGTGAAATAACCCACCTAATCATTCACAAAATTTTTTAAATCGCTTGATCTTCCGAACACCACAATAATATCGCCAACTTCCAAAATAGTATCAGGCGTTACATAATCGAGCACTTCTTGTTTCTCCTTGATTTTGCCGAGAAGGGTTTTGTGCTGAACTTTTTTGATAACAGTAAGCACATTGAGATGGTATTTTTGACGAATGTCGGTTTCTATCACTTTTTTGCCAAAATAGCGGTCGGGCAGTTTCACCTCCACCACTTTGTGCTTGTCGAAAAGGCTGTAAACGTCCATTGCGCCGGTGAGCGACAGCACTTCGGTAAGACGAGATGCGGTTTCTTCCTCGGGATGGACAAATTCGGTGATGCCAATAGCTTCGAGCACACGTTGGTGGGTTTCGGAAATCACGCGGCTCATTATACGCTTAACATTCAACTGCTTAAACGTAGCATTTACCAAGATAGATGCACCAATATCTTCGCCAATGGCAACAATTACGCAATCAGAATCTTTGTAAGGCAAAGCCGACTTGATGGCATTAAAATCGGTACAGTCGAGCATGGCTGCCGAAGTGATTTTTTCTTGAATAGCGTCCACACGGCTCAGAATCGAATCTGCGCCAAACACCTCGTTGCCTGCATTGGTAAGTTTAATGGCGAGCGACGAACCAAAATTGCCGAGTCCTACGATGATATATTTTTTCATAATTATTTCATTTTAACCTATATAAACTTTTTCTTTTGGATACATATATTTTTGCGATTTGGCTTTGGTAAAGAAAGCCGCCGCAATAGTGAGTGCCCCTACCCTGCCGAGATACATCAAAAACGATAACAGATACTTGCTTGGTGCGCTGAGTTCGGGCGTTACACCCATGCTAAGTCCGCAGGTGCAATATGCCGAAGTGGTTTCAAACGCAAGATTGAGCAACGTGGCGTCGGGATTATTCTCCTCAAAAATAACGAGCAGAAACGTGCCCACACCAAGAGCAGCAAGCGAAATCATTATTACCGCAAAAGCGTGACGCACAGTGCTATTGGCAATTTTGCGGCAGAATATTTCAAGACGGTCTTTGCCGCGCAAAATACTAAAAATATCAAGCAATGCCACGCCAAATGTAGTAGTTTTTACACCTCCACCTGTTGACACCGGTGAAGCACCCACCCACATCAAAAACATCATTATCAGCAATGTAGGAATACGGAAAAGCGAGAGGTCGCTATCGTTGAAACCGGCAGAGCGAGGCATTACAGAGTAATAAAACGAATCTACCAACTTATACCAAAATCCATCGTGCACGGTGAGCGAATTGCGGTATTCGAGTGTAAAAAACGAAAACGTTCCAAACACCAAAAGCACAATAGAAACAATAGTTGCAAGCTTAGTATTAACATTTACCACACGCGGCAGATGAACAAACGAAATGCCCTTCCATCCTATACGGAACTTAAATTTTGTGGGTTGAAAAACGAAATCTACATTGCCTACGATCCAGTTTTTTAAGTTTACTATAAACTTTGAGCCCGAATCTTGCAAATTCATAAGTATCGGAAAACCAACGCCTCCCAGTATCGCCAACACCGCAATTATAATTTTAAGAGCATAATTGTGCATAACAAGGTCGGAGGTCATACTTCCGGGTATTGTGGTAAAACCAGCATTACAAAAAGCCGAAATAGCATTATAAACCGCAAACGAAACTTTATCATAAAGAGCAGGGAATCCGTCATCGTAACGTATTGACAAAAAAATACATACAGCACCAATAGCCTCAATAGTAAGAGTATAAGCCACAATTTTGAGAATAGTGGCAAAGGCATTGCCGAGACGTTCGGTGCCGGTCATGTTGCCAAGCATAGCACCCGCTTTAAACGAACTGGTATCTTTAAAAAAGTATACGATAAAACATGTAAAAGTCATTACGCCGAGACCACCTATCTGCAAGAGAGCCAATATGATACATTGACCAAGCGAAGTAAATTCCACTGCCGAATCGATACATTGCAAGCCCGTAATACTTGTGGCGCTTGTGGCCATAAAAAGAGCGTCAACAAACTTGATACGTGTAACGGTGGCATTTGGCAGCATCAGCAATCCCGCACCTATAAATATTAATGTAATGAAACTCAGCGCAAAAAGTATCTCAGGCGTAATATTAAAAACCAATACTTTAAATGTTGACTTGCTTACCTCTATAAAGAAAATGGTGATAATCAGCGCATAAACAAGATTTGGACTTGTTATCAACCTATAAAACCACCCATGATAGTCTACCGCATCGAAAAGGAATTTTACATTGAAAAAATAAAAAACCAAAAATGCAAACAACAGTATGCGAATAATCACAAGGTATATCTTGCTCTTTTTTTCAAACATCGACGGAATACGAGTAGAAAAACTGAAAAAATATACCAAAAGATAAATATAATAATAGTTGTGCAAAATGGTGGTATCAGTGGTTTCGTCAAGAAAGCCAAACTCGTAAACTGTTGTAAAAAAAGTGATTATGGTAGAATAAAAGAGAAACTGCCCAACTATCTTGTTGAGTTTTGACTTTTGATATTTGGAAAGTCCCTGTTTTAAAAAACCAAGCATTT
>JAFPYT010000205.1 GCA_017394445.1 Bacteroidales bacterium | reverse complement strand
TTTTGGAGAATATTCGCCTGTGTCGCTTTTCAAAGAGGGTCATGGTCCCGAATTGTATCCTTTTTCTTTAGGTATTAAATGGATTTTTTAAATTGTTGATATTGTGAATATTGCGGATTATAATAGTTGTGTTGATCAATTCTCTGATTTCGTGTACCGATTTCTTTTAAAGTCGGTACGCGATATTCAGACTGCTCAGGACTTGGTGCAAGACAGTTTTGAAAAACTTTGGATTGCCCACAAAGATTTAGATGCTTCAAAAGCCAAGTCCTATCTTTTTTCGTGCGCCCATAATGCTATGATTGATTTTTTGCGCCGAAATCAGCATACCGACGATTTAGATAAATCAACTAATACTCCGCAATCTTCTTTTAAACAGTATAATGATATTCAAGAAATACTTGAAGTAGCTCTTTCTAACATGAAACCCGAACAGCGAAGTGTAATCCTTTTGCGCGACCTTCAGGGCTATTCTTATCAAGAGATTGCCGACATCACAGGCTTGAATATTGCCCAAGTTAAGGTTTACATATTTAGGGGAAGGTTATCTTTAAAACAGTTTTTAGAAAAATCTCATATCTATTCGTTTGACGATTTGGTGGAATCATTATGAAAGTAACAGCAGAAAATATTGAAGCATTGATAGTTGACTATATCGACGGTGCTCTTTCAAAAGAAGTTGCCGCCGAGGTAGACCGTTTTGTTGAGCTTAATCCTGAATATGCTCAAATGCTTAGCGATTATGCTGAAATGTGCGGTGTTTCTGTTGATGTTTCTAAAAACGATGCGTTGGACAGTGGCGTTAAGAATAACTTGAAGCATACTTCGGATTTTGATGATTTGTCAGTGCCTTATTTCAACCGTCTTGCAGTTCTCGTTACCGAAAATATCGCTCAACCGCACGAATCTGCCGAGTTTGAAAATATGCTTTTAGAAAGCGATGATAATATCCGCTCTGCTGCTCTGTTTTCTAAGTGTAAGATACAGGATAATAATGATATACACTATCCATTTAAAGAGCAACTTAAACGTAATGCCAAGGTTAGAAGCCTATGGTATTACGCTGCTGCTGTGGCTGCTCTATTGTTTGCGTTGCTTGCTATTAAGCCGTTGATTAATAACGAAATATTAATTAATACAATGGCAATGAGCGGTAGGGTAGAGGTGGATAATCGTCTTGTGGCAGATATTAAAATTGATGTTTTAATACCTGTTTCTTCTCATATTGGAGCGCAACCAAGCAACTCTCCAATAGAGTTGCAACCTGTTGCCACAATCGATGAGCCAATAGTTTTCGACTCTTTAGATATTGCACGTAGCAAAATTGACTATGCTGAATTGACTGTTGATGCGGATTCTATGAGTTTTGTTACTGTTGATTATGCTCAAATCGATGATGATGAATTTGAGATAGATGCTGATAATAACACTTTTATTGGTGAGCGCGGAGTAAGCGAAATCCGCCGTTTGTCGGGATTGTTTCATCGCCGCAACAAAGAGCGCAACAATCCAAAAATTTGTTTTTCGTACGATGACGAAGGCAA
Organism: Bacteroidales bacterium; assembly: GCA_017394445.1. Taxonomy (GTDB): domain Bacteria; phylum Bacteroidota; class Bacteroidia; order Bacteroidales; family UBA3824; genus UBA3824. The sequence goes on along the minus strand of JAFPYT010000205.1, from coordinate 567 downwards.
AAAAGATGGAATGTCGCTCTTGATTGGTGGCAGAGAGGTGAGGGTTTGGTCGAGATAGGGGAGAGCCTATCCTTTTTTGATTTCTTTGATGAGCGCACCCGAAAGGCTTGTTGCTCCAAGACGGAAATACTCAGGTGTAATGCGTTCTTCGCCGAGAATTTCTTTTACAATGGTGTAATACATAAGGGCATCGTCGGCAGTGCGGATACCTCCAGCGGGTTTTAAACCAATGATTTTGCCAGTGGCGCGTTCAAAATCTTTGATTGCTATTGCCATAATAAGGGCTGCTTTGGGAGTGGCAGCAGGACTCATTTTGCCTGTTGAGGTTTTGATAAAGTCGGCACCTGCTTTCATGGCTATAATTGAGGCTTCGTAAATGTCAGAATCGTAAGAATATACGCCAGTTTCAAGTATTACTTTGAGGTGAGCGTTGCCACAAGCTTTTTTCATGTCCTTGAGCGATGCAAGGGCTTTGGAGTGCTCCCCGTCGATAATATCGCCAGCGTTGATTACCACGTCTATTTCGTCGGCACCAGCTTCTACTGCAAGTTCTACTTCGCGAATTTT
>JAFPYT010000204.1 GCA_017394445.1 Bacteroidales bacterium | reverse complement strand
CCGCGCAAAGATAAGGAAAAAAGTGGAAAAGCCGTCACATATGGGCTTTGGTTGGGCAAATGTTGAGCAAAAAGAAAAGCCGTAACTTGATTTACAGTAAGTTACGGCTTGTTTGGTAGCCCATAGCGGAATCGAACCGCTGTTTTAAGTGTGAGAAACTTACGACCTAACCGCTAGTCGAATGGGCCAAAAAAAGGTTCTTTTTGCGGAACCTTGTTGTGAACTAGGCGGGAGTCGAACCCACAACCGCCTGATCCGTAGTCAGGGACTCTATCCAATTGAGCTACTAGTCCAGTCGTTTAAGACGCTGCAAAAGTACAGCTTTTTTCGTTTATGGCAACAAAAAATTGTAAATTTTTTCTTTTTTTAATGCAATATATTGATAAATAAACAAATAAACCTTTGAGAATTTGCTCTTAGCTATCTATATTTCTTCTTTTCTGTTTGTCGCTTTGCGTTTTTTGCTATCTTTGCCCCCATCAACATCTAAACTTTTTACATTATGAGACTTCTTTTAATCAGCAATTCGACCAATTTCGGCGAGAACTATCTGGCTTGGGCCACAACACAAATCGAGCTTTTCTGCTTGCAAAACCATATCCACAAGGACAGCCGCATCATCTTTGTCCCCTTCGCTGGTGTAAACATCGCAGGCATGGTGTATCCGCAGAGTTATGATGCCTACGAGTCGAAGGTGCGCAATGTGTTCCGCACGAAATTTGGTCTTGAAAACTTCACTTCGGTGCATCATTTCGACGATAAGGTGAAGGCTGTCAACGAGGCCGACTGCATCGTGGTGGGCGGTGGCAATACCTTCCACTTGGTGGCCGAAATGCACCGCTATGGTCTGATGGACGCTATCCGTGAACGTGCTTTGGCTGGCGTGCCTTACATGGGCTGGAGTGCCGGCTCCAACGTGGCTTGCCCCACGCTTTGCACCACCAACGACATGCCTATCGTGCAACCTGTTTCATTCCGCTGCCTCAATCTGGTGCCTTTCCAAATCAACCCGCACTACCTTGACCCGCATCCCGAAATCGACAAGATGATCAAGCACGGTGGCGAGACGCGCCAAGACCGTATCAACGAGTATCTGGCTGTCAACCAAGACATGACCGTGGTCGGACTGCGTGAAGCCACGGCCCTTTGGGTCGTCGACGGACAGATGATGCTGAAGGGTGGCAAGAAGATGGTCGTCATGCGCTACGGCAAGGACACCGTCGAGATTGACCCGAATTCCGATGTCACGTTCCTCTTGGGCGGACAAAACGCATAAAAGTCTAAAAGTCTCTAACCGAAAGTATCTGAAATAATCAGATTTTTATTTCGGATATTTTCGGTTTTGTTCGGTTAGAGAAATAGAAGGTAATGTTGCCAAAAATGGTTGATGATATGCCGGTTTCTCACCAATGCCTTAAAAAACACAACAGCATAATTTGTTGAAAATCTTTTGTTTATCTTCTTATCGACTTTACAAGACCAATATAAGTGTTTTGATGAAAACGATTTCATTTAACTGCCATTTATCACTTTATG
>JAFPYT010000203.1 GCA_017394445.1 Bacteroidales bacterium | reverse complement strand
CGGGAGTGTTGTTGTAACGCACTGTTAGTTGAGTGCCAATGTCGGCATAATTTTTTTGCAAAGGCAGTCCGTCGGTGGTGTAAAATACGTTAAAATTGTCGATTCCAGTTGAATCCATTTTGTCTACTTCGTTGAAACTGATGTTCATCTTGCCTCTCAAAAGGTCGGTGACTGTAGTTTGAACCACAAATTTAGGCAGGTCTACATGTTTGAGTTTTATTTTGATTGCCAATGTTTTGGGTGATGCAGATTTGCTTACGGTAACGATTTTCATACTTGTGTCGATCATTTGCGCATTTTCATACGACTCCATAATTTTGTAAAACACTTTTAACTTTGCCAATTGTTGGTTTTGCGAGTTGGCTTTAGAAAAAAGAAGTTCCGAATCGTTGATAATAACAAAAAGGTCGATGTTGGTGGTATCGTTCTTTTTTACAAATACTTTTGGGTGTATGGTGGTGCTTGTGGGATTGTAAATTTGAGCCAACTGTGTGGTGCCAGCCGCTATTGCCGAGATGTGTTTTTCGGCGTCCTTGGTAGTGCGACAGCCTATATAAAGTAATGATAAACAGAATGTTATCAATATGATATTTAGTTTTTTCATATAATTGTCGATAGTTTTTGTTATATTCAGCGGCAAATATATAAAAAAAAAGTGTCGCCTCAGCTAAAAATCTGCAAGCGACACCAAATTAACCAACCTAACTAATCTTGATTAATAATTTTCAACAATTGTGCCAATCCATTTTTCTCTTTTTACTTTATGTATTCGGCAAAACCTGCGTCGGGACCATCGTCTTCGGTGCGTTGGTTGCCAAAATAGTCGGTTTCCAAAAAATCGTAAAGCATTAACATTCCATAGTTTGCCATATCCACGGCGGGTGAGGAGTCTTTGATTTTGAAGTTGGCAGAATCGGGGTTGGCAAATTCGGGGTCGAGGTTGAATTTGCAGTTTGTAAACTTTTCGTTTTCGGTTAAATCACTCTTTATAAGGCAGTTGACAATGTTAATATTATCTGTTTCGCGGAAGTCGGTTTCGTTGGTTTTGTTGCCATAGATTATCGAATTGGCAACTAATGTGCTGAAATTCTGATCGCTTCCTTTGCAATCAAGGGCAGATTTTTCGCGATAATTGTAGTTCCAATAATCGGCTAATGTGCAATGTAGTATTTGATAATTACCTGTGCCACTGATATTTATGCATGAATAACCGCAGTTGTTTATCAATGTATTGTATATCAGCGAGTTTGTGTTTTCTAAATATATTCCATTGTAGAAAGAGTTTTCTATTTTTGAGTTGCTGATTGTAATGTTTGTGTTGTTAAATGCGGATAGTGCTGTTTGTGCGTTTTTAATTGTAGCATAGTTGATTACGCTTGTTTGCGATTCTTCTTTAAAATTGATACCTCTCCATTGTGCAGGTATTTCGGCATATTCTTTATCTGTGCGTATACCTTGAAATTTTACGGGATAATCTATTGTGCCTTCGATATTGAGAGCGCCTTCGATCTCTATGCCAGATTCTTTGCTAAAAAATATGTTAACACCCTCTTTTATTGTTAGTTTTGCGTCTTTAGCTACTTTTATTACTGAATGAGAAATGTATGATTTGTTTTCTGGCAGTGTGGTGTCAGAATTGATTGTTCCGTTGAGTTTTTCAACATTTATGGCGTAAGCAGAGATTATTACCCGTTGGTTTTCGCCGCCTGTATTCACTATTAATGAGTTTATTAGCGAATAATTTTCGTCTTGGTTTTTGAGTTCGGCTTGGGCAAAAACAAAAATGCTGTCGTTTTTTCTCAATACTATGTTTTCGGCAGATGTGGTTTCTATTCCGTTGATATTAAGATGTATCTGATTGTCGTTGTTTTCAAGGTGTATAGTGTTGATATTTATGTTTTTATCGGTATTGTTGAATATTTTCAGATAACGTATGCTGCTTTTTTCGCCGGTGAAAACGGTGTCGAATTTTAAGGTGTCGCTCGAAAAATTGAGTTTAACCCCCGTGTTGTATTCAAAATCTTCGCTGCAAAAGCAAAACGCTGATATTATGATAGTTGCTAATATTTTAAGAATGTTTTTCCGCATAGTTGTATTTTTTGCCAAAATTAGGTATTTTTGCCGAAAAACCTACAAAGATGAAACTACTCTTGCACGCATGTTGCGCTCCGTGTTCTGCTCCAATTTTAGAATGGCTGATTAACAACAATATACAGCCATCGATTTTTTATTATAATCCCAATATTTATCCTCAAAAAGAGTACGAAATTCGTCGAAACGAAATTGAGCGTTATTGTAAAAAGTTGAATATCAATTTTATAGAGGGAGATTATAATCACGATGAGTGGCTGAGCCGTGTGCAAGGTCTTGAAAACGAGCCAGAACGAGGAAGCCGCTGTCTTGAATGTTTTAAACTGCGCCTTGCCGCCTGCGCCAAGGTTGCCAAAGATAATGGGTTTGATACTATTGCTTCGTCGCTTTCGTCGTCGCGTTGGAAAAGTCTTGAACAAATTGATACTGCCGGAAACCTTGCCGTACAAAATATTGAAGGCGTGGAGTATCTTGCCCGAAACTGGCGAAAAGGCGGTTTGCAACAGCGTAGAAATGAGTTACTTAAAGAAAACGGTTTTTACAACCAACTATATTGCGGGTGCGAATTTAGTTTGCGTTCCTGCGCAAAAGTTCAAGAGCAAAATTAATTTTGCGCTCCATATCTAACTGACCGTCAATCCAATAGATATACATTCCAAGACGTTCCATACGGCGAAACCATGTCATCTGTCGTTTGGCAAATTGGCAGATGGCTATATATAGTTGCTCGAACATCTCTTCGTATTTTAATTGACCTGTTACATAGAGAGTTACGTATTTATATTCGAGACCATAATAGATTAAATCATCTGCACTGATACCTGAATCCATCAGGCGTTTAATCTCGTCGATCATACCATCGTCTAAGCGTTGTTGCAGACGGATACGGATTTTTTCGCGCTCCAAGGCACGGGGGTTTTTTATGCCGAAAATCAGTGAGTTGATTTTTGGGTAGGAAGGAACCACTTTGGGATTTTCTTTTATAAAAGTCTCAATTTCAATGGCTCGGATTGCGCGTTTTTGGTGTCGGTGTCGGTATTGTTGTGGAGGGTACGCATAGCGGCGAGCATATTTTTGAGTTCGTCGAGTGTGTATTGCTCCAAACTTTTGCGTAGCGATGGATTGGCGGAAACGTCGATAAGTTGGTAGTTTCGTATTGCCGATTCAATGTAAAGTCCTGTGCCACCGCATAATATCGGAGTTTTGCCTTTGGCAGAAATTTTTTCAAACGCTTTGAAAAATTCGCGCTGATATTCAAAAACATTATATTTGGTCCCGGCGGGAAGAATATCTATCAAGTGGTATGGAACTTGGTGACCGTCAACGGTATAGTCAGCAATGTCTTTGCCTGTTCCAAGGTCCATTCCACAATAAATTTGGCGAGAGTCTGCGCTGATGATTTCGGTATTGAGTGCTGCCGCAAGGTGTGCTGCAAAAGAAGTTTTGCCTCCCGCCGTGGGGCCTAATACTGTAATGAGGTTCATTTATAAAATTATAAAAATGTAGAGACGTGCCATGGCGCGTCTCTACTGTGTTACGGATGTAATGTGTTAACCTTTAACCTCTTCGGTATGTTCAGGTTCTGAAGCGGTTTCGTTTGCAGATTCGGCTGCTTTTTCTGCCTTTTCTGCAATATCTTTGCCTTTGAGGTAGTTGGGAAGTTCCAAACCTGCCGATTTGAAAATGTCGTTGATGGGAGGCAGTGCGCCCAACATTCCCGACATAAAGTTGGCTGTGCTTGATTTGCCGTTTGAAAGGCTGTCCCAAACAGTAACCTTGTCGATTTTGATATTCTTTACAGCCTCGGTTTGGAGTTTTACAATCTCCACGAGTTTGTCGGCAATCATCATCTTTACAGCGTCGTCGGGGTTGTCGCCAGCGGCCTTTACCATTGCGTTGAAACCTTCGGCTTGTTTTGCGAGCACCTCCATCATACCTTTTGCCTTTGCTTCCATCTCGTAGTAGATAGAATCGGCATTACCTTTTGCCACACGACGGATGCGTTCGGCTTCGGCTTCTGCCTCAATTTCAATGCGTTGACGTTCAATTTCGGCAGGAATAATGATGTCGGCTGTTTTGGTGGCTTTTTCACGGTCGGCACGTGCCATTTCGGCGAGTTTTTGAGCCTCGTAAGCCGATTTTTGAGTTTCTGCCTCGTTGATTCTTTCTGCCGAAACTGCAATCTTGTTGGCCTCTGCCTCTGCTTTGCGTCGTTCGGCTTCTGAACTTGCAACTCGAATTTTTGCCTCGTTTTCGCCCGAAACCGCTGTTGCGTTGGCTGCTGCTATGCTAATACGTTGGTTTTTCTGTGCTTCTGCCTCGCCCACTTGCGCCTCTGAGTTGGCAGCTGCCACTTTGATACGTTGTGTCTTTTGCGATTCTGATACACCGATTTGTGCTTCGGCGGTTTGCGCTGCCACTTCGATGCTCTGCTCTTTGCGGAATTTTGCCTCACCGATTGCACCGTTTTTCTGTTCTTCGGCAACTTCGATTTTGGCTTTGTTGATAGCGCGTTCTGCCTCTTTGCGTCCGAGTGCGTCGATATAGCCGCTTTCGTCGGTGATGTCTTTTACGTTTACGTTGATAAGTTTCAAACCGAGTTTTTTGAGTTCCTGCTCCACGCTGTCGGATACATTGCGGAGAAACATTTCGCGGTTTGAGTTGATTTCCTCGATGGTCATTGTGGCGATTACCACACGCAACTGACCTATAATAATATCTTCGGCAAGGATTCGGATGTCGTCTAATTTGATACCGAGAAGACGCTCGGCTGCATTGTTCATTACTCCGTCTTCGGTGCTGATACCTACCATAAAGTTACATGGTACGTTAACACGAATTTGTTGCTTGCTGAGGGCTTTTTTAAGGTCAACCGAAATTGTCAGCGGCGAAAGGTCGAGAAATTCGTAATCTTGAATTACTGGCCAAATGAATGCCGCGCCACCGTGGATACATTTTGCTGTGCGGGTTCCTGCCGCGCCTTTGCCCACTTTACCATAAACTACAAGTATGCGGTCGGAGGGGCATCGTTTGTAACGTTTTACAAACCAAACTATTAATATTAAACTGACTACAAACGCTATAAATATTAGCGTAAAAACTGCGTCTCCCATAATTTGTTGATGTGTTAAGGTTTATGAATTATTTATTTATGAAATTTTCTTTACTACAAGAGTGCCGTCGTCGTTGACCGCAGTTACTTCAATAGGGTCGTGCTGATGTAGTTCTTCGCCGTCTGTGGTAATGGCATCGAATGTGCGAACTGCACTTTGAACGTTGATTTGCACTTTTCCTTTTCCCGAATTTGATGGCGGTATCGAAAGGTAAACTTCGCCTTTTGCGCCAATGGTGTCGGATGTGGCAAGCGTGCCGCTGTATTGCATACGGGCAAAGAATGTCATAAGTGCCACTATCACAACTGTCATTATTACGCCTGCAATAATTGAAGAAAGCAGAGTGATCCATAGCGGCAAACCGTTGCTGATAGTGATAACGCCCACCCACGATGCCGAAACCAAAAATCCTACTATTGATTTGAGACTGAGGATATAAGATCCTGTGTCGGTATCGTTGTCGATATCTCCGTCGCCATCGGCATCTGAATCGCCGCCCGAACCAAAAAGGCTGAGTCCGAATATTACAATAAATGCTAATGTGCTCATTACTGCCACCGCCCAATAGATTTTGGGTAGCATCGGCATTTGGCTCCAAGTTTCAAATATACCCATATTGTTTCTTTTTTTGTTTCTACAAATGTAGGAAAAATTTTCGGTATTATCAATTTTTTTGTAAAAAAAAACAATTTTTTTTTCAAAAAAAAAGCCTCCGCAAAAGACGAAGGCTTAAAAAACTATTAAAGGGTAAGAATTTTATTCAAGTCTAATTTTAAACGACTTAGCGTTAACTTTGCCAGCACTTGTTCCGCTTGTTGCTTTGGTTTTTACAACAATTACTTCGTTTTCAACGTCGCCTGCTACTTCGGGGTAGAGCGAAACTGTAAGAGTGGTGGTAGAGTTGGCTTTGATAGTTTTAGATTTGGGCATTACGGTAATTCCTGCGGGAGTTTCAAATCCAACGATTTCTAATTCAGATGCAAGAGTGTTGGTGATAGAGATTTCTTGTGCGGTTACTTTGGTTGCAGATTTTGAGAATTTTACCACCTCGTTGTTAGCAGAAAGAGCGCGGGTGTTTCCAAAAATCTGAAGGTCTTCTTCCTCAATCCATCCTTGTGCGTTAGATACGTTTGCGATGAATGTCATCACGAGGGCTGCTAAAAAAAGTTTAAGTGCTTTCATAATAAATTTATTTTAATAATTTAATTTAATTTCGATTGTTTTAACGTTTGTTCTTTTGTTTAGTTGCCTAATATTTTGTGTTTTGAAAAAAAATTGGAAACTTTTTTCAAAAAAATATTTATTGGCGGTTAAGTTCGAGTGTGGCGTTAACCGATTTATATTTTGGCTTGTAGATTAACTTGTCGTAATTGTCGCCTGCCTTGGTGATTACGCCCGCCTCTTTAAACTCTTTTCCTTCTTCTTTGAGATAGATGATTGAGTCGTTTTCGATTTTGTAATCGAGCGATACAGGAAGAGAGTATTTGCCCGAAGTGGCGGTTTTAATCATCATCGAAGCCATTGTGCCTGCGTTGATTATGGCTTTTGAATCTTTAAATTCTACTGTAAGGTCGGCTGCCGAAAGCACCGTCGAAATCATTCCGGCGGGGATCTGAAATTCTTTTTCAAACAACGAACCGGCATCCGAAACGTCGATTGAGTAAGTGCCTTGCAGTGTATCGTCTACGCTGCTTTTGTTGCCGCCGCACGAACATAGCATTGCGGCAAATGTTAGGATAATGAAGAGTTTTTTCATTTTGGTTGGTGTTTTTTTTAGTTTATAAAGGAGGCAAATTTACTACATTATATCTTTTAAAGCAATATTTTATTTAAAAAAAATAAGAATTTTTAAACATTGATGTCAATGTTGTAATACTTTTTTTTAGTTACTTTGCAACTTTATAATATATATAAGTGTATGGCAGGAAAAAGCAAAATACGTAAGGTGTTTACCGCGCTGTGGGTAACTGTGGCGGTGGTTCCTATTTTGCTTGTGGGTGCCGTAACTGCTTTTTTGGCAAGCGAAAAAGTGCAAACTTTTGTGGCGCAAAAGGTATCTGAAACTCTTTCAGAAAAAACTGGCACCGAAATTTCTGTATCGAAGGTTTTTATAAATCTGCTTCGTTTGAGTGTAGATTTTAAAGATGTTTATGTAGCTGATAACCATCATGATACATTGTTGTACGCAGGTAGCATCGAGGCTCGACTCAAATCGTTTGGGATTACCCAAAACTATTACAACATTGGTCAGGCGCAAATACGAAATGTGTGGGTGAATATGTTGGCTGATAGTTCGGGTGTTTACAACTATGATTTTCTTTTTCCGAGCGATACCACAGATGTTGACACCGTAAAATCTGACACCAAGTTTCATATAGCCGTGGGCAAGTTGATGCTCTCGAATATCAATTTTCGCTTTGTGACTAAGCCTCAGATTCGCCGCTCGCCGATAATGGATTTCGACGATTTGCAACTTTCTGGCGTTAACCTGCTTGGCAAAAATTTTTCGATCAACGAAAAAACTGAAATTCATCTTCAGATTGATTCGCTCTCTGCCAAAGAACATTGCGGATTTGAACTCAGAAAGTTGGCAGCCGAGGCGTCGGTAAGTCCAAAGGGAATTTTGCTGCGCGACCTTTTGCTGCGTACTCCCAACACCGATTTGCGTGCCGACAGCCTTAATTTTCATATCAACGATTTCGGTGATTTTTCTGACTTTTGCAATAAGGTAGTGCTTGGCGCAAAAATCAATGAAGGCTCGTGGCTTGGTGTTGACGACATCGGGCGTTTTGCCGAACCGCTCTACGGATACGGTATTTCGCCTAAAATCAGCACTGAGGTTTCAGGACCTGTATGTGGATTGAAAATCAGAAAATTAAAACTCGCCTACCTAAACGATACTCGCCTTAGTGCCGATGCAGATATTCAAGGGTTGCCAAATATCGACAAGACATTTTTCAACCTCAATATCAAAGAGTTGTCTACCACGCAAGATAATATTAACACTCTTCATCAGCCACTTAGCGACGAACCTATTGTAGAATTGCCCGATGCACTCCGCGAACTTGGTATCGTTAACTTTACGGCATTGGTAGAGGGCACTACTCGCGAACTTATGCTCAATGGCAACCTAACCTCAAATCTTGGAAGTATTATAACAGATGTGGCTCTTTCTACGCAGAACGAAGTGTCTAATATTCAAGGTATTATTACAGCTCGAAAACTAAATCTCGGTGCTGTAACCGGCGACCGCGAAAATTTTGGCTTTCTTTCTACTGCCGATACTGTTAACATAAATATCGCCAACGACGGAAGTGTAAACGGCACTATAAAAGGTGAGGTGGATTCTATCGGATTGCTTGGCTACACATATTCGGGCATCAATATCAACGGCAAGTTTTCGGAACAGGATTTCGACGGTTTGTTTTCGATTAAAGACCCAAATCTCGACCTTGATTTTGCGGGATTGGTAAACTTTGGAGGCGATTTGCTTAAGGCAAAATGTTCGCTTTTGGTGTCGAACGCTGATTTAAAAACTACACATATTCTCAACGATTCGATTGATAACCTTTATTTTTCGCTTGCTGCCGACCTCGAAGGTTCTGATATTGATAATATTAACGGTAATCTTATACTTACCGAGCCTTTGGTTTTCCGCCGCGACGACAAAGTGTTTACCATTAACGAGTTTCGTGTAAAGGCGTTTATCGACCAATATATCTGTGGATTACCCCTCCGCTGGGTAGAACTCCGTAGCGATTATGTTGACGCCGATGTTAATGGTCTTGTGCGTTCCGACCAGTTGGCAAGAATTATGAGTAATTTTGCCTATATGGTTTTGCCGTCGCTCAATTACGAGGATACGGCTGCTGTGTCGCGTGCTAAACAGCGACTCGCCAATAATTCAACTCGCCGCCGCGGTCGTTCCACCACTTTTAACGATCCTGATTTTCAACGTAATCTGGGTAATAATTTCGCTTTTTCTATCCTCTTTAAAAATCCGTCGCCAGTTACCGATTTCTTTATTCCCGAACTTTATATAAGCGATAATACCACTCTCAAAGGCGGTTTTAGCACGATGCAAAGCCATATTTACACCGACCTGCTTACCGACAGCCTCAAATACAACGACTATTGTGCCGACAATCTCTCTATCAGCGTTAATGCTCTTGGCAGAGATTTTATTCTTGATATCAATGCCGATTCTCTTGATGTTTCAAAAGATTTGCGCGTTAAAAATCCTGCCATTAACATTACAGCCCGCAACGATACAGCCTCTTACATGGTTTCGTGGTTTAATACCGACAGCGTTAAAAACGAGGGAACTATCGATGGTAGTGTAATTTTGCAACAGCATTATTTGCCTTCGCATTTTCCGATAATTAAGGTTAATTTTAATCAAGGAAGTTTCTATGTGCTTAATTCTAAATGGGATATACATCAAAGTACAGTTGAAATCGACTCCACAAATATAGATATCAATAAGTTTGGACTTTTTGCCGAAAATCAGCAAATTACGCTCAATGGTATAGTAAGTGCCGACCCAAATAAAAATCTTGCTGCTGATATTTTAAATTTCGACCTCGGATTTCTCAATAAATTTGTGGATGGTCTTAATATAAAAGGTGTGCTCTCTGGCAATACCGATGTTAAAAATCTTTATGGTGATATTCCGCTTTTCCGCACTCACAATACTATCGAAAACCTTGTGTACAACGATGTTAGTCTTGGTAACGTAACAGCCAAATGCGATTTTCAACCTGTGGATTCTATCATCAATTTAGAGATTTTTACCAAACGCCGTCTGCTCAACAAAGAGTTGATGGATAAAGACACCATTAAGCCAATTCACGGATATGGCACTTGCAACATTCAGACAAAAGAAATCGACTTTACGCTAAATATACTTAGTCTGCCGTTCAACACTTTCCGCCCATTTTACGAAAACTACATTAAATCATCTAATTACACCAATCTTTCGGGATATGCGCGGGTAAAAGGAAAAATAGAAGACCCCAAGGTGATGGCACAATTGAGTGTTCACGGAGGCAATTTTAGGATAATGAGTCTTGGCACGCAATACGATATCAACGATTCACTTGGCATAACGCTCGACAACAATTATATAAAAATCCATAAGACAACACTTTACAGCGACCGCAAGTCGGGAAGTGCAATTCTTCAAGGTACAATTTCGCACCATAATTTTGAAGATATTGATATGAATCTGAGTCTTGCCGTTAAAAACTTTATGTTCTTAAATGCCAAACAGACAGATACTTCGCTCTTTTATGGTAAGGCTTACGCATCGGGAAATATCTTTTTACGTGGCAACCCAATGCGTATGATTGATATCGACGGCCGTGTAAAAACCGAGAAAAACACCCTTGTTTACCTGCCTATGTACGGAGCAAGCGATGTGGATGCCAACAACGAGTTTATGACATTTGTAACTCACGATACGCTACAAATTCAAAATCAACGACATGGTGCCGACCTTTCGGGCTTAAAGATGAATTTTAATCTTGAAGTAACGCCCGATGCCGAGGTGCAGGTAATATTAGACGAAACCACAGGAAATATTCTTAAAGCATCTGCCAATGGCGACCTTAGGCTTGTGATTTCGAGCGCGGGAGATTTCTCAATGTTTGGAACTTTGGCGGTGGAAAAAGGTGATTATCTGTTTACTATGCAGAATGTTATCAGCAAAAAATTTGAGGTGGTGAAAGGCGGCACTCTGCGTTGGAACGGCGACCCGATGGATGCTGTGGTGGATATTTCTGCCGTTTACAAACTGCGCCGAGTTAACCTCTTTAACCTAATGGTCGACGAGGAATACCGCAACAAAAAAGTGCCTGTGCAATGCCTTTTGAATATGAAAGGCGACCTCAACGAACCAATTGTGTCGTTTGGTGTAAAACTCGATGGCAACTACGACGATATTCAAACTCAACTTTCGAATCTTGACGAAGGAAATATCAACAAACAAGTGATTTCGTTGCTGTTGTTCAGTCAGTTTCAGCCTTTGCCCGGCTTGCAAAACCAAGAGAACTCGCTCTTTTCGGATTTTAATGCCGGCGAACTTGTTACCAATCAAATCAACCACTGGCTCAGCGACATAAGCGACAAAGTGGATGTGGGTGTCAACTATTCGCTTGGCGACCAAACCACAAGCAGCGAACTCGAAGTGGCTCTATCTACCCAACTTTTCGACGACCGTGTTACCGTTTCTACCAACGTGGGTGTGGGCGGAGAATCTAAAACCACAACATCTAACCGCACCAACAATGTTGTGGGCGAGGTTGAGGTGGATGTGAACCTCAATAAGAGCGGAACCGTTAAACTAAAAGTATACAATAAGGCTAACGACGACGAACTCGACCAAGCACCTTATACTCAGGGCGTTGGTGTTTCGTTTAAAAAAGAGTTCAACAATCGTCACGACCTTTTTGCACGTAAAAAGAAACAAAAGATTAAAACTCCGTAATATATTAATTTTAAACAATTTACCAATATGAAAAGGACATTATTTATAATTGCAGCAATTTTTGCCGCATCATTTGCAAACGCTCAGATTGCCGCACGTGTACCCCAAAATGCTCAAAAACTTATCGATGCATATCCTGATATGCAGTTGACTTACAGCGACAATGCTATTGTTTTTCCGGATGGCACAAAAATCCCTTACGACGATGGCAAGGAGAAAGATTTTGTTACAATGCTCGACAATAGCGACATAGAGGATATGTTTTCGATGACTTACGATACCGAAGCCACTGAACCTGCATATTTAAACGATTGTGGAAGAAGCCGTTGCGAGGCTCTGTTTAAAAAAATGTATGGCAATAGTGCAGCCGAGGTTCAAAAACACCTTGTAAAAATCGAATGGTTTGGTCAGCAACTGCCAATTACCACGGTAAACGGTGTAGATAAGCATTTACGCGCTGTATACGAGGAACTTAAAGCCAAGCCTGAACTCAAAAAATATCTTCTCCAAGCCTCATCGTTTTATTGGCGGCAAGTGCGCGGGGCAAATCGTCAAAGTGCTCACAGTTACGGCATTGCATTCGACATCAACGTTGCCAACAGCAATTATTGGCTTTGGAGCAACAAAGGCAAAGGCGAAACCGACACCATCAAATACGTCAACCGCATCCCCCAAGAAATAGTAAAAATCTTTGAGAAACACGGCTTTATCTGGGGTGGCAGATGGTATCATTACGATACTATGCACTTTGAATATCGGCCGGAGTTTTTATAAAAGTATCTTGTATACAAGATACTTTTGGGGTGTTTTTATATTGTATGGAAGATACTTCTATTATTTTTGCTTTCTCAAAAAAGACATTATCTTTGTGCACTAAACATAATAACATAGCCTTATGATTAACTACGATTCCATCATAAAAATATTGCAGTCAGATAATTATATCGATAAAACCGATTGTTTTGAGCCGTTTTTGGGCGGATACAAAAGTCGCGGATTCGATAACTGCAAGCATACGGGTGCATCGTTGTTCCTTAAAACCCTTGCTTGTTTTCTTGACAAAGATATTGACACAAATGATATTTTCAAGAATCTCAAAATTGCGCAAAGTAAACTATTTGAAAAGGAAATTAATACCTATGAGGTTTTGTATTTGGATTTTTCTGACTTCAATGCAGCAACATTTGAAGACGCTATTGAATATCTAACAGTTAAATTATCAGACCTTTATAAATATCATTTCAAAAAATTTGGCACAAAAAAAGGTAGCATTTTTTATTCCTTAAACAAAGAAAATATACTTAATATGATTGAGGGAAAACCGGGTGATTGGATAAAAAAATCTTTCAGTTGCCTTGTTACTCAACTACGTGGCTATGTGGGTGATATTGCCGACAACGACAAACTTGCTATTCTTATTGACAATTTTATCCAATTGGAAGCGGTAGCGTGTAAAAACGGCTACCATTGGTCTATGAGAAATTTTTTGAATGAGTTTGTTATCGAGAATGTTTACAAATATTGTGATTTGGTTCTGATAACAGGTGATTATCAGCGCGAAGAATTTGATGTGAACTTTCACGAAACATTTTACGAAATTACATCAGACAATCATATTTCAGACCAAGCCTATCGCTATTTCTGTATTCATCCGATTGATTTAAAAGTTGAGCATCCCGAAATGGTTGTTCCCTTAGAATCACAATTTCACTTTGATTATCAGCCTTTTATTTTACCAGAATTTGATTGGGTGACTTTGATTTGTGAAGAACGTAAAAAAATCGAAGAAGAAAAACAAGCCAAAGAACAAGCTCTCATGCGTAGTGTTATGGCTGATAAATCAAAGTATGCCATAGATCTTTCGCCAGAGGTGCCAAGAGTATCATCCAATTTAGGAATAAGGCATAAGAAATTGGATAAAACTTCTGAAAATTATTTAAAGTTAAACGCTTTATTAAAAGAGATTTACATTCATATTGTACCCAATTTTAAAGATTATGATGTATATAAATATTTTCAAAAAGTTGAAGATAAAAAATATGTAATCAGAAATAGAGAGGAATTTGTGGAAACGCTTGATTCTCTAATAGATGGAAATCCAAATTGGCGTCATTCTCATGCCAATGACAGCGGTTATTGGGTAAGTATTACTTACAAGCGCGTAGGGGAGGAGCATGGCTCTCCGGCAAATATTTATAATATAAAGGTGTATGCTTGTTTTCAACATACTGATATTGAGGGTATTTTTGTGAATTCGTTAAAATATCTTCTCCAAAAATGTAACAACGATTTCGCTGCAAAAATTACCACTGTGGAACGTTCCGACCAAATGTGTTATTGGCTTTCAAAAAGTGATTTCAAGTACTTGGAGGAGTTTTACAAACCGTTTTTCTCTGACATGAAACAATCTTTGCCGTTTATAGCCTATAAAGGCGAATTGGGCATAAGTAAGGATTTTCCATATCGAGATGACAGTCATAATGCTGTTCAGGCGCGTATTATTGCAGACTATTTTAAAACCATAACCAACGCAGACTCAATAGATTTGGAGGATATGTACAATAATTACATTTCCAAATGGAACGCCGATTTGCCCGAAGAAAGCGACGAGTTCAAATATCAATCTGCATTATCGTTTGTTGTAATTTTGGATACGTTGGATTGTATTTTGGGCAAAAACGAAATTACCGACGACTCCCTGATGCTAAATGGCGATGATAGTTTTTGGAAAATGTTGTCCGATAGTATGTGTTGGGCGGATGTAAATAGGAGGTATGCTAAGAATTTAGATTCGGGAAAGAGATAAATATTATCAAAAGGTATCTTATATGCAAGATACTTTTGGGGTGATTTTATCTTGTATGGAAGATACTCTCATTTTTTCTCAAAAAAAATCTTCAAAATCCCTTGTTCTTTTCCCTTCCTTTCATTATCTTTACACCAAATTAAAAATGTAAATACAAAACAGATAGATTTTTAAACTAACATATTAAAATATTGGGCTTTACGCTCTTATTCTTGGTTCAGAAAAATCGCCAAATTTGAATGTACACGGAGGATAAGTTGCGGATAAGGTTCACGTCGTATAGGCGTGAGCCGTTTTCGTGCTTTTTTACGTGTAAAGGCGTTTGGCGATGCCTTCTGAACCAAATAAGCAAATGATAAAGAAAACGGTTCCACGCTTTTTTCTTTTGCTTATTTTGAGCCAAGGTCCGTAAAACAAATAAGCAATGCCGACATTAAATTGGATAGGTAAAGAACAGATAATTAACCATCACAACGACGTGCCGTTCCGTGTGTTGGAACGCAAATATTCGTTTGGCGATTGTAGGGACGCGGCGCGCCACGTCCCTACCGATACCACCACCAACAAAATTATCCACGGCGACAATCTTGAAGCCCTCAAAGCCCTTCTGCCCGAATACGAAGGGCGCATCAAATGTATCTACATCGATCCTCCGTACAACACTGGTAACGAAAATTGGGTTTACAACGATAATGTCAACAGTCCCAAAATC
Source organism: Bacteroidales bacterium (assembly GCA_017394445.1). Taxonomy (GTDB): domain Bacteria; phylum Bacteroidota; class Bacteroidia; order Bacteroidales; family UBA3824; genus UBA3824. Next base: position 5,868 of record JAFPYT010000203.1, on the reverse strand, counting down.
CGCAAATGGCTTGGTCAGGTAGTTGGTAAAGAATCCGAAGACCTCAGCCGCCACGACAAATGGCTTTGTATGATGTATCCGCGTCTTATTCTTCTCCAAAAACTTTTGAGCGATGACGGCGCAATTTTCATTTCTATCGACGACAATGAACAAGCTAATTTGAAGTTGATTTGTGATGAGATTTTTGGGGCTAATAATTTTGTGGGAATTTTTAGTTGGGTTAGAAAAAAGAAGGGTTCATTTCTGTCAAAGACATTGCGTAAAATGATTGAGTATGTTTATTGCTATAAAGCGTCAAATTCTGATATAGAATTTTATGGAGAAAACGCATATAGTGAAAAATGGCAACCAATTGTCAAAAGAACCAATCAACAAAAGAAGTTAATAATGCCGTCGAATCTTATTGAGACTACATTGCCTGATGGTGTGTATGATGCTGGATTTCGAGGTAAAGAAGGAACTGGTGTTGAATTTGTTAATTCGTTTACTGTAAAAAATGGTATTGTTATTACTGATGTAAATGTTTTAGGCCGTTTTGTTTGGTCTCAGGATTTTTTTGATAATGAATTAAAGAACGGTACAAAAATTTCATTATCCAATAAGTTTGGATTTAATGTTTTACGGTTTAATCAAGAAAGTAAAACGAAAACTCCATCAACGTTAATTAATGACCAAAACGGAGTTGGAACAAACGAAGACGCTTCTCTTGATTTACAAAGAATATTTAAATCTGGTGTTAATGAAGTTTTTCAATATTCAAAACCTCATTCTTTGATTGAGTATTTAATAAATATGTTGTGTAAGGAAGATTCGCACGCCATCATCCTCGATTCCTTTGCCGGTTCGGGTACAACTGCCCACGCCGTTTTGAACCTCAACAAATCTGATGGCGGCAACCGAAAATTCATTCTTGTGGAAATGGAGGATTATGCCGAAAGTATTACGGCTGAGCGTGTTAAAAGGGTGATTGATGGTTATGGCGATACCGAAGGCACAGGCGGAAGTTTTGATTTTTACGAACTTGGCGAACCCGTTTTTGATGCCGACGGTAATCTCAATGAAACCATTGGAACCGAAAAAATCCGCGAATATATTTGGTACAGTGAAATTAGAAATGAGAAATTAGGAATTAGAAATGAGGACGACTGCGACAGCCAAATTTCTAATTCTTCATTTCAAATTTCTAATTCCCAATATTTCCTTGGAAAATATTTGGGCACGGCGTATTATTTCTATTACGAAAAAGACCAAATCACCACGCTCGATAAGGCGTTTCTCAACACCATCACGCAAAGGGCGGAGCAATACGTTATCTATGCCGACAATTGTTTGCTGTCGGCAGAGTTTATGCAGGCTAACCACATCATTTTCAAAAAGATACCACGCGACATTAAAAAATTGTAGTTATGGAACTGAAACCCTATCAACAACAGATATTAGACGATTTGCAGCGTTTTATGCAATATGTGCAGGAGACCAAAAACATTCAGGATGCGTTCCATAAGTTTTGGTTTGAGCATCCGCGCACTGGTCTTACACCGTTTCCGGGCGAGGCGGTGGAGCCGTACAAAGACAACGTGAAAAACGCTCCGCACGTGTGTATCAAAGTGCCTACGGGCGGCGGCAAAACTTTTATTGCGTCGGCGGCGTTGGGTACGATTTTCAATAATTTTGATGACAACCATTTTAAAACAGTGGTTTGGCTCGTGCCGTCGATTACCATTTTGGAACAGACGTTGAAAAACCTTCGCAACAAAAATCATCCGTACAGAAACCGCATTGACGTAGATTTTCAAAACCGTGTTGAAGTGCTCGACAAATCGCAAGCCTTGCAGGGCGCGGGATTTTCGTTGCAGGTTGTAAAAGAAAACCTTTGTATCATAGTGATGAGTTTCGACAGCCTCCGCGCCCGCAAAAAGGAAGACCGCAAGGTTTATCAAGAAAACGGCAATTTGCTTTCGTTCCAGTCAATTGTTGGCACTGACGAAAACGGCGACCCCGATTTGCAGTTGATGCGCGTTTTGCAGGCGTTGAATCCCGTTGTAATTGTTGACGAAAGCCACAACGCCGAAACCGAACTCAGCGTAGAGATGTTGCAAAACTTGAATCCGAGTTTTATCCTCGACCTCACAGCCACGCCGCGCAAAAATAGCAACATCATTAGTTTTACCGACGCCTACGAACTCAAAAAGGAGTGTATGGTAAAATTGCCTGTTATTGTTCATAATCATCAGACCAAAAACGATGTAATAAATTCGGCGTTGGAATTGCAGCGCAATTTGGAGCGCGACGCCAAAAAATCGCAAAAAGAAGGCGGCAAATATATCCGCCCGATTGTGTTGTTTCAGGCGCAGCCACGCACCGGCGAGGAGAATATCACCTACGAAAAAATCAAACAGACTCTTCTCGACCTCAAAATCCCCGAAGAGCAAATCCGCATCAAGACCGCCGACCGCAACGAAATCAAAGACGAGGATTTGCTGTCGCCCTCTTGCCCTGTGCGTTATATCATCACTGTCAACGCCTTGAAAGAAGGTTGGGATTGTCCGTTTGCCTACATACTTGCATCGCTTGCCGACCGCTCTTCGTCGGTGGATGTGGAACAGATTCTTGGGCGCGTGCTGCGTATGCCGTGGGTTAGCAAAAACCAAAATCCAATGCTCAATATGAGTTATGTGCTCACATCTTCGGCAAAGTTTTTGGATACGCTCGACAATATCGTCAAGGGTTTGAACCGTGCGGGTTTCAGCGAAAATGATTACAAAATTGCCGAACCCGAAAAACCGAAAGCCCCTGTGGTTGCAGAATCCGCCATCCAAAATGTTGGGATGAAAGATTTGTTTGATACAAAGGTTAATTCTACGACAGAGGTTGCTGACGATTGCAATGGGGACGAACTTGATGCAGCCAAAATAGAGTTCAATCCGCAAGAGGAATCAACTCCCAAAAGCGATGTCGCCCAGATAGTGCAGCAAGCGCAAGCCGAGGCTGAAAAAGAAGTTGACATTGCAACCAACCATAAAATCAACAACATACCAAACGAATTGTCAAAGCAAGTGAAGTGTTATAAGATGAAAGAAGTGTTTCGCGAATCGGCACAATCGTTGAAACTTCCGCAGTTTATGAGTGCCGACAAGTCGCAGGAACTCACCACGGATTTGTTTGTGGAGGTATATGAAAAGGCTATGTTTGAAGGCGAAATGCTTTTGAAGGATTTTAAACTTGGCAGCGAGAAATCCGACATTGATTTTGATGCCGTAGAATCCACAATGTACCGTGTAGATTTGGACGAAACTTCGCATAGTCATACTCCAACATACCTAAAAGTGGACGGCATTGCGCACGAAACAATTGCCGCTTACATCCTTGATCCCTCTAAGAAAAATATCAGGGTCAAGAATTGCACATTCCGCCTTAAAAACATTATTGGCAAAATGTATCCGATTCCCGACAAGGAGATTGAACTCTACATCAAACACGTTTTGGAGCGTTTTTCCGACGAGCAATTTGCCGACTTGATAAACCACGAATATACCTACGCCGAAAAAATCAAGGCAAAAATTCGTCAGTTGGCTACCGACTACAAAGAAAGGCAGTTTTTTAATTTGGTTGACAAAGATTTGATTTTCACGGAGAGTTCGTTCCCGTTGCCCGACGAGATTATTCCCAACAAGACTATTTCTGGCTTGCCAAAATCTCTTTACGAAAAAGAGGGCGACATCGACGGCTTTGAGCGCGAGGTAATCAACGACGTTGCCAACCTATCGAATGTGGAATGGTGGACGCGCAATCTTGAACGCGGCAAAGGTTTCTGTATCAATGGTTTCATCAATCATTATCCCGATTTTATCATCAAGACCAAACGTGGCAAAATCGTCCTTCTCGAAACCAAGGGCGACCATCTCGACGCCGAAAAAAAGATAAAGCTCGGCAACCTTTGGGCAAGCAAATCGGGCAACAATTACCGTTATTGCTTAGTGTACAAAAACCGCGAAGTGGACGGCGCATACACCAAACAAGGATTTTTGGAGGTGTTGAAGGAGTTATAATCACGCCTCGTTTGTTTGTCCTTCATCTTCGATACTCTCAGCCCAGTCGTCGAAAAATTCGCTGTCGGCTTGGTAGTTGAGTTGTCGGTTGATGAAGGCGATGGATTGGAGGAGGATTTTTTGGTTTTGAGGTTCGCTGTATACAAACGCTTCTGTCATATAGCGGCGGGCATTTTCGTAATCGTCGACCGAAAGGTAAATGTTTGATATATCGCTCAAAAGACTATCTATATAATTGATACTATTATATTTATGTGCCCATTTTTCACATTCGAGAGCGTATTGTAGAGCCTCTTGGTATTCCTCTTTTTTGTAAAGAATCTTTTGCACAGTATACATCATATAGGCAACGTGCTGCGGGTCATATTCGTTGTCAATACCTATTTGGATAGACTCTTTTAGGAAGTCAAGCGCCTCATCGTCGTAGTCGTTTTGATGATGTAAATGTCCGAGGCGGCGGAGCGACTTGTGCAAACCGTATTTATAGTCGAAATGGCGTGCAGTTTCCTCGGCTGTTTTCCACGCGTTAAACATGTTTTCGCCATCGCGGAGGTTCATATAACATTCGCCAAGTTCAATCAAAGCGTCTACATACCACTCGTATTCGTCTTGATTTTTGGCGATGTCAACAGCGGTGATAAAATATTGCTCTGCCTGTTGGTAATCTTCGGCTTTATAGGCTTCTTTGCCTGCCTTAAATGCTTCTTGAAATGTAATGTTTGCCATAATATTTTGTTTAAATTAATAGATGCGTAAATATAAAAATTTTTTACATTTGCCGTGAATTAAAACTCAAAAATTATTATGAAAAAAGTATTTTTACCATTAACAGCGTTATTATTAGCCTTTTACAGTTGCAATAATGCGCCTCAGCAAAATTCGGACAATGCTTCCGACACAAGCAAAATCTCAATTCCCGAACCTAAGGACGATGCTCCCGCAGCCGATGCTTCTGTTGATTGGAACAAACCGCTCTACTCCATCGACACTGAAACGGGCGATACCATTACCAAATGGCTCTACACTGATACCTCGATTGTTGAAACATCTATTTATACCGAGGCTTCGTATGGCTATGAGGGTGATGAAACCACTGTTTACGATTTAAAAGGTCGCATAATTTCGCAATGCGGTACTATTAATTCGGGCAACATTCACAACGATGAAATGGATTATACTTACGAGGGCAAAATCCGCACCGGCAAGGGTAGCAACATTACTGAGGGATATCCTTCGTTTACAGAGGTTAAGGAGGTAACATATTTTGCCGACAGCAATTTTAAGCAAGATACTTTGGGACAGAACTATTCTGCCGAAGTTTCGTGGGATGATATGGACGAATCGTCGGAAACTCCGCTCGAACTTGAAAGTTACTATGTTAACAAGTTTGCGAATGGCAAATTGGTACAAACAACCTATTACGGCAAGGATTCCGAAACGGGTAAGATGACATTCCGCTCGCGTACAGTTTACGATTACAACACATCGGGCGATCTTGTAAAATCTACCCTCTTAAACGAGCAGGGCACACCTTTGGGCGAATATGCCGAAACCCGATACACTTACAATGGCAACGCCCGCACCTCATCAAACGACGGCTCCGAGTCGGTAACGTATTATGCTAAGAAATAATGAGTTTTTCCTCTTTAAAATCATAAGTACTACTTGCAATTTTGCTTTAAAATCGCAAGTAGTACTTTTTTTTTGCTTAAAAATCACAAGTTTAAATAAAACTTTCGTATTCTTGTAAGTAGGCTACTGCCTTTTCTAAATACTGTTTGTCGATGTCGTCGAAGGTGGCGAGGTGGTCGCTGTCGAT
>JAFPYT010000202.1 GCA_017394445.1 Bacteroidales bacterium | reverse complement strand
GTAACTTTAACGAGTCGGTCGGTAACAAGGTTTACCACAAACTTGCCTGTATCTTGGATAAGAGAGTGCGAATAGCGTTCTTTGCGCACCGAGATGCTCAGCATAGCAGGGTCGCTGCATATAGTGCCAGCCCACGCCACAGTAATTATGTTCATTTTGTCGGGGAAAGTACCGCAACTCACCATTACCACAGGTACTGGGTTGAGCATTGTGCCAGGCTTCCAAATTTGTTTTCCGTTCATCTTTTTCCTTTTTTATTTTTTACGAAGGTATAAAAAAAAAGGTGTAGTTGTATGCAAAAAAAGGAAAAAATTGTAACTTTGACAAATGATTGGTGCTATTTATGATAATCGAAAATGGATTACAATGCAAAAAAATATCCTGAAACATCTAACTCATCTAATAATGGTGGAACTTTTTAGGAATAACATACACACACACCGTACGGACCTTATCTTTATAGTAGGTTTCGCTTTCTTTTTGAATTTTTTTGCATTCACAATGCTTTTTAATATTATATTTCCCAAACCCTCAACGCCAATAGATGTTATTGTTAATGATTTGGCAACAGTCTTTAAACAAAACAGATTTAAATATGTAAAAACAATAAATGTAATAAAACAAATTGATGATTCTTGTGCTATAGATTTTAAAGGTTCTATATCACAAAAACAACTTCCTTATCGTATGTATTACCAACATAATACGGGCAGACTTGAACCTATAAACTATAAATATCCTTCATTTGCTGACAAAATGGACAAATTATGGAGAGATATTCCTTTAGGTGGGTCTTTTAACCAACAGTTCGTACGATTGGGTATTTACGGAAATCGTACCGGTGCCGACTTATTGTATACAACGATTCCAAAAGAAGAATTTATAAGTCATTTTGTGGATTCAATGGAATACTGTGTTTATCCCGACATCCCTAAATCTCAGGAACATTGGATAGTAAAATTGGAAGATAATTGGTATCTCTACGACGGCTACTTTCGAATGGATATTGAATAAACAACATAAAAGCATAACCACAAGAACCTGATTAAGTTCTTGACAAAAAAAACAACATACCTACAATATAAACAATGTTTTCAACCCTTTTATTGGATATCAATAAAACCTTGACAAACAGAATATTGTGTCAGTTTCCGTGCCTTCAACCAAAACACAACGCAACTTGTTGCCTTGTGTTTTTTCCGTGCCTTTTAGTGTGTTCCGTGGTTAAAAACCAATTCGTTCAATTCGCCAAATTATAATTCAACTTGTTGATTTATAATTTTTTGTTAAATATAAAGTATTTGTTTAATTCGTTTAATTCGGTGTTAAAAAGAAGACACAAATTATACTTTACACCGTTTCTTCCTCAGCCTCGTAACTCTCTATGTTTCTATCTTTTGACGAAAATTTGATGGCGAGTTTCACGATGCGTTTGTTGGTATCGAGAACGGCGGACACGTAGTCACGGTCGTCAATTTGGTCAAGGGCGGAATCTGTGCTGCGGTCGTATTTGAGTTCGATTACGTAAATGGTTTTGGGCATTCTGAGAATCAAATCCGACTTGCCAAGCGCGGTCTCTTGATTGGCTGAAATGTCGGCACTGAAAGAAGTTAACACTGTATACAGAATTGAATGATAGTGTTTTTCGTTCATATTATTGAGCGAGAACGGAAACCTGCGGAAAAACTTTTTCAGTGCTTCAATGAATTTTTCCAAATCGTCGTTGACATAGAAATCAAAATAGGCATTGCGCAGGGGCATAGTATCGTTCACTTTGAAATAATTTCTGAACAACGAATCAGCCAAAGCCGCCCTCACTTCGTCGTTAGGGTAACCCAACTTGAATACCATTGTTGGAGTGATACCATAAATTACTGATTTGTAATCTTTTATAGTTAAGTATCCCGACTGGAACAAAAATGGCACAAGGTCGGTAACCTTTTCCACAGGCTGGTTGAATCGCGACGCACTACATTCCACGCCCTCGTAATCTTCCATTTGGATGTTGAACTTGCTAATGAGTTTCAGCAATGCCGTCGGCGTTCCCGAATTAAACCAAAAATCACCGAACACTTTCTCATTCAACGCCTTGATAACAGAAAACGGATTAAACACGTCCTGCCGTTTGTGCGAAAAGTGATAGCCGTCGTATTTGGCTTTGAAATACCGCACTGTTTCGTCGAATGTATAGTCGTTAGCGTTGGCAAAATCCTGTATGCCCTCTTTCAACTGCG
>JAFPYT010000201.1 GCA_017394445.1 Bacteroidales bacterium | reverse complement strand
ACTCAGGCAGTTGAGTTGTTTTTCAATACCGTCTTTTTGGTCGAGAAACCACCAAGCCGAACCCCACTGCATTTTGCCGGGCACGCTGCCGTCTTGAAAATTGCCTATCATTGTGGCAAACACTTCGTTGTCGGCGGGATTAATATTGTAAAGTATGGTTTTGGCAAGTTGGTCGGTAGAATCCATTTTGTCTAAAAATCTTGCCATACTCTGCGCTTGCGAAAAATCGCCAATGCTGTCGAAACCAGTGTCGGGACCAAGCGATGTAAGCAAACGGGTATTGTTGTTGCGGATAGGTCCGGCGTGAAATTGCTGCGTCCAACCTTTTTTATGCACCTGAACGGCAAAGCGATAGAGTGCTGCGCTCTTAAATTTGAGAATTTCCTCAGCGGTAAGGCTGTAACCTGTGCGCACTTTTTGGAAAATGTTTTCGATTTCGGCGTCGGAATACGATTCGGAATAGAGAAAATCCAAACCAAAATCAGCCAAACGGCAACCGCAATCGTGAAAATGGTCGATACGGCGGTCTAACGCATCAAAAAGAGCATTAAACGAGTTAATCTCCACGCCCGAAACCTCCGACAACTTGTTGATATAAGCATTGTAAGCCTTAGCATCCGACACTTCCGAAGCCTTGTCGGGTCGCCAAGCGGGCAGCACTTTTATCGGGCAGCCGCTGTTTTTGATTTGGATATGATATTCAAGCGAATCCACAGGGTCGTCGGTGGTGCAGAGGGTGTCTACATTCATTTTTTTGAGCAAACCCCATACGCGGAAATCATCTTGCGAAAGCATTTCGGAAGTTTTTGCCCAAATTTCGTCGGCAGAATCGGGATTAAGAAGGTCGTCTATGCCGAAATAGTCTTTGAGTTCGAGGTGAGTCCAATGATAGAGCGGATTGCGGAGAGCATAGGGCACAGTTTGCGCCCAAGCCTTAAATTTCTCATAATCAGAGGCATTACCCGTAACAAATTTTTCATTGATACCATTGGCACGCATAGCACGCCACTTGTAATGGTCGCCGTAGAGCCACGCCTGAGCAATATTGTCGAACTTGTGGTTTTCGGCAATCATCTTAGGCGAAAGGTGGCAGTGATAGTCGATAATCGGCTGATTTTTGGCAAACTGATGATATAGAGTCTGCGCCGTTTTATTTTTTAATAAAAAATTATCTGTTATAAATGTTTTCATAGAATTTATTTAACAATCGGTTTGTATTTTGGTACTAAGGTTTTCATTATTACCCACGCAATTAGGTAAGCCACAGCGCAATAGCAGAACACCATCATATATGCTGCGGGTTTGCCCGTTACGCCAAAGAATGTGAATCCGTCGCCAAGTTCCTCAGCGTGAGTGAATAGTTTTCCAGAGCATTTGTTGATTGCAAACGAACAGAGTCCGCCAAACAAAGTGCCTATGCCTGTGATAGTTGCGATGGCAGATTTTGGGAACATATCGCCGATGGTAGAATAGAGGTTAGCCGACCAAGCCTGATGTCCTGCGCCGGCGAGACCAATTATTATGCAGGGCCACCAAACCGACGTGCTTGCCAACGGCTGAGCAAACATTGCAAAAATTGGTAGGAATGCAAATATCAGCATAGCCCTCATACGTCCGGCGTAAGGGTTCATACCGAGTTTTTCAACAAAAATCTTGGGCAGATAGCCGCCAACAATCGACACCGCTGTAACAATAGCGTAGAGTATGAATATCAGCAACTGACCCATTGTAGATGTGGACGGATAGCCAAGTTCGGAGAAATATGCCGGCGCCCAAAAAAGGAAAAACCACCAAACGCCGTCGGTCATAAACTTGCCAACGATAAACGCCCAAGTTTGACGATATTTAAAGCAATCGAGAATCGAGAATTTAGGTCCGTCGCTGTCGGTTTTTGCGTCAGAAGCCGTTGCCTCGTTAGCCTTGTCGGATTCGATGTAAGCAAGTTCGGCTTGGTTTACGTGCTTGCTTTTCGACGGTGCAGAATATAGCCAGAGCCATAATCCCGCCCAGATAAAACCGATAGAACCGATGATGATAAAAGCCATCTCCCACCCCATACTCTTAGCCAAAAGAGGAATGGTAAGCGGAGCAGCAAGTGCGCCCACAGATGCTCCTGCGTTGAAAATAGACGTTGCGTAAGCGCGGTCTTTCTTGGGAAAATATTCGGCTGTTACCTTGATAGCAGCAGGGAAGTTGCCAGCCTCGCCAGTGGCAAGTATAATTCGGCAGCCGAGAAACAGCCAGACGCTGATAGTGGATACCGTCACAGCAATAGCAGAGCCTTTTTCGATAGCGCGGAGAGCCTCCACATTGTCGATTCCGGCAAGCGACATTGTGGTAACTCCGCAGGCAGCGTGAAGGCACGCGCCCACCGACCAAATTACAATTGCCCAAATGTAGCCCTTTTTGGTGCCCATCCAGTCGATAAACTTGCCGGCAAAGAGCGAAATCACCGCGTAAAAGATTGAAAATACGGCAGTAATGTTGCCATAATCATTGTCGTTCCAATGAAAGTCGAGGGCGATAAAGTCTTTCCACGTAAGAGAAAGCACCTGACGGTCGAGATAATTCACCGTAGTTGCCACAAAGAGCAGCGAACAAATCACCCAGCGGAATTTAGTCATTCTATCTGACATAGCACCTCCCGCTTAAAAGTGTTAAAATATTGATTTTCATTTAAGTAAAAAATTAGTAGTTTTTTTATAATCATTCTTCTTGTGAAGCGTATATTCCAATAAAATTGCCTGAAAAAGCGTGGTTGTTAGGTTTATTGATATTCATGTAATCAGACGACATCTGATCTGTAAGTATCTGCCAATCATTATCTTCGCTAAAACGGAATTTAGCTGTTAAAATTTGGTCTTTATAATTGTCGATGTTGAGATAAATACGTCCGTTAAAATCATTGGTAATATCACATTCGGCTTCGATTACATCTTCAAGGCTCTCTTTAAGCACAACCTTTTTTAATTGCAGAATAGTATTATCTCCACGTTTGGTTACACCAAAAATAAGATTGTTTCTATCGCCGAGAAACATTGCGATACCTGCAAATTCGTGTTCGGTTACGGGTTTAAAATCCATTTCGGAACCAAACGAAAACCTATTGTTAAGCACCCTAAGAGCAAGGAAACCGCAATGGCGGACGCTACGGAAATTATTGATTTCTAATGGTATACTAATACCTTCGGCACCGTTTGGATATATAGCCGTGCCCACGGGGGTACGCAAAAACGACCAATAACGCGACAAGGTGTCGGAATAAAAATGCTCGTCCATCTTGATATTGCCATGCGGAATAAACCTACGTTCGTTGCTGTAGCTTGTTCCTGCAAAGGGCATATCAATAACGTGCGGAATAGCTTGGTCGTGTTCAAGCACTGTAGGCCATCCGTCTTCGGTCCATGTTACAGGCAAAAGAAATGTTTCGGCACACATAAAATTGCCGTTAAATTCATCTTCGCGAACACCTTGGAATATCACATACCAACGGCCATCGGCAAGTTCAAGATAATCAGCATGTCCCACACACGATATTTGATTGGGAGATTTTTTTACATAGCGTTGTGTAAGATTTGGATTTTTTTCGTAATGCTCGTATGGTCCAAAAATGTTTTGAGAACGGTAGATACACGAGGCAAACCACATACCAAGGCTGCCACCTTCCGAAGCCGAAAGATAGTAATAACCCTCGTGCTTATACATGTGTGGCGACTCTAACCAACCTGGTTTTTTAGAAATATCATGTCCGCCTTCGAGTATTGTAACACGCTCGCCAATAGTAGTACATTGGTCGAGGTCAAATTCTTGAATATAAATTACTTTATAACCATCGTAAGGAGGGTCGTCTTTTGGATCGCCCTGATGAATAAGGTAAGATTTGCCATCGTCGTCGAAAAATAGAGTTGCATGAATACCAGTCATGCCATAAAACTGAGGATCCGACCATTTGCCGGCAGGGTCTTTTGCCGAAACAATAAAGTGTCCGCCGCCACCAACAAAAGTGCCTGTGATATAAAACATATCATGTTCTTTGTTGTAACGTATTGTGGGGGGATAAATACCGTCGTTGCTACGTAGCGATGAGTTGAGATATTGCTTTTCGGTGGGTAAGGCAAAATTAATCAATTCCCAATTGACTAAATCTTTGCTATGATAAATGGGAATGGCAGGAAACATCGAAAACGTTGCCGAAGCCATATAAAAGTCGTTACCTTTTCTACAGATACTCGTACCGGGGTGCGATCCCTGCAAAATAGGATTCCACATTTTACCTTTTGTAAGCTCAGTAGAATCAAAATAAGCATCACGGCCTTCGTAGGTAAAATGCTTAAAAAATGCTTGTCCCGATCTAATATTATAATTAGAATAGCATCCAAAAGAAAGCAAAGCCGGCAGCAGCAACAGCAGCCGTAAGTTTTTTATAATCATTTTTCTCATCAAACAAAGCAATTTAACGTAACAAATAAAAGGTGTCCGCCGCAAAAAAGCAACGGACGCCTACAAAAATTAATGCTTATTTATCTAATCCCTCGATAGTCTGAATCTTGCCGTCCTTATCGTATTGCAATTCGCAAACTTTAAGGCTGCGGAGCCAAGTTTTGCCTTCGGAGGGAACGCAGTCGTGATGGAAGAGATACCACTTGCCTTTGAACTCTACGATAGAGTGGTGAGTGGTCCAACCTACCACGGGGGTGAGGATTTCGCCTTGGAATGTAAATGGTCCGTAAGGATTGTCGCCGATGGCATAGCAGAGATAGTGGCTGTCGCCGGTAGAGTACGAAAAATAGTACTTTCCGTTGTACTTGTGCACCCACGATGCCTCGAAGAAACGGTGCGGGTCGCTTGCTTTGAGCGGTTTGCCGTCTTTGTCAACAACAAGCACGCGGCGGGGAGCCTCGGCAAATTGAAGAACGTCGTCGCTCATTTTAACAACAAAACTTGGAAGAGCGGGCATATCGGGTTTTGCAAAAAGTTCGCCGTTGCGTGTGGGCTCGGCACCCATATCTACAAGACCGTTTTCGTCGCCGTGTTTGCCGTGGATAGGAGCAAAACCGGGTTCAAAAGGCTGCCACCATTGGAGCTGTCCGCCCCAAAGACCGCCAAAATATGTGTAAATAGTTCCGTCGTCGTCTTTAAAAGCGCAGGGGTCGATAGAGAACGAACCGCGGATAGGCTGAGGCTGAGGCACAAACGGACCTTCGGGTTTGTCGGCAACAGCCACGCCAAGGCGGAACACGCCGTCGTATCCCTTGGCAGAGAATATGTAGTAATATTTGCCGTTTTTCTCCACTACGTCGCTGTCCCACAACTGTTTTTCAGCCCAAGGCACATCCTTAACGTCGAAGATTACACCGTGGTCGTTGACATTGCCGGTCATCGGGTCGCCATCGATCGAAAGTGCGTGATAGTCTTTCATTTGGAAATGACCGCCGTCGTCGTCCTCTTCGGCGTGAGCCTCCCAGTCGTGTGAGGGATAGACAAATATTTTGCCGTTGAAAACGTGTGCGGCGGGGTCTGCCATATATTCGGCAGGAAACAGATATCTTTTCTGTGTCATAACGGTAATTTGGTTAAAATGTATAACAATTTTAAATTACGACAAATTTAAGGATATAAAATGAAAACAACAAAAATCGCCAAAAGTTTTTTTAGCGATTTTTGTTGTTTTTTGTCAATAAGTTATAATCAAGAGGTTTAGCGCCTCATTTATCAAATATTAAAATATTCCACAGTTTTTTTGAGGTTTTCGCTCTCGACGGCGAGGGTCTGGCTCGACGACGAAAGTTCCTCTGCCGACGACGAATACTGCTGAGTTATTTCGTTTAACTGACGTACAGCATTGTTGATTTGAGCAATGCCTGTGGTCTGTTCGTTGCTTGCCTCGGCTATCTCGCGCACAAGCATAGCGGTTTTTTCAATATCGGGAAGTATGTTGATAAGCAGTTTTCCGGCATCTTCGGAAATTCTTACGCCCTCTTTGCTCACCTTGTCGATTTCGGCGGCGGCTGTGGCGCTGCGTTCGGCAAGTTTGCGCACCTCGGCGGCTACCACAGCGAATCCTTTACCGTTTTCGCCAGCGCGTGCTGCCTCCACTGCGGCGTTGAGCGCAAGGATGTTGGTTTGGAACGCAATCTCGTCGATAATTGAAATCTTGGCTGCAATATCTTTCATTGCCGTTACCGAACGCATACTTGCCTCGCTACCTTCGCGGATGCTTTCGAGTGCCTTCTGCGCTATCTTTTCGGTTTGACGTGCGTTTTGGTTGTTCTGCTCTATCGACGCGCTCATCTCTTCAACAGATGTTGACACCTGCTCTGCCGATGCTGTCTGCAATCCTGCGCCACGGCTCATCATCTCAGATGCGTTAGACATTTCGTTGCTGCTCTGATAGATATTGTCGGCACCTGATATAATGTTGGAAACCACTGTTTTAAGGTTGTGGTTCATAGTGTTCAACTGAGCTGCCATCTCGGAAAATTCGTCGCCAGTGTTGATTTCCACATTGGCGGTAAGGTCGCCCTCGGTGATACGCTTGATGCCATCAACAGATTTTTTGATGGGGTTGATGGTGCTGCGGGTCATTGCTATAATTAGCACCACGCTGATGGCTATCGACACCAAAAGGAGAATAACCATAAGTTTTTCACTGCCCGACATACGTTCGCCCAAAGCCACAATAATATCATTGACCTCTTGTGTGTGTTTGGCGTTGAATTTAAGTTCGAGTTCAATTACTTCGGCAGCCATAGCGTTGGCTTTTTGATTGTTGGACGCCACAATAGCCGCCTGTTGGTAATATGTTTGAGTTTTGGCAGAATAATCTTTCATTTGGTTGAGCATATCCTTCATAGTGGATGCCTCGCCTATTTCGGGAGCAAATTTGGCAATAGTTTTTACAAGGTCGGCGGTGCGGTTGATGGCCTGCTGAATCTGCGTTTGGTCTACGATAGTGCCTTTGGATATATCCACAATGTGCAGAAGGTCGGATATTGTCTTCTGCCGTTGCGCCGACTCTTTTGCGTTGTTTTTATTGGCGTGGTCGATTACCGCCTGTTGAAGTTTTTCGATATTTGGGAAAAAATGTTGGTCTTTAATAACATTCATTTCGCCGTGTATGGCATTCATCTTTATGCCGATTTCCATACTTTGATGTATAAGCAATTGGAAACCTGCTGTTTTGGATATCATAGAATCTACCATCACACGGTCGTCGCCGGTAGACATCTCTTTCATTTTTTGAAAGCACTCCATCACACTTTTAAAGTGGTCGAGTGCCGAATTACGCTTTGCCACATCGTGCGATGCATTATAAGCCTGAATATCCGACAATGCCAAAAGCGAGTGCTGATATGCAAGCACGCCCATATCTTTGGCAGGTATCGCCTCTTTAAAGAAATATTCCGCGCTGTTTTTAGAGTTGCGCATTATAAAGATTGCTACTACAATAGCGAATCCTGTGAGTGCCAAAATCAATCCAAATTGAAAGGTAATCTTCCGTGCTACCGAATGTTGCTTTGCGTTTGCCATAAATTGTGGTTATTTATCCTAATTTTTTAATTTTTATAACAAAATCCTTGCAAAAAAAGGACATAATGCGCTGTTTTTTACGCAAAATCTATAAAATTGTTACCATTCAAAATTAATAATACGTAAAAAAACGGATAAGCCATTTTTAACGACTTATCCGTTTAATGCTGTTCGATATTAACGAACCTTATTTATACTCTTCTGCCAATTTGATAATAGCATCCACGAAGGGTTTTGGCTGATAGTTGCGGTCGATGGCAAGGGGATAGTCGGTGCGACCGGGCATAGGCCAGCCGTTTTTCCAACTGTCGGCATCGGTAAGTCCCCAGAATGTTACACGGTCGATAACGTCGGCATGTTTGAGGTAAATTTTAAAGAGTTTTACAAAAAAGTCGGTCTGCTCCTGCGCCTTGGCAGCGGGAAGACTGTCGGTGTAGGGGTTCATCTCTTTCATATATTCAAAATTGGTCTCCACTGCTGCACCGTAATTGCCGGTAGGCCAAGGAAGAACGCTGAGGTCGAGTTCGGTAATCATCACCTTTACACCCTCGGCGGCGTATGCCTCAATGCTTTTTTCGTATTCTTCGAGATTGGTGTCGAAGGCCACGTGCGACTGCATTCCGATACCATCAATGCGGCATCCGGCGGCTTTGAGGTCGCGCACAAGTTTGATAACTCCCTCACGCTTAGCTGGATTGTCCATTCCGTAATCGTTGTAATAGAGTTCCAAATCGGGGTCTACCTCGTGGGCAATTTTAAAAGCGATTTCGATAAAATCAGGACCAATAATATTAAAGAAAGGCGATTTGCGAAGGCTTCCGTCTTCCATTACAGCCTCGTTTACCACGTCCCAACCTTTGATTTTGCCTTTGTAACGTGTTAACACAGTGGTGATATGATCGCGCATACGGTTGATAAGTTCCTCACGGGTAACGGGCTGAGCCATATCGTCTTTTAAAAACCAGTAGGGCAATTGCGAATGCCATACAAGGCAATGACCTGTAAGCACTTGACCGTTGCGCTGAGCCATTTCCACAAGAGCGTCTGCCTCGCGCCAGTCGTAGAGGTCTTTTTTGGGATGTATTTCCTCAGGTTTCATACAGTTTTCGGGCACAACAGCCGAAAAATTGTTGCGGATAGCGTTAACAACCTTAGGGTCGGTGCTAACAGCCTGACGCACATTGATAGCCGCGCCAATAAGGAACTTGCCGTCAAACGCCTTGCGCATCGAAGGCTTGCCATCGTCAACATATTCGCACTTAATTTCTTTCGGTTGGTTTTCAGTGGGTTGCGCACCATGTTTGCAAGCAGCAGTAAAAGCCAATGCAGTAATTACCGTTAAAGGTAATGCTTTTGATTTAAGATTCATAGGTATAAAATTACAAAAATTAGTGATGTTTGATGTCCTTTTTTCGAGGGCAAAGGTAAAAAAAAGAAATAATATGAAGGTAATAACAATAAAAAACACTATTTTAGCAACGGATTAAAAATATACGATATGGAACCAAACGGAACAGCGGAATTACAAACCGCAATCATACGCAAAATATTGAGTCTCTATGACTTTAACATCTTAAAACAATTGCTGACTTCGTTAGACAACTACACCAACGAAGATGGTAATTTTCCAGATTTTGGCCCTCATTCTATCGAAGAAGCATATCATTCAATAGCCGAAGCCGAACAACAGTTTGCCAAAGGTAACTATAAATCAAACGAGGAAGTTTTAGCAAAAATCAAACAAAAATACAGTAGCAATGATAATTGTTTGGTCTAAAAAAGCCGAAGACAAATTAGATACTTATCTTACTTACTGCCAAGAAAACTACGGCGATAAGGTTACAAATGATAAAATCAATAACTTAGAAAAATTATTATCTCGCCTATCAATGTTTCCTGAGATGGGGTTTGTAGAGCCTATTTTGAAAGACAAGAAACCTAATTACAGAGCATATATCTTTGATAAAAGGCTAAAACTCATATATTATATCGACAATAAAAACACTATCATAAAGATTGCAGACATTTGGAATAACAAACAAAATCCAAATAACTTAAAGAAAGATTTATAAAAAAAAATACCCTTTGTTACCATTTCGCAAAAATGTTGAGACGCTAACATAACGTTTGTTACTATCTCCCGAAAATCTTGAAATCAAAAAAAACTGTTTGTTACTATCTCCCGAAAATCTTGAAGTCCTAACATAACGTTTGTTACTATCTCCTAAAAATCTTGAAATCAAAAAACACGTGTATTTTTTCATTTCGCAAAAATGTTGAGACGCTAACATAACTTTTGGTAGCATCTTGCAAAAATGTTGAAATCAAAAAAAACTGTTTGTTACTATTTCCCGAAAAACTTGAAGTCCTAACATAACGTTTGTTACTATCCAACTAAAATCTTGAAAAACAAAAAAAATCCTGCCGTTAAATATTCAACAGCAGGATTTTGATATCATTAAGCGATTGAAAACCTATGCTTTGTGGCGGGCTTCAATTTCGCGGTTCATTTCGTCGAGACGTTCGTCGGTGAGGGGGTATTTCTTAATCAAGAGGGCTACCACTACCAATAAGAGCGCAGGAATTATGCAGGTGAACCAAAGGATTGCGTTCTGCACTGTTTCATTATATTTTGCCAACTCGGTGTAATATGCATTTACTGGTGCGCTGATAAATGATGCCAAGAACACTACTACGAATACGCCAAGCACGAGTTGGAGGCATTTGTTAGCCTTGAACTCTTTAAACATATCGCCAAACGAAACAGGTTTTTCGGGTGTGGTGGCAATGTTTTCTTTGCTGCCCAAGAAACAGAGGGTCAAGAGAACAAAACCTACAATTGCGAACACGCAGATAACTGTAAACCAAGCCATTGGATCGGTGGGCAATGCGGCTTCTTCGCTTGCAAGGTCGAAACCGATAAGACCCATTACCAAAGGTGTAATCCATCCGGCGATTGAGAATCCTGCCTTGAATGCAACACCTGCAAGGGCGTTGACAGTAGCGGCGGGACGGTTGCCTGTGCGGTATTCTGAATCGGTGATTACCTCAGGAACCAATGCCCACATAAGCGAACCTACGAGCAAGCCAACGCCAGTCATAATCTTCGCAATTTTTACAACCATTGCGCTCTCTTGAACGTCGCCAAACTTACCAACGCAGAACAGAATAGCGAATCCGATAAATCCAATTGAGAGAAGTGTATAATAAAGTCCTTTTTTGCCGAGCAATTTTTTCAAGATAGGAAGAGAAGGCAAAATAATGAATGCGGGAATTGTGCCGATAGCCATAAATACTGCCTGATCCCAATTTATTGCCTGATGTAAAAACATTGCAAGACCGATGGGGAAACCAGCCTGAACCACAATTTGACCGATGTTGGCGCAAACCATACGGGTGGAGGTAAGGATGAGCACCTCGTCGTTGTCGCGGGTCATACTTGCCATAATAGAGCCGTAGGGGATATTCACTACCGAATAAATCATACTAAGAATTGTATAACTTAATGTGGCATACACCATTTTTGCGCCCACCGACCACTCGGCAGCCTGCGGAAGCATAAGCAAGCAAGCAGCAATTGTCAAAGGAATACCGCCGTAAAGAAGGTAGGTGCGGTACTTGCCTAATTTTGGATTGCGGTTGTCGATAAACTTGCCGACAACGGGACTCCAAAAACAGTCGATAAGACGGACGGTGAGAATAAGTCCGCCAACAAATGCGGGATTGATTTTCAATACCGTAGTGAGGTAAAGCATCAAGTAAGTGGCCACAGTTTGGAAAATCAGGTTCTGAGCCAAGTCGCCCGAGCCGAAGCCTATACGTTGCAGCCACGAAAGTTTGTAGAATCCATTAGATTCTTGTGGTTTTTGTTCCATTATTATTTGAATTAAGTTTTTAAATTACATAATTTTGATAACGTTAAGCAAATTTGTTGTTTATGTAAAAAACAGCCAAAATCTCTTTGCGCAAAATTAACAAAAAATATGTAAATGCAATACCTTAATAAAAATTATTTAATGCATTATTACCTTCTTGCCTCGCTCTCTGTTCCAAAAAGGTATTCGCCCTTGTAGCCGCCAAAATCTATTACGATTTTTTCAAACACAATGCCGGCGTGTTTTGGAGTTAAAGTAAGTTCGTGAATGTCAGAATCTTTTACTTTAAATCCTGCCACTTTTTCCACTACGCGGCGGGCAACGGTGGGATAGAATGTGGT
>JAFPYT010000200.1 GCA_017394445.1 Bacteroidales bacterium | reverse complement strand
CCTTATTATGCCCGTTCCACGAATTGAGGCCTTCGAACTTGCCCTTCCCTGTCGAAACGAGCAACGAAGACCCACGCGTATGCAAATACATACGGACACACCTTTGGTATGCCGTAGTAATATACATAACCCAATGGGCATCTATCGCTGCTAAGTTTCTGACAGGGAGTAATTGAAGTGTTCGAAGTTTCAATTCGTCAGTAACAAAGCGTAAATAAACGCCTTTGTTTATAAACATACTTCCGCCCGCCCAACGGCGGACTTCGCAGGGGCAAATTTACAAATTATTTTTTTATGAAAGGATTTTTTTGTGATAAAAAGAAAAAAAATGAAAAAAGGCAGGGGAAATCCTCTGCCTTTTTTTTGATAAATCCTCACTTCACCGCCCCAATCACCACATCCGGCTTGGCTTCCATCAGAATTATCGCCGTGAGTTTTTTGCCCATATCCTTGAACGAATGACCGCAGAGAAAAAGATTATCGTCGATAATCAGCCAGAATGAACTACCTAGATTTTCTAGGTAGTTCATTCGGTTTCATTTGTTTCGGCAAATGTAATGATTTTGCGCGAAATAAACAAATATTCCATCATCCCGCCTTCCGATAACTCCAAATACCTATCGAACGACGGTATTTGGACAGATATTTCAGTATAAACGCCTTGATACCGAGGCGTTTATACATTTGCGAAAAGTGCTGCGAAAAGTAGTAGAACTCGGATTGAAATTTCAACTTCAAGCCCCAATCCTCAATCTCCAAAGGATTGTCGCAACCCCACGCAAAAGTGGCATTGGTTGTGCTGACACTTTGCTGAGTTTCAGTGCGTTGACTGAAATCTTTGCTGATTCGCTCAATGTGGATTTCGGCATTTGGGAAATTGTTGTCGATGTTCTTGAAAATCCTTTTTATCTGATTTTCTGTAAGATACATCGCCACGCCTTCCATAATGAACAAGAAATGACCGTTGGGATGCTGCGCCTTGACGGTATCAATCCATTCGCGATTGGTGATGTCGCCGATAATATACTGATTGCTAACACTTTCCGGCAAAATGTTGCGGCGAAAATCAATCACGTCAGCAAAGTCCAAAAGATACGAACTGAACGGTTTGCCAACGTTGGTGCGCTCAATCCTTGGGTCGAGTCCGCACGCCAAAAGTACCACAACAGCATCGTCGTATTTGGCAACAAAATTTCTAAGAATTTCGTCGAAATACTTGGTGCGCACCGAAATACAAAATTGACATCGCTTATCCGCAGAAAACTTGTTGAAATTGTAGTCGATTTTCGCGAGAATTTTTTGCGAAACTTCGTCCACAATAATCGGATTCTTCTCCTCTGCCTCCTTCGCACGCATATACAAAGGAATCAGGAGCGTTTCTGAAACATTTTCTTTGAATGTCGGTTTTATCTTTTTCATAATTGTTTGTTTGATAATGATGTCAAAATAATTGTTTCGGTCTTTGATTTAAACTTGCGCCAAATCTTTGACCATAAAAATACTTGTCGCCGTATGTCCCGAATTGCCAAGACGATGCGGTATAATACCGAATCCATATTTTTGATACATCGCCACCGCTGACGAAAATTCAGGGAATGATTCAATATACAGATGACTGTATCCTTTTGATTTAGAGGCATTTATAATTGTATTCAAAAGTATTCCGCCAATACCTTTGCCACGAGATTCTTGTCGCAAATAGAATTTAATTACCTCTGCATAACCATTCGGAAGACCTTCGGTGGGATAAAAACCACAACCACCAAGTAGCACATCGTCTTCAATGTACACATAATAATCTGATACTGAATTATTTACTGTGTCATAGATAGTGAATGTGCGCGAATCGTCGTAAACAGTATTTTTGAGAGGTGCAGAAAATTCTATAAAAGCATTTCTGACAATTTGTGCAACCACATTTTGGTCTTGTGGTTGTATCTTCCTGATACAGAATGTCTTTTCCATCATAATGTCGCAACGCTCGTATGAATTTCCGGCAATCGGTATCTCTCTGAATCCGTGTTTTTTATAGAGATTTATCGATGCTTTTAGTTTGGTGTTTCCAATTAAAAATACACGTCTTGCGCCGATTTTGCGGACGTGGCGAAGAAGTTCGCCAACCAAAAAATCTCCTATACCTTGCCCCTGAAATTCTTCCGAAACAGCCAATTTAGCCAATTCGTAACCTTCTGAACCTTTGTTGATTAATGCTACGCAGCCGGCGGTTTTGCCGCTGCCCTTATCAACGGCAAAAAATATCCGCCCACCGTGCGCATTAATATCATCAACGTGGCTAAACGTCTCAATATCACAATCTTCCAAGTGGAAATATTTTTCAATCCAATGCTTGTTAAGATTGATGAAATCCTGTTTGAGACCGTCGCTGTAATCTGTTGTAATTTCAATCATCTTGGTATCAGTCAATTACTCCAACGCCTGCCTGAAATCCTCAATCAAATCTTCGGTGTCCTCAATGCCTGCCGAAACGCGGATTAGGGTATCGGAAATGCCGTTTTGTTCGCGGACTTCCTTGGGCACGGAGGCGTGGGTCATTATCGCCGGAATCTCGATGAGACTCTCCACTCCACCGAGACTTTCTGCCGTGGCAAAGAGTTTGAGTTTTGAGAGGAAATTCTGCGCATCGTCCAATGTACCAACGAGTTCAAACGAGAAAATTCCACTCGAACCCGACGACTGAGCCTCTGCAAGAGCGTGCTGCGGATGCGATTTCAACAGCGGAAAATTCACACGT
>JAFPYT010000199.1 GCA_017394445.1 Bacteroidales bacterium | reverse complement strand
TGTTCACGCCGGAAACCAGTTGCAGCGACTATGAATATGAGAAATTCGTTGTGGAAACTCTTGTGGGCGATGCAGGGTTGTATTATATGTGCCGGCCGGCGTTTACAAACGAATATGCGTTAAGTCTGCACGACAGCACTCTTGTTTACGTTCATGCCAAAGAAAAATGTGGTAATATATATGGTACTCCAAAAAGTTTCGGAAACATGGTGCCAAAGCCAAGATAAAAACCCGTCGTTACAAGCTTTCGATAAGCGAGGACGATTGCGCTGTGCTGGAAAACCTTTTTGCAGACGCCACCCAGACGGCCAATTTTTTCAACGAAAGTATTGGCATCGACGGTGTGTCTTACATTCTTCATTACTGGGATAAAACCGTTAAAGCGTGGAGTCCGTGGAAAGGCTCGCGCACCGGACGTGTCGTGCATGCCCTCGACAGCCTCTGCTATGCCGTGGAACACTCCGACAGGGCGGTACTAAATCGGCAACTCGACACCTGCCGCACGCTTACCAAGGAATTCGCCCAACTGCACCCGATTTCCTATTTTTATCCCACAAAATCAATTAATTATACATGGAAAAAAGGCAGTACGATTATCTTTGAAGAGAACGGCAAATTGGACACATCACATTTTTCGCGTGTAGAAAAAAGCGAATGGCATTATAGCCTGTATGCCAGTCAATTAATCGTAACCATCCCCTATTTTATGACAAAAAAAGTGAATCCCGACTCTCTACGCGACTCGGTGGCGCACTGGAACCGCGAACTATATATCCATCACCGGCAGTGCAAAGTAAATGTTAACCTAAACGATACCATTACAGCCATGTGCGAGGTGGACTGCAACAACTGCAACAATCCCAGGACACTTCACCTGCCTGCGGAACAGCTCAAACACGACATCATTTTCAGCGCCGCCGCCATCAGCGACGGCTATTACCTGCTCTTGCCCACAGGCGAATGGCAACGCGCACAGCGAAAGTGACTTCCCGTAATGGCTAAAATAAAATAATTTTTATAACACAAGACACATTTACAATGAAATATAAATATTTGTTCGGAACACTGCTTATAGCAATGGCGCTGGCAACGGCCTCGGCACAGTCGGTATTCACCCCGTCGACAGAACTTTCTGATTACAAAGAAATTGCCAGAAAAACGCTTGTTGCCGATGAATATATCTATTATATGTGCATCCCCGCTTTCACAAACCCGTATGCGCTGAGTATGAACGACAGCACTTTTGTTTACATAACAGTCGTAGAAGACAAATCCCAAAAGCACCAGAAAAAGGCTTTTTCGACTCAAAGTTACGAACTTGAGATAAACGCCAAAGAATGGACTATCTTCCGCAGTTTTATGGATGCGGCTGCAATGTCGTCGAACTTTTACGACCGTTTTATAGGCAAAGACGGAGCATATTACTATCTGTACGAGTACGGGAAACAAGTGAAAGTGTGGAGTCCGCGCAAAGGCTCACGCACCAAACGTGCCGTGCATGCCCTCGACAGCCTCTGCTATGCCGTGGAACACTCCGACAGGGCGGTACTAAAACGGCAACTCGACACCTGCCGCACGCTTCTCAAGGAGTTCCGAAATCTCTACCCCCTATCGTTTTTCCGTCCTTCCGACAAAGGTTATGTGCCAGAGGAACGACAGATAACTTTGCTATTCAAAGGTTTCCAAGATTCCACAAAAGTAATGAAAAACGACAAATGGTATTATTATATTGGAACACGGTGTATTCAGGTGCAAATAGTCGATTTTACAGCAAAAAAAGTGAACAAGAACCAACTCTGCGACTCGATAACAGATTGGAACCGCGAAATGTATATTAACCATGTGCAGACAATCTTCCCAAAACAGATGCTGATAGATGTGAACGACACCACTGTGGCGCGCTGCGAGGTGAACAGCAGCAGACCCGGCAATTCACGGGTTCTTTACCTGCCTGCGGAACAGCTCAAACACGACATCATTTTCAACGCCGCAACCCTCAGCGAAGGATATTATATGCTCTCGCCCACAGGCAAATGGCAACCCGTAAGCCGCGAGGACTACGAACGGCGGGAAAACAATGACAGGAACCCGTTTTCGACCCCAAAGCACTGAACATCAAAAACGCCGATTTCTGGGAAAGTGGCGAGGTGGAGTGATAATTATTTAGCATAATATCATTTTTTTTTGTATTTTTGTAAGATATATAATTACGATTAAACGGACAAAAATGAAACATAAACATCTGAATAATAAATAGTTAAGTATAAAATTATAAACCGTAGAGCGTTTGCAATATTCGAGGCATTCTGAAATACCCCTGAATAGAACAAGCACTACTACGAATAAACGTAACAACAGCGCACTATGCATGAGGTTGTTTATTTGTAGTGCTGGTATGGGAATGCCAAAAAGACGATTAACAAATACTATTTGCATCATTTTTTTAGTATTTTCTACCACATCTCTCGATAAGCAGTCCGCACTACCAATAATAACTCTATGCATATACATATAGGACAAATTATACGCGAAGAACTACGCCGCCAAGGACACACCAACGAATGGTTTATGGAACGCATCGGAATGTCTGAACGCACATTGCAAAGGCTTTTTCACAAGCCTTCGTTAGACACACACCAATTATTTCGCATTAGCTCTATACTTGGAACGGACTTTTTCCAACATTATTCTGAAGCTATGGACGCTCAAACAAATGTTGACACCCGGTGACATCTGATGCAAAACGAATATCCAACTTGACGCTCCTGCTTGAAAATATTTGACAAACAACAAGATAAGCCATTTCACTCCCATTCCAAAAAAGTGTGAAAAATACTCCACCGTTTTTTTTTCCGCTACATTTTGATAAACCGTCCGCACCCCAAATAACAAACGCTACATAAGCAACCTTATCGACTACTAAGCATACCAGCGACTGTCTTGTGAAGCCTTTCGCCAAGTGTGAACGAATATCGCATCGGCTTCTCCACAATCCGTCATCCAACACGCAACGGATATTTATTAATTAGCTCCATGTTTGTGACATCATTTCGAAGTCTCAATGCCCCGCCAAATAATGACGCCCGACAACAATTGACGCCAAAAGAATAGACTATTGGGCATATTTTTGCACAAATCAGATACAAAGAGCTGCTTTATGCAAATAAATGAAAATCAGAACGATGTTTATATTGCACATTGCCACGATGTGTGCAAAAACCTATTTCTGGACTTCGTTTCCTCAATGTATTTCGACAAACATTCACAATACAAATAACGAACTTTATGCATCATATACATATAGGAAGACTTATCCGCGAGGAACTACGCCGCCAAGGACACACCAACGAATGGTTTATGGAACGCCTCGGAGTGTCCGAACGCACATTGCAAAGGCTTTTCCACAAGTCATCCTTAGACACAGATCAATTGTTTCGCATTAGCTCTATACTAGGGACAAACTTTTTCCAACATTATTCCGAAGCTCTGCCCCCCCCGTCAAATGATACCGCCAGACAATGTTTGGCACCTCAACAATAAAAGATTGGGCGTAGCTTTGCGAAACACAAAATAAATTAAAGGTTTATGAAAATTGCTGATAATCATAAAAATAGTATGCTTGTGTGCTTGGATAAGGCACATAAATTTTTGATTGTCGGCATTA
>JAFPYT010000198.1 GCA_017394445.1 Bacteroidales bacterium | reverse complement strand
CTACGCCACCAGTGAGGATCTCCTTATCGAAGCCATCCGCCGTATAAAAGAGGCTCTGGCAAAACTGAAATAAAGATTTAATTTATAATATTGTATTGGCGACGACCTTTATAGTCGCCGCTTTTTTTTGTGGATGTAGAAAAAAAAGGTGTGCGTTTGGCACACCTTTTTGATTTAGAGGAAATTCAAATCTTATTTCGTAACCACAATTTGTTTCACGGTGCGGAAAGTGTTGCCGGAAACTTCCATCACGTAGATACCGGGAGTTGTGAGGTTGAAGGACACTTTGCCAGAAACATTGTTTTTCTGTGCCACGGTCTGTCCCAGCTGGTTGAAGATGCGGATGTTGGCGGGAGCGTCGAGTTCGGCGAACACTTTGCCTTTGCTGGGGTTGGGGTAGATGCTTACCGAAGGTTCATTCTTGGCGGTAGCGATGCCTTCTTCTTGTTTTTCAACAAGTTCGAATTTGTCCACATACAGTTTGGAGCCTTGGCCCATAGTGGTGCTAGCCGACGACAGAACGAGTATTTCGAGCATGTCGGGAACAATGGTGGGGTCGTCGGTGAAAGGCATGTAGTCCACTTCGAAATCGGTGTAGGCGTGGGTGTGGGCGAGGTTTTGGTTGAAACCGCCACCGCAGATTTTGCGTTTGCCACTGGCTTGGTCGTTGTAGGTGCCAATCATTATCACGCCGCCGGTTTCGCCGGATGTTTCAACGATGGGTTCGTATTTATATTTTCCGGTGAGTTTGCCGAGGTTGAAACCGTTGAGGTTCATACCGCCGGTGGAGTAGTTGTTGAAATCGAGGGTGTCGAGCATTGTCAGAGCTGTGGGGTCGGACATCAGATTGGGCAGCAAAGCCATAAGCTGCATAACGGGCTCGGTCTCAAGTTCGCCAATCGACATAATGGTGGGCATCACCACGGTGTCGAATTCGCCAAGCGACATACCCATCGATGCCACACCGGGCAAAACATCAGTAAGCTTGAATGTCTGCAACATGGCGCCATAGTTGCCGTCGGGAACACCTGCAGTGTCTTTGTCCATTATCTGCAGAGGCACATCTGTTTGTATGCTTACGGGTATTGGTATAAGTCCCAATGAGTATGTGAAACTTGTATCAAGAGGGTATTTCATTGTGTGCCATCCTGTTGGAGTGATGTAGTCGTCGAAAAGTTGATAGACGCTCATCGCCACATAACCCTGTGTGGTGGTCCATTGCTCGAAAGAGCCGTTGTTTATGCTCATTGTCTGTTGTCCAAAGGCCATTGTGGCGCTGAGCAGGCATGCTGCCAAAAATGTACTAAATTTTTTCATATTGTTATTTTTTATTAATTGTTTGATTTATTTAAACTACAAAGATACGATTTTTTTGGAAATAAAGGCTTTTTTTACCGATATAAAATAGCCCGCAGTCCGCCATTGGCTATTTAAATTGCTGAATATCAAAACCTACTCCAAGGGACTATTTTTTCTATGAAAACAACGATAGAGTATGTTTTTAAGCCTAATGTCCGCAGTGTCGGGAAAAAAATGTATTTTTGCATAACAAAAAAACAAGTTTTCAATGTATCAAAAAAAACCGACGGGCTTGATGGTATATAACCAAGCGCACACCAGAAAATTGAGAAAAATAATACTTTTTGCAATGGCCCTTATCCCATTTGTGATGAATGCCCAAAACACCGCTCCAACTGCCAAGCCGGCCGCTTTTGTGGGCTCCTACTCTTTTACCGACGCCAACGGCAGCGAAGGCACAATTACTATCAACAATCCCTATAAGACCACAAAAAATTACGAAGGAGAGGTGGAGTATTATCTGGGTAGCGGCACCTGCGTTTTCGGTGGTGTTACAAACTATTTCTATTGGGAAAAAAACGTTTGTGAAACGTGCGATTACATCGAAATCACTTTTTCCAAAGCCGACTACCCGGCTATTGCCGTAAAGGGGAAATCGTATAAATCGGAGGATTCGCAAATTGCATTTTTATCGGGCATTGCTTTTTACATCAAAAACGGCTGGCTCTATTACGACAAAAATGCTATGCTGGCCGAAAATCCCAACCTTAAATTAAAACTTACCAAAAAGTAAGGGTTTAGCAAAAACTACAATCCGCTCTCGGAGCGCGCGCCCCACATCGTATTTACAAATCCTTGATGAATTGTTTCACAAACTTGGAGTTGCTCCAAAATTCTTTTACAAAGATACGTATCAGCGTGTAGGCGGGTATGGCGGCTATCATGCCGAGCACACCGCCTATCTTGCCGGCAACGAGTATCACAAGGAAAATCTCCACGGGGTGCGCCTTGACGCTCTTGGAGTAGATTAGCGGCTGCATCACAAAGTCGTCGATAAGTTTCACTACAATGAAAATGCCGTAGAAAGTGAGCAGCAACTGCAGTATGTTCACACTTTCGGTGGAGACGTTGAGCGTGGATACCAGCAGTATCACAAAACTGAAAACCGACCCGATGACGGCGCCAAGATAAGGTATTATCACCATCACACCGCAGATGGCGGCGATGAGGAAAGCGTTGTGGAACCCGAAAATGGTGAACCCGAGGAAAAGCAGCAGCGTCACCAGTAT
>JAFPYT010000197.1 GCA_017394445.1 Bacteroidales bacterium | reverse complement strand
TCTCATCTTTGGTATTAATATAAAAGGTGTCGATGGGCTGCAAATCCTTACCAAACAACACGGCGCGGATACCCGAAAACTCCATCAACCCAGGCTCAATCACAAGTTTGCGGTGTTGAAAATGCTTGATAACGTAGTCGCCCGAAAACTCAAACCAATCTTCATCGGTCATCGGTCTGCCTTTTCCGTCAAGAGGCGTATGAAACGAGTGATGCTGACGGCTACCCAAAGGAAGCGCAGTGGCGGCACGTGGTGAAAAATCAGGTTCATATCCATCGGGCAACGAGGCAAAGCCATTATTATCGCCAGTAAAATCTATGCGCCAACGGTCGGAATGTCGCTTATTATCAAGAGTATAGAGCATTACCGACTTTTGCATACGGGTAAATTGTGTGCGACATTCTTTGTTTTGCGTATACGACATTATGTTGTCGGTTTGTGGCGCATAATGGTTGCCCCAACGGTCTGTAACGCCTTCATTATCAACATAATTACAATGCGAATCGGTAACGCGGCGGAGGTACGGTTGGGCGTATGTGTCGGCAAGACCGTCGCCATTGATTTCCACATTTCTACCACGGGCAAAAAGTCCACGGCGAAAAACAGTAGTGTCAACAGATTCCTGACGGTGCTTGCCACGATGATAATAACGATGAGTGTGATGAAGACCGAGATAATGCCCCATTTCGTGAACTGCCACCGAAGGCGAACCGCTTGGAATTGTGGCAATTGTGTTGCTAAAATGATTGTAACAGCCTGTAAATGCGAGATTTCTGTTCTTTTTGCCTGTTTTTGCGAGCCATCCCACCAACATAATATTCACCACGCCGCGTTTGTGATGCAAATGGCTCTGAATAGGCGCGTTAGAAAAATAACCGAATTTTTGGAAACGCTTTTTTTGAAATTTTTCTACGCCACTAAGATAAAAAACAATCTTGGTATTGTTAGCAGTAAACAGCGTATTGAGACTGATAATCAAACGTTTGATTTCGAGGTCGGTAGGCAGGTTTTCGCCGCCGTAAGCCCAAATCTGCACCGGTACGGCATACATCGGTGTAGAATCGTTATCGTAACGAATATCAGAAAGATAACGTTCAAGAAAAGCATTATTACCAATCCACGGCTTACAAAAAATATGTTTATGCTGATATTTTGAAAAATCTGTCTGCGCAAAAAGACTGATATTCAAGAATATCAAAAAGATGGGCAATATTTTTTGTAGTATAATCATATTTTTCAATTATACTACAAATATATAAAATATTTATAACAACGAATTAAACAAAATAAACGAAGGTTAGAAAGGTCTTCGTTTTATTAGTTTAATTCGTTGTTAAAACTCAAATTAATCCTTCTCCACTCCCACCTTCTCCACAAACTTTATGCTTTTGAGTTTTTCGATTAGAAAATCTTGTTGCGATTTGCTGTTGAGGAGCACCACCACCGAAACGGAGAAGCGGCCGTTGTCGGTTTCGGAGAAGTTAAACGAGCGGATGTGGATGCGGTAAGTTTCTGAAATCAACTTGGTTATGCTGCCACTCGCTCCGGGTTGATAAACGCCTTCGATATGCAGTTTGGCATTGAAGGTTTTAGATTCAGAATTCTGTTTCCACACGGCATTAACCACGCGGTAGGGATAGCGTGAGATTATATTTGCAGCGTTGGGACAGTCGGTGCGGTGAATTTTGGTGCCGCTGCTTGCCGTTACAAATGCAAAAATCTTGTCGCCGGGCATTGGATTGCAGCATTTTGCAAACTGAAAATCGATGGTGTTTAAGTTGTCGATAATCAGAAGATTGTTATCAGATGAAGTAATATCATCTTGATACACAGAGTGTTCCACAGGCTTGATATCAGCAGCGGACTTGTCGTCATCTTTCGATGCCTCTACAAAGGCGTGCTTAATCTTGCTCGGTTCAAGTTTACCCTCTCCGAGTGTCTGATACAACTGCACTGCCGAATCCATACCGAAATATTTCACCAACTTGTTGACAGCCACATCGTTGTATTCAACATCAATTTGTTGGAGTTTTTGCTTAACAATATCTTTGCCCACATCGGCAAGGCGGTTTTCCATTGATGCCAAAATGTGGCGCAGACGAGCTTTAACACGTTGATTGTTAACAATTTTGAGCCATTCTGCCGATGGTTTTTGATTGTTGGCGGTGAGTATCTTAACCGTGTCGCCGTTTTGCAGCACGCTCTTGATAGAGGCAAACTTGTTGTTAACCTGTGCGCCTATGCACTTGCTGCCAATTTGCGAGTGAATGGTGAAAGCAAAATCCAAAACGGTGTCGCCTTGGTGCATTTTTATCAAATCGCCATTGGGTGTAAAAATGTATATCTCGTTGCTATACAGAGCCTTTTTGACGGTAGAATCATTCTTGTCGGGCGTTTCGATAGCCTCGCGAATTTTTGAGAAAATATTGCCACCTTCTTTGCCATCGGTGCCGTTTTTGTATTTCCAATGCGCGGCGAGACCCTTTTCGGCAACCTCGTCCATACGTTTTGTGCGGATTTGAACCTCGATCCAACGTCCGCCGGGACCAATCACAGTGGTGTGCAGCGATTCGTAGCCGCTCGGTTTGGGCACGGTAATCCAATCGCGCAGACGGTATGGATTTGGCTTATATTTCTCTGTTACAATAGAATAGACACGCCAGCAATCTGCCTTTTCGTCCTCGGGCTTGCTGTCGATTATTACACGTATGGCAAAAAGGTCGTAAATGCCGTCAACGTCTACGCCCTGCTTTTTCATCTTGGTGCGTATAGAGGCTATCGATTTTGGGCGACCTTTAATGCTGACGTTCATTCCCATTTCGGCAAATTTCTTTTTCAGCGGCTCAATAAACTCGCTGATATATTTGTCGCGCTCAGCCTTTTTGATTTGCAACTTGTCGGCTATGGAGCGGTAAGTATCATATTCAAAGTATTTTAGGCAAATCTCCTCCATCTCGGTTTTCACCTTGTAAAGACCGATACGGTGAGCGATGGGACTATATACCAATTGCACCTCAGTAGCGGTTTTGAGAGCCTCATCGTCGGGAAGCGAGTTTAAATTCCTGATTTTCAACAGGTGCTGAGCCAAGAGGATTATTATAGAACGCACATCGCCAGAGAGAGTTACAAGCAGTTTGATGTAATTCTCGGTTTGCACTTTAAGTTTATCAAGATTAAACTCAGGAATTTTAATAATTCCCTTTAAAATACCGTTGATTTCGTCGCCAAGAACGCCCGAATCAATTACAGTATTCAACTGATTATAAGGAATATATGCGTAAGCGGCAGCGGCTGCCACTGTGATAGAGTCGGCACTGATTTCGTCTGCCACAATGCTCAACAGCGGTGCGGACGAAGGAGTTTCAACGGCAAATTTTTCTACCTCGGTCAAAACATTTTTGAGCGCGAGAGCCTCGTCTGTGGCAAGAGCGTTGATGTAAGTTTCAAGTTTTTCGGTTATCATAGCGTTGTATTTAAAGGTTTTGCAAAATAAAAAAGCCTGCACGATATTCGCGCAGGCTTTATCAATATTTAAGCGGTTTTCTTATGCGTCGATATTCGCATAAACTGCATTCTGTTCGATAAATTCTCTGCGCGGGGGAACGTCGTCGCCCATAAGCATCGAGAAGGTGCGGTCGGCTTCGGCTGCGTTTTCGATAGTTACCTGTTTCAAAGTACGAGTTTCGGGATTCATAGTAGTTTCCCACAACTGGTCGGCGTTCATCTCACCAAGACCTTTGTATCGCTGTACTGTACACGACTCTTCGGAGCCGTTGCCAAGGTCGATAAGCGCCTGCTTACGCTGCTCCTCTGTCCAACAGTACCGTTGCATCTTACCACGTTTTACAAGATAGAGCGGCGGCGATGCGAGGTAAAGGTGTCCGCGGTCGAT
The DNA here is from genome assembly GCA_017394445.1 of Bacteroidales bacterium. GTDB lineage: Bacteria > Bacteroidota > Bacteroidia > Bacteroidales > UBA3824 > UBA3824. The sequence goes on along the minus strand of JAFPYT010000197.1, from coordinate 8,324 downwards.
CACCTCTTTCATATAGCGGAAGAATAGCGTCATAGCAAGAGTTTGAATGTGGGCACCGTCCACATCGGCATCGGTCATAATAATAATCTTGTTGTAACGGATGTCGTTGAGGTTGGCAGCCTGACTATCTTCCTCGGTGCCGATGGTAATGCCAAGGGCAGTGTAGATATTCTTAATTTCCTCGTTGTCAAGGGTTTTGTACTGAACGGCTTTTTCCACGTTGAGGATTTTACCACGCAACGGAAGGATAGCCTGATACATACGGTCGCGACCCTGTTTTGCTGTTCCACCTGCCGAATCACCCTCGACTATGAAAATCTCGGTCTTTGTGTTGTCTCTTGACGAGCAGTCGGCAAGTTTACCGGGCAGACCTGCGCCCTTCAACTGACTGTGAGCCTGCACAAGTTTGCGTGCATTGCTTGCGGCTATACGGGCACGGGCTGCAAGAATCACCTTGTTGCAGATATTCTTAGCATCGTTGGGGTTCTCTTCAAGATAATTTTTAAGAGCGTCGCTAATGGCTTGATCTACTGCCGGAGCCACCTCGGTGTTGCCAAGTTTTGTCTTGGTCTGACCCTCGAACAAAGGCTCTTGAACTTTTACCGAAATAATGGCTGTGAGACCCTCGCGGAAGTCGTCGCCCGAGATTTCAATCTTGTTTTTGGCAAGGATTCCCGATGTTTCGGCGTACTGTTTGAGAGTACGTGTCAAACCACGGCGGAAACCTGTAAGGTGCGTGCCGCCTTCCTGAGTGTTGATGTTGTTGACATAAGAGTGGATAACCTCGCGGTACGAATTGTTGTATTGCAAAGCCACCTCGATAGGTATTCCGCTCTTTTCGGTAGATATATAAATAATGTTTGAAAGTACGTCCTTAGAAACTTCAAGATAGTCGATAAACTCTTTCAAGCCCTCTTGCGAATAGAAAACATCGCTGCGGGTGTTGCCTTCCTCATCCTTACGTAAGTCGGTGAGGGTAAGTTTGATACCTTTGTTAAGGAACGAAAGTTCGCGCAAACGAGCGGCGAGAATTTCGTATTGGTAACTATGGCACGAGAAAATAGAATCATCGGCCTTGAAAGTAATTTCTGTACCCGTTTCCTCGGTTTCGCCAATCACCTTAACCTCGGTGGTGGGCTTGCCTATTGAATATTCCTGTTGGAAAATTTTACCGTCGCGACGGATAACTGCCTTGAAATAAGTAGAAAGCGCGTTAACACATGAAACGCCTACGCCGTGCAAACCGCCAGAAACCTTGTAGGAGTTTTTGTTGAACTTACCGCCGGCGTGAAGAATGGTGAGCACCACTTCGAGTGCCGACTTGCCTTCTTTTTCGTGATAATCGGTAGGAATACCACGACCATTGTCGCGAACGGTGATAGATTCGTCTTCGTTGATTGTTACGGTAACATCGGTGCAAAATCCTGCGAGAGCCTCGTCGATAGAGTTGTCAACTACCTCGTATACAAGGTGGTGGAGACCTCTTTCGCCTGTGTCGCCGATATACATTGCGGGACGTTTGCGCACAGCCTCCAAACCTTCAAGCACTTGGATGTTTTTCGCTGTGTATTCTTCTTGTTCCTGCGTTGCAGTTTGATTTATATTATTTTCTTCCATTTGGTTTTAAAAATTCTTACTATGGTGGCACAAATAGCACACCTTTATATAATAGCGCAAAGGTACAATTTTAGTTTTAATCTGCAAATTTTTTGACGAAAAAAACTTTGGTAAAATTATCGAAACTGTTTTTGCTGCTCGTTAAACTCAAAGCCAAATTCGCGGAGATATTTTTTGATCTCGCCGGGCTGTTTGTCGTAACTGCTGCAAAGCGATTCGAGGCTGTCGTATTCGCCATCGCGCAAAAGCATATTGATTGTAGAAACCAACATAAATGGGTCGTTAGGTAGATTGTTCATTGTTGTACGTTTTATTTTTGTTGCAAATATAATAAAAAAAGGAAATTATACCACACAATTGTTATAAAAAAAAGCGGACTGCACAAAAAATGCAATCCGCCAATAATTTAATTTTTTAATTATATGAAAAAGATTATTTTGCTACGAAGTAAGAGGGAGAAAGATCGCCTTTTTTCTGCCAAGAGAGTTTTTCGTTGGTGAGTTCCAAGATGGTGTACTCTTCGGGAGTTTCTACATAATCGCCTTTCTCGTCGTCCCATTTGCGGAGAAGAAGAGTTTTGTCGTCGGCACCAAGTTCCCAAAGACCAGATTCAACAGTAGCCGAGAAGAAGCCTTCGCCAGTAGTGATAGAGTAAACGAGTTTGCTGGGGTCTTTTTGACCACGACCAAACAACCATTTAGCAGCAAGGAAGTCGCCGATTTTGGCAACGTCGCCTTTGAGTTCCATTTCGTGACCAACACCAGTTTCCTCTTTTAGAGCCTCGCCATTGCCTTTGAGGTCGGCGTTAAGGTCGGCTGCCCAAGTTTTACCCATAAGCATTTTACCTTTTTCAGAAACTTGTGCTTCGTTGCTACCACCGAAGCAAGATGCCATAAGGCTGATTACCATTGCAGCCATTAAGAATGTAAGTGTTTTTTTCATCTGTGTAAGTTTTAAATTGTTACTAATAATTAAAAATTCGTTATTATGGTTGAAGACATAAGTGCAAAGTGAAAAAATGTTTCAACCTTTTTGCAAATATATGCAAAAAAAATTTAAAAAGTGCAAAAATTTTTAAGTTTTTTTTTACAATGCGGATAATAATTATTCAATTTTTTTTTATTAACATTGCAAAATTTTACAATTCAAAAAACACCATACTTATGGCACACATAATAAACGAAATTTCAAGAACTTTTAACGAGTATCTCTTGATACCCGGACTCACCACCAAGGAATGTACTCCCGACAATGTGAACCTCCGCACGCCGCTTGTAAAATTCAAGAAAGGCGAAGAACCAGCCATCACGCTCAACGCGCCCTTTGCATCGGCTATTATGCAGTCGGTGTCGGACAGCAATATGGCTATCGCGCTTGCCAAAAACGGCGGAATATCGTTTATTTTTGGCTCGCAATCTATTGAAAGTCAAGCAGAAATGGTTCGCAAGGTAAAAAAATACAAGGCAGGATTTGTGGTTAGCGACGCAAACCTCACTCCCGACGCCACTCTCAAAGACGTTATTGAACTAAAACAGCGCTGCGGCTACTCTACAATAGGTATCACCGAAGACGGAACATCAAACGGCAAACTCCTCGGATTAGTTACCAGCCGCGACTACCGTCCCAACCGCGACCCGCAAGACCGTAAGGTTAAGGAGTTTATGACTCCGTTCTCAAAACTTATCGTTGCTAAATTTCCTATTACATTAGAAGAGGCTAACGATATTATTTGGAACAACAAGATTAACGCCCTCCCAATTATCGACGATAATCAGAACCTTAAATATTTTGTTTTCCGCAAGGACTACGATAGTCACAAGACCAATCCACTCGAACTTTTAGACAGCGAAAAACGTCTTCTCGTGGGCGCAGGTATCAACACTCGCGACTATGCCGAGCGTATTCCTAAACTTGTGGAAGCCGGTGTGGACGTTATCTGTATGGACTCGTCGGACGGTTTTTCAGAATGGCAACGCGACACTATCAAATGGGTTCGCGAAAATTATGGCGACACTATTAAAATAGGTGCTGGCAACGTGGTAGACGCCGAAGGTTTCCGCTATCTTGCCGAGGCAGGTGCCGATTTCGTAAAAGTGGGTATCGGTGGCGGCTCTATCTGCATTACCCGCGAACAAAAAGGTATCGGACGAGGACAGGCTACCGCTATTATCGACGTGGCTGCCGAGCGCGACCGTTATTACAAAGCCACTGGAATCTACGTTCCGATTTGCTCCGACGGCGGATTGGTTCAGGATTACCATATGGTGCTTGCATTGGCAATGGGTGCCGACTTTTTGATGATGGGACGCTATTTTGCACGTTTCGACGAAAGTCCCACCAAAAAGATTATGATCAACGGCTCGTATATGAAAGAGTACTGGGGCGAAGGCAGCAACCGCGCACGCAACTGGCAACGTTACGATATGGGCGGCGCAGCCACAAGGAAATTTGAAGAGGGCGTTGATTCATACGTTCCTTACGCTGGCAAACTCAAAGACAATCTTACAGTTACCATCGATAAAATCAAGTCAACAATGTGCAGTTGCGGCGTTACCACACTGCCACAGTTGAAAGCCAACGCCAAGATTACCCTCGTATCGTCTACGGGCATTATCGAAGGCGGCGCACACGATGTGGTGCTGAAAGAGCAGAAACAATAGCAATTGAGAATTGAAAGTTGACAATTAAAAATTGACAATTAAAAATTATAGGGCACGGCGTAAAATAAATTTTTCGCCGTGCTTTTTATTTATACTTTCCGTTCCAAAGGCGGTCGATGGTCTCTTTGGCTTTGGCTTCGGCAGGGTTTTCTTGGGGATGGTAGAATGTGGTGCCGCGGATTTCGTCGGGAAGATATTCTTGATTTACAAAATGTCCGGGGAAATCGTGGGCGTATTTGTAGTCTTTGCCGTAGCCGAGTTGCTTCATCAGTTTGGTTGGAGCATTGCGAAGGTGAAGCGGCACAGGAAGGTCGCCAGTTTTTTCCACAAACTCCATAGCGGCATTAATAGCGTTGTATGCCGAATTACTCTTAGGCGAATTGGCAAGGTAAATAACTGTTTCGCTGAGCATTATGCGCGATTCGGGATAGCCAACAGTGTTAACTGCATTAAAACAAGCCTGCGCAAGCAACATAGCGTTAGGATTGGCAAGACCAATATCCTCGCTCGCCGAAATTATCAGTCGCCGGGCAATAAATTTGAGGTCTTCACCACCTGCAAGCATACGCGCAAGCCAATATACAGCGGCATTGGCATCGCTTCCTCGGATACTCTTGATAAACGCCGAAATAATATCGTAATGCATCTCGCCATTTTTATCATACATAGCAAGATTTTTTTGAAGACGTTGCATTACAATCTCGTCGTTGATAATTACTTGGTCGGAGGTTTCGGCATTGATAACTATCTCTAAGATATTGAGTAACTTGCGGGCGTCGCCACCACTCTGACGAAAGAGGGCGGTGGTTTCTTCCACCTTGATATTCATCTTTTTGAGTTCGGAATCGTTGTGTATGGTGTTGTCCAAAAGACGTTCAAGATCCTCTTTTTCAAGCGGTTTTAGCACATAAACCTCGCAACGGGAAAGCAACGGCGAAATCACCTCAAAACTTGGATTTTCGGTGGTAGCACCTATGAGAGTGATAATGCCCTGCTCCACAGCGGCAAGGAGCGAATCTTGCTGACTTTTGTTGAAACGGTGAATTTCGTCGATAAATAGAATCGGCGACGGCGAACCAAAAAAAGTCTGATGCTGAGCCTTTTCTAACACCTCGCGCACATCTTTTACACCGCTACTTACTGCGCTGAGGGTATACATAGCACGGTTTCCGCTTGTGGCAATAATTTTGGCAAGAGTGGTTTTGCCCACACCGGGAGGTCCCCAGAGAATAATGCTGTGTATTCTTCCGGTTTCAATCATATTTCGGAGAACAGCGCCCTTGCCCACAAGGTGCTGCTGACCAATATATTCGTCCAAATTTTTAGGACGCATCCGTTCTGCCAAAGGTTGTGCCATTATAGTAATCTTTTTGAATCTGATAGCGCAAAGATAGAAAAAAAATCAAATTCTTATACCCACAAGCGTCATATCATCTACCTGTTCGCGGCCGTTGATCCACAATTGAAGAGATTGGTCAACATACGTACATTGCTGATTCATAGGCATATTAGCAATACCTGTAAGAAGATTCAACAGATTTTTAGACAAAAGTTTTTTACCTTCGGGAATATCAAAATTGCCTCCGGGCTGATCCTGAATGCCGTCGCTGCAAAGGTAGACCATATCGCCAGTCTGCAATTCCTCTTCTTTGGTAGCAAAATGGGCTTTTTCGTGAAAATATCGCCCCACAGGCATTTTGTCGCTGTAAAGCCTAATAGCAGAACCGTTGCGCACAATATAAGAGTTTTGGTAAGCCGAAGCATACACAAGTCGGTGATTATCAATATCAAAACTGCAAATAATCATTTCAATTCCATCATAAAGCAGCGTACCCGAATCGTCTGACGAGCCGAGAGTATCTTTGATAAAATCTCGCATACGGTCGAGCACTTTGCCTGGTGAGGCTGCATCTTCCTCTGTTACAAGAAACTCTTTGAGCGACGACAAGCCAAGCATCGAAAGAAAACCACCAGGAATGCCGTGCCCCGTGCAGTCTGCCACCACAAATATCTTATACTTACCGCATTGCGCAGCGTAATAAAAATCTCCGCTGACAATATCGCGCGGACGGTAATAGACAAAACTTTCGGGAAAAAGCGTCTTAATCTTGCGTTCGGATGTTATGGCGGCACGCTGTATGCGCTCGGAATATTTTATGCTGTTCAAAACCGCAGTGTGAACGTTCTCAATTTCATCACGTTGCGACTGAATTTCGTGTTTTTGCTGGTCGAGAATCTGATTTTTTTGCGAAAGAATGGTCAACGCCTTTTTCTTAATTTTCCACATTCGATACACAAACACAATCAGCAGCGACGCAAGAATCAGCACCACCAAAAGCGAAACGATAATAATCTGCATACGATGGGTGCGCACAAGGTTTATTTCATCGATTTGCTTTTGTTCTGCCTCTTTGTAAATCAACGCCTGATGAGTTTTAGAATCGGCAAGGGCGGTGAGCGAACTATCGTTGAGATACTCCATAGCACATTCGTAGTGCATTTTTTGTTGAGCGAGCGCCTCCTTGTAATTGCCAAGTTTTTCGTAAACAAGGGTCATATATTTGTGATAATCGCGGCGGAGGTCGGGACCAGTTTGATATTTTTCGCACTCTTTTAGCACGTTGAGAGCCTCGTTATACTTTTTGTAAAACATCAGATACTTGACGTAAGCGTAACGTGCAATCATATAATTGGAGTTTAAGCCATAACGCAGAAAATAATCGCCGCCTCTCTTGGTGTAAACCAAGCAACTATCGGCATAACGAGTAGTGCCTGAGCGTTCGGCAGAGGCTATATACGCATCCGCCATATACGAATAGGCAAGGTGAAGCACATTGGCATAATACGAAAAACTGTATTTGTTAGCTTCAAGGATTTGTATGGATTTTCGAAGGTAATGACCCGTTTTTTGATACGATTTTGTGGCAATGTAATGACATCCGAGCCAAAAATAGTCGCACGCCAAATCAAGAGTGTTGTTGGTGATTGAATCAAGTTCGATAGCCTTCATAAGATACTCCTCGGCATTTTCGTAAAGGGTAAGGTTGGTGCTAACGCGGCCGAGATTCTGATACGAATATGCAATCTGCGCGGTATCGTGACGGTTGATACTGCTTTCGAGCGATTGGTTGAGGTAAAAAAACACGCTGTCGGGAAGGTGCAAAGCCTCAAAGCCCTGAGCGAGATTTACACAGCAAAACACAATCTGACGATGGTCGCGCTGAGGATTATAAAGGTTGTAACTTTTGCGCAGATGTTCGATAGAGGTGTACATCTCGTGACGGAGATAATACCGAGCACCCATAACGTGGTGAGCGCTTGCAATCAAAAACGTGTCGGTAGGACGGCAGAGGTCGAGAGCGGTATTGCAATAATGCAGAGCCGAATCGATATTGTAGACAATAAACGCCATATCCACGTAATGCGCAGCCTTGGCGCTGTCGGAAATTTGCGGAGTAATAAGGCTTTTGATACTATCGATAAGCACCATCGAAGGGTCGCGCGAAGGTTGCGCAACACCCACCGAAACAGTTGTAAACCACAACATTAAAGCCGATATCAATGCCAAAAGACGGTTCATTTTCCATAAATATTATCGCACAATTTTACGAAAAAAACTATGCAAAAGTTGTACCGCCATAAAAATCTACCACAGGGTCGGGATGGTTCAAAGATAAGCCGCATTGTTGATTGGCAGCCCGGCAACCCGCCTTACAACGTGGCAGACGAGAACAGTTGGCACAAAAATCAGGCACTACCCTGCCCCACTCCGTTGCCAAAGGGTTCTGAAAAATTTCTTCGGGAGTATTATTAAAAATATTACCAAGCACCACAGGCGAATGATTGCAAAACCGCACGTTACCCAAATAGTCGATAACCACGGGACGGCGGCTAACATCAAACGAACAAGCCGAAAACCTTATGCCCGGATAAAGGTCGGGATTGAGAACGCAATGCGGAGTACAAACACTCGAAAGTATTGTAAGTTTCAGTTTTACAGCCACATCAGAGATTTCTTTAAAAGCATTTTGCAACTGCTCTTTGGTT
>JAFPYT010000196.1 GCA_017394445.1 Bacteroidales bacterium | reverse complement strand
TTTGGAATAATGACCGTGGTGCTGAATTTTTTTCCACGGTCATCGTTTTCGGAACGCGAACGCCGCGACCTTGCCACTTTTCCCGAATTTTCTGCCGAAAAATTTGCAAGCGGCGAATTTACCGACAGCATTTCAAAATGGTATAGCGACAGCGAACCTTTCCGCGAATCGTTTATGTCTTTGAGCGAAAAGTTCAACAGTATGAAAGGCGTAAAAACAGGTAGCGGCGAAAATGCCGTTACATTTATCACCGGCGACGCCAACGACCGTCCTGTGGTAGACACCACTCTGTCTATCGATGAATTGCTTGACAACGAGATAGTTGCAGTAGATACTCCCGCCATTGCACCGCAAATAAAAGACACCGTAGCGCCAAGCAAGCCAGCCGAAAACAAAACCGCTGACAACAAGCCTGCTGACTACAAACCTGCACCCAAAGAGCCTGATAATCACGATGGTTTCCGCATTCCCAACTCAGGCGTAATACTTGTGGGCGAAGAACCAAACGTGCGTGCTCTTTTGGCATTTGGTTGCACATCGTATTACACCAAAGTGTATTGTGCGGTGGTAAACTCATACAAAGAGACTTTTCCTGATGTGAATATTTGGGTAATGCCAATACCCACAGCATCAGAGTTTTACGGACCAGAAGAGGCGCGTTCGGTAAATTGGCGGCAAAAACCCTGTATCGAAGCCGTGTTTAAGAAACTCAACGAAAATATAAACGCCGTGCATATTTACGACACACTTTTGGCGCACGTCAACGAACCGATTTACCTCCGCACCGACCACCATTGGAGCGCCCTCGGAGGATATTACGCCGCCAAATGCTTTGCCCATCAAGCCGGATTGCCGTTTAAGAGTCTCAACGAAGGCTACGAACCCCGTGTAATTCACAATTTTGTGGGTTCGATGTACGGCTATGCCAAGGATATTTCGGTAAAAAATTCGCCAGAAGATTTCGTTTATTATTATCCGTCGCAAACGCAGTTTACCACCCACGTAATATCCTATATCATTGACAATAAGTACAATATCACCAAAGTATATCCTGAAAAAGAACGTTCATATTTTGCCAAATTTCGCGATGGCAGTTCGGGAGCATACTCCACATTCCTTGGCAGCGATTCGCAGTTGACCCGTGTGGAAACTTCTACCAAAAACGGTCGCCGAATACTCATACTCAAAGACAGTTACGGCAACACAATACCCTCGTGCTTGTTTTATTCGTTTGAGGAAGTTCACGTGGTAGATTTCCGCTATTTTCCCAAAAATATGAAAAAATACGTGGAAGACCACCAAATCACCGACATCCTTTTTGCCAACAACCTCACCTTCTGCTGCACCCTCACCGCCGCCCAAAAATACAAGCGTTTTCTCACCCAACCAGAGGGGTCAGGAATTGTGCGAGATACCACACAGACGGAGTAACGACTTGTATTTTTCGCCCAAAATCCTATTTTTTGAGCGGAAAATCCTATTTTTTTTGCTGTTTCAGGGGTATTTTTGCAATCGAAAAATTTGATAATTATTAACTAAATAGCAAAAAAAATGAACTTAAACAGATTCGCAAAAATCGCGTCGTTGGTTTTGTTTGCTGCTTTTGCAGTGTCAAACGCCGACGCTCAGATAGGTAAAAACCTATTAAACAAGGCAAAAGAAGCCGCCAACAATGCTGTTAACGGCAACAACAACGGCAGTTCGCAAACTCAGCAAGGCACTACAACCCAGCAAGGTACTACAAGTCAACCTACTGTATCTCAACCCTCTAACAACGCTCCTCAAATTAGAGCCGCCAAAGGCAACACCTATTATGTGAGCGTTTCCACAGGCAGCGCCCGCAACGACGGCAAATCGCCATCCACCGCTCTCAAAGACCTTCAAAAAGCCATCGACCTTGCGCAAGACAACGACATTATTCTTGTGGCAGAGGGCAACTATCTCGGCAATATGGACCGCGGATATATCGAAATTGGTCGTTTTGGCAATTCTTCGCACGAAATGGGCAAATTTATAAGCATTTACGGAGGATATTCCACCGATTTTGCCGAGCGCGATGTAATGAAACACATTACCAAATTGCAACCTACAAGTCAAAAATTCATTGCTCCGTTGTTCAACTTCAACGCCCGTCGTCCTTACGGATATTCAGGTCCTGAGGGCAATGTAGTGGTTGACGGACTTGTATTCGACCTTGGTGAAAACAACCGCTATTGCACTAAAAATATGAAAGAAAAAGACGTTTCGGGAACTCCCAACGAAGGCGTGCTTACAGGTCGTTTTGTTGAACCCGATGCTCAACCTTCTGTTCCCACCGAAGGCTATCTCAGCGGCGACGAATATGGTTTGCATTTAGATGTAGAAGGTCAGGTACGCATTTCAAACTGCATTTTTGTAAACTGTCGCGATTATGGTATCGCCGGACTTATGGGCAAGGGACACATTGAGGTGTGCAACAATATTTTTATTTCGTGCCGCTATGCTTCGTGCCAAATTAAAGGCAATGTAAGAGACGCCGACATCGACAAGGTTTCGTTCGATTTTCACCACAACACTGTACTCTTTACCTGGACACGCACCAAGGTGTTTGACGATATGGGTCAGGGATTCCGCTTTATGAACGGCATCCGCACCATCGACTGCCACCACAATATTTTTGGCTGCAACAGCAACTGCGCCGTGGAGCGTGTTTATTACGAAACCAACGCAAGTATGGAAAAACTCAAACAGAGCAACCTCTACGAAAACTATTTCTTTGCCAACAAGCGCGACCTTGAAATTGCATCGTCGGGAGTGGCTTCTATTTCAGTGCCCGCCGACCGTATCGAGGAGGTTGATCAGATTGGTCCTAAATACGAGAACAACAGAGAGTTGCCCGAAAGCGAGAAGGCATTTACCAACGCCATCGACCAAAGTTACCTCGAAGGATTTTTGAGCCTGAAAATAATGTCGAGCCAAAGTTACAACCCCAACTCGGCTGCCAACCAAGTAAACCGTGCATTTGGACTTAATCAGCAAGGCACCGAAATTGTCCGTCCCTCAATGTATTGCAACAAATATCCTTGGGAAAAAGCCAAAGACCTCTTTGGCAAGGTAAAAGGCTACGGAGCGCAAATGCCCGACAACAAGATTGTTAAATAGCAGTATTATAATCAACTTTTCATTTGGCGGATTAAGACGTTTTTGTGTTTTAATCCGCTTTTTTGTTTTTATAATCCGTTTTTTTTCAATAACATTGCGCCCAAAATAATTTATAACAACAAAAAAAAATGAAAAAACTTATTCTCACATTATCGACGGCAGTGGTTTTGCTGCAAACGGCATCGGCTCAGACCGAAATTAACAACAACGCAAACGAAAGCGGTTGGGGTTACAAAATATCGGGATTCATTGATCCTCAGGCATTTTTTGATACTCGCGAAATCGTGGGCGGACGCGAAGAACAGATGCTTTTTTACCCAAAACCAAAAGAATTTGATTCGTTTGGCAACGATATTAACGAAAAATCAAGTCTCAATATGCTTGCCATAACAGCACGTATCGGTATGAAAATCAACGCTCCCGATATGCTCGGCGCAAAAGTTTTTGGATATATCGAAGGCGATTTTACAGGTTCGTCGGAGAGCGGAATCAATATGCTCCGTCTGCGTCACGCCTACATTAATATGCGTTGGCAAAACGACGGACTTCTTGTAGGTCAATATTGGCATCCTATGGTGGCTCACGAGGTAATGCCGGGCACTCGTCCGCTGAATATGGGCGTGCCATTCCACCCCTATTCGCGCTACGTACAAACCAAATACACAAGGTATTTTGGCGGATTGGAACTCAACGCCATAGCCTCGTTTCAGTTAGACAACAAAGCCGTTGGACCTAACGGCGGCAGCACCGAGTATCTGCGCAACAGCAACCTCCCCGAACTCAATGCTCAGGTAATTTACCGTGGCGAAAAACTCTATCTTGGCGCAATGTTTAACTATATGCTCATTCAGCCCCGCACCAAATTTACCGACGAGGCTTCGGGACTCACCTACAAAACCGACACTAAAATCGGCTCATCGGCATTCTCTGTTTTTGGCAAATATCACGGCGATAATTTCGACATTCGTTGTCAGGCAATCTATGGCGACAACCTTTACGAACAATGTCTTATGGGCGGCTATTACGATGAATACGACCCAGTTAAGCACGAATACAAATACACCAACTACGGCACCACCACCGCTTGGGTAGATTTTTCAAAATGCAGTGGAGTTTTCCGCCCGGGAATGTTTCTTGGATGGGGTTGCAACAATAGTTTTGGCGACCGAATTGCCAACGATGCAACTACATACGGACGTGGCATCAACATCAACTCCGTTTACCGCATTCAACCCCGCATCGGCATTATTCCAAACAAAACCCTCAACTTTTTTGTAGAATACGAATACACAGCGGCAGAATACGGCAAGGTAGAGCCCGAAGGTACTGATTTTTATAAATTTACCAAAGATTACACCGTAGGCAATTCGCGTTTTATTGCCGCCGTGGTGTTTAATTTTTAACAAAAAATATTCGTTTAATTCGTAAAATTAGGCGACAATTTATTGTTGCCTAATTTATTTTAAATAAAAACATTCGTTTTATTTGTTTAATTCGTTGTTAAAAAAACTATTTATAATATTATCATTCAGCCTATTAGTGTCGTGTGGCGGCGGACAAGATAGCGAAAGTTTCAAAACCGATTATGGAACTCTTGCCCTTCGCCGCATTTCCGACACTTTGAATATTATTGAGCATTTTGATGGCGATTCCGTTATCTCTCAGTGGGAATTGCGCTTCCCCGTCTACCGTTTCGACTATGGCGACCTCAACGGCAACGGCGTTAACGAAATAGTGGTAGGCGTTACCAAAAAGACCCGTTATTGGGAAGAAGGCAACCGGCTGTTTATCTACAAGTTGTACAATGGTCGCTTGATACGTCCACTTTGGCTTGGTTCGCGCCTTGGTGGCGAAATACTCGATTTTCACATCAACCGCAGCACTAAACCTGCACAAATTATTACCACCGAGGATTTTAAAGATTCTATTGTTACGGCGGTGTATGGTTTGGGTGGATTTGGATTGAGGTTTGAGGGGGTTTTAGATGTAAATTGAAACATTTTGAGAATTTACGCAAAGCCCTAACATATTTTTCCTTACCTTTACAGCATAATAACATAAAACATTTTCCATTATGAAAAAACAACTCTTATTTTCAACCTTAGCCGCCATTATGCTAAGTGCTTGTGGTGGAGGCTCAAACCAAAACGCCGGCGGCGAAAACAAAGCGGCTGCCGACACTATCACCGCATTTCATATTTTCAAAATGCTCAATCCCGATATGGCGGCTGAATCCACTAATGCCGACTCTTATGATAGAATGTATTATCTTTTGTACAACGAGGAAGAATTGTCTGGCATCAGTACTCTGTTGTTGCGCCACAATGACAACGGATATTTAGTTGTTACCGAGAAAAGTTCGCACGACGAAATGGGCGATGTATACATAGATTATTTAAAATTTTATCACTATAACGATGGCAAACTTACCGAACTGAAAGACATTCAGCCCAAACCATCAATCAACGAATTTGCCGCCATCGATGCCGTTGCTTTTTACGACCCTGATGATGAAGGAGACTTTGGTCCGGCGGGTATTATATACAATTATAATTTTGTCGATCAACTTCTTGAAGTTAGTGCTTCTCCGTTTTGGGTAGATCCGTTTTACCTTTATTACAAATGGGACGGTTCTAAATTTGTTCTCGACCATAAAAGCGACCTGCCAAAACATATCAATTTGATTACGTCGGCAGGCTTGGGCAATATTTATGTAGGCGACAATCCTCCCGAAAACCTCGAAGGGTTTCAGGCCAACACCCTCGGCAAAACTATGTACTTTAACCGCGACGGCAAAAAAATGTTTAAACTATCGCTAAATGCCGACGGCAAAATAGACACAATTACTATTTTGTCAGACCTTTACACTTATAGAATGGATG
>JAFPYT010000195.1 GCA_017394445.1 Bacteroidales bacterium | reverse complement strand
TTCTCTGGCGACAACATCATTTTCAACCATGTGCGCCTAAGCAAAAACTGGAACTGGGTATCGTTTAACCTCACCACACCCAACCCGATGACCAATTCGGTGTTAGGCACTGTGGGCTGGAATAATACCGAGATTATCAAAAACCGCCAGTCGCACGCTTCGTATTCGATGAACCAGAAAAAATGGAACGGAACCCTCTCTACCATCGACAACACTTCGATGTTTATGGTAAAGGCTGCCGACGAAAAGACTTTCAGCTATTGCGGATACATTATCAATCCCAAGAATGTTAAGATTACGCTTAAACCCGGCGTTTTGAACTACATCTCGTATATTCCTACATCAAAACTTCCTTTGGAGACAGCACTTGCCGGATACGACCCTGCCGATGGCGACATCGTAAAATCTATCGACAAGTTTGCCATCTACTACCGCAACAACTGGGTGGGTTCTCTGGAGTATATGACTCCCAACCAAGGCTATATGCTCTATATCAACGCCAACCAAGACAAGACTCTCTCTTATCCTTCGGTTACATCGGGACTTAGCAAACGCGCCCTTGTTGAAAAAGAGTACCGCATTGCAGGAGCCGACTATGCTCAGAATATGAACATCATAGCCACAGCCGATTGCGAAGGCAAATTCTCAGCCAACGCTGGCGGACACACAATCGACGCTACCGAAATTGAGGTGGACGGCAAGAAACTACTGCTCTTTACCGTTGGCGGCGACGAGAAATCAGGTCATGTAACATTTACAAAGAACGACGGTTTCGGCAACGAAACATCTTCTACTGTTGTTAGGTACAGATCCGACGCTGTGGCAGGTTCGATCGACAATCCTTTGGTTCTCGATTTTGGCGGAAGCATTGCTGCCGATGCGCAGAATGTGGGTATAGTTGAATCTAAGGTCAGCCCCAATCCGTTCTCCGACATGTTCTATGTTAAAACCATAGCGGCAGTGGGCGGCACCCTCCAGATTGTGGTTACCGACATAATGGGACGCACCGTGGCACAAGCACCCGAGGCAAAGGTTCAAGCTGGCGAAGCTTACACTGCCGAATTTCTCACTTCTGACTGGAAGTCTGGAATTTACATTGTAAAAACCATCATTGATTCTCAGGTTTACACTCAGAAAGTTATTAAAAAATAAATGAACTATGATTACATGGAAAATGGAAGCGATTCCATTTTCCTGTAATTTTTAATTAATCATTAAAATAGATTTCCAAACAAAATGAAACAGTTATTTTTTCTTTCGATAACTATTTTGGCACTGGCATTAGCTTCGTGCGGAAAAGACGACGACAGTCCCACTACCTACGACGCTCCGCAGTGGGCAGTAAAATACTCCGATGCGCCAATGTCGATGACGGCGGTGATAGAACTACCCGACGAAATTAAGAAGACACAGTCGTCCGACGATGTGTTAGCTGTGTTTATCGGCACCGACTGCCGCGCCATTGCCGACCAAATCAAAGGCCAGTTCTTTTTAAATATTGTTGGCGAAGCCGAAGAAACTGGCGTGCTTACCATCAAATATTATTGCGCCAAAACACGCTATCTATATCAAGAAGACGGTCTTGTAAGCTTCAAGGCCGACGATGTGCTTGGCACAGCCGATGAACCTTATATTCTTTCTTTAACTTCGTTGTAACTATGAAACGCTTGATTATTATATCGTTGCTGCTGGTGTTTACAGCCGCTACATCGATGGCTCAGCGGCGCAAACATGGCCAAGTGCAAATTGTGCAATCGGTGTCGGTATCGTTCGGTGGTGGTGCTTCGCTGTTTTTGGGCAACAATTCCAACGTACTCGGTATGACCGACAAACTAACTCCTACCTTCCATCTTGGCGTGGGAGCTTGGATTACCGATTATGTTGGAGTAGAGACCTCGATTTCTGGATTCAGACTCCACAGCTCAAGCAAGGGCGAATATAAGTATTCGTTTGAATCGGAAATATGGAAACATTCCAAGCTTAATCCCGACGGTAGTTTCCGCTACAGCATCAATTACATCAACCCCACTTTGCAGGTGTGTACCAGTGTGGCAGGAATTTTAGGCTTTTACAAACAGTGCGTGGCCGACCTTGTGCCATCTATAGGAGTGGGACTATTTCATGTTTTTGAAAACAGCGGAGTGCAAAGCAACAACGCGTTGTCGATAAACGCCGGACTATCAGGTATGTATAAACTGCTCCCTAACTTCTGGGCGCAACTAAAGGCCACTTATACCTTGCTGCCCGACAAATTTGATGGGTTAAGGTCTGATGGCGCAGTTGAGTCGCTTATAGGAATACAGGCTGGTTTTGTGGGCAGGATAAAAGTATCTAACGGACACAACCGACGCTTTTAGTTTTTTTTAAACGAATAAATTGCAGGCGTATTCTTTAACGGATACGCCTGTTTTTTATGTTGTTACAGTATTGTTGCGCTACAAATACTCTTCATTCCTCCTTTTTTACATTTTTTCTTTTTTTTTTCAAATATTATTACCATCTTTGCCCCGTGTTTGAATGTGAAAACAATTTTGGGAAATAGTAAAAAGAACATTGATGTTAAAAAGAGCTTTATTAGTTACAGTCTTGCTGCTTTCCACTCTGTGCCTCCGTGCCCACCAAATCGACGAGGCAGCACATTATTACACACAAATTAAGGAGATGACATCCTTGGGCAGTTTTTCTGCCGACAGCATAAGGGCTATGGCCAACAGATTTATGGCTATGCGCTCGCCATACCTCAAAGAGATACTCAGCCAACTTTCTGCAGAATGTATACGCAAGGGCGATGAAGAAATCGCTTATTACACCAACCTCATTGCCGCCGTGTGCCTTAGCGACCGTGGCTACCTTGACGATGCTATGCAGTATATCAACAACGCCATTTCGTGCAACCATTACACCGAACGCCAGCCTTACCTCAATTTTCTTAAAGGTCGGGGTTATTTTATTCAGAAAAAATACGACCTTGCCCAAAAAATACTCGCGCTTGTGCTCGAGGCTCCAAATTCCGAAATCAACAATGTGCTCAAATGCGAGGCATCGCGTATGGTGGCAAAATGCTACGAACACAGCTTCAACACCGTTAAGGCTCTTGAATATCTCAACTATTACAACGAAACCTACGACACTATCAACTGCCTTTCGCTCGACCGCACTTGCTGCATTCTGCCTATGCAGCTCCACTCTAAATATATCAAAAGAGAGGTGTTTATATCGGGTAGCGACGTTATCAACGCTTTTCGCGACGAAAACGAAAAACAAAGCAAAACCATTATGCTGCTATCTATCGGAGGCATAATAATTCTTTCGTTTGCAGCAATGGCAGCTACCAAATGGGTTAAGCTTTCAAAAGCCAACACTCAGCTTAATATCCACAACCAAGGCATCGAAAACCGTCAAAACGAATTGGCAGCAGCTCAGGCAGGTTTGGCTTCGCTGTCGCTGATTGCAGCTCAAACGTCTAACGCTTTTCTTGTGGCAGATCATTCGGGCAAAATCACTTGGGTAAACAAAGGTTTTGAAAAACTTTATAACAAAAACCTCCGCCAATATATACTCGAAAACGGCGAAAACCTATTTTATTCTAACGACAAGAGCCGCAAAGACGCTCTCGAAAACTGCCGCAATCTTAAAAAGACGCAAATTTGTCAGTTTAAATTTGTTGGCAACAAACAGCCCAAATGGATTCTCAGCACAATTTCGCCTGTGGTAGAAAACGACCGTATCAACCAATACGTAATAATCGAAAACGACATTACCGACATAAAAAAATCTGAGCTCAAACTCTTAGAAAACAACAGCCGTATCACCGGTAGCATACGCTCGGCAAACCTTATACAGCAACTGCTATTGCCTATGCCGCAGAGCATTGCAGCTCAGTTTAGTTCGTTTGTGATTTACAAGCCAAAAGATATTGTTTCGGGCGATTTTTATTGGTTTACCCACCGCAACGATATGAGCCTTGTGGCAGTGGGCGACTGCACTGGTCACGGAGTGCCCGCCGCTATGATGAGCGTGCTGATGATACGTATTCTCGACGAAATTACAGCCAACAAATCAGAGGTGTCGCCCGCACAAATACTCACCGAAATGCAAGACAAGGTGGTGGAAATGCTCAAACAGCGCGAAACCGACAATTGCAACGGTCTCGACATCACAATTGTTAAGATAAAACGCCACGACCACACCGCCGACCTCACTATTGCAGGTGCTAAATCGTATTTTGCATATTACCAAAACGATACACAAACCACCACTCTCGTAAAAGGAACAAAAAAATCTATCGGCGGCACCGAATCGTCGCTAAATTTTGAAGATAGAGAACTTAGCCTTGCACAGGGCGACAGAATCTACCTGAGTTCTGATGGTTTTATTGATCAAAACAACCCCGACCGCAAATGTTTCGGCAGTCAGCGTTTTACCGAAATCATCAACCAAAGCGCCAGCAGCCCAATTGCCGAACAGAAAGAGTTTATCGAAAACGCCCTTGCGCAATGGCAGCAAAACGAGCCGCAACGCGACGACATTTGCGTAGTGGCACTTCAAATGTAACATTATGGAAGATAAAGAACTTCAACAATCGTTTGAGCAAATGCTCAACAATATCCGCAAGATACGCCGCGAATGTCCTTGGGATGCGGCTCAAACTCCCGAATCTATCCGCCCTCTATCTATCGAAGAGGTGTACGAACTTAGCGACGCAATTATAAAAAACAGCACTCCCGACATTAAAAAAGAACTTGGCGATGTGCTGCTACACATTATATTATATGCGCTAATGGCAGAAGAAAAGGGGCTGTTTAATCTCAAAGATGTTTTTGACGCACTCAACGACAAGCTCGTATTCCGCCATCCGCATATCTTTGGCGATTACAAAGCCACCACTCCCGAAGAGGTGTCTAAGATGTGGGAGGCTGTTAAACTAAAAGAAAAAGGCGGCAACAAAACCATTCTCGGAGGTATTCCATCGGCATTGCCATCTATTATAAAGGCTTACAGAGTATCAGACAAGGCAGCATCGTCGGGGTTTGATTGGAACGACCGTCACGATGTGTGGGCTAAGGTAAAAGAAGAAATTGCAGAATTTGAAGCCGAAGTGGATAATATGTCGCAAGATAAAGCAGAGGCAGAATTTGGCGATGTACTTTTTGCAATGATCAACGCCGGACGATTGTTTGACGTTAATGCAGACACCGCCCTCGAACGCACCAACCAAAAGTTTATCTTCCGTTTCAACTACTTGGAACAAAAGGCAAAAGAACAAGGCAAAACCCTTAAACAGATGACCTTAGAAGAAATGGAAGCTCTGTGGCAAGAGGCGAAGACAATTCATAATTCATAATTATATGCTATTGGTAATTTCGGTAGACAAAATATTAGACGAAGGCATTAAACTCGTAGTTTCTTACGGACCAAAACTGCTTTTGGCTATCTTTGTGCTATTTGCTGGTTTTTGGATTATTAAGAAAATTAGTAAACTGATTGCCAAATTGATGGAAAAACGCAATGTGGATATTTCGCTGCGTTCGTTTCTTCACTCAATTATTAATGTAGCCTTAAAAATTCTGCTAATAATATCTGTGCTGCAGATGGTGGGCGTGGAAACCACATCGTTTGTGGCAATGCTCGGCGCGGCAGGCTTGGCTATCGGCATGGCGTTGCAAGGTTCGCTATCTAACTTTGCCGGCGGTGTGCTAATACTCTTGTTTAAACCTTACAAAGTTGGTGATTTGATTGAGGCTCAAGGTTATACAGGCACAGTAGACGACATACAGATTTTTACCACCAAGTTAAAAACCGCCCAGGGACGCATTATCATTATTCCTAACGCCGCACTCAGCAATGGCAACATCGTAAACCACACAGTAAACGGTATCAACCGCGTAGACATTATGTTCAGCATAGATTACAACGCCGACATCGACACCGCCAAACAAGTGCTTCTTGATGTTGCCAAATCAGCCAAAGGCGCATTATCCGACCCAGAGCCTGTATGCGTGGTATATTCGCTCGGCGACAGCAGTGTAAACATCCGCCAAAGCACCTACTGCAATCCCCCCGACTATTGGGATATCTATTTCTACAATATGGAACAAGGCAAAAAAGCGTTAGACAAAGCCGGGGTTAATATCCCCTTCCCACAGATGGATGTGTTTATCAAGAATAAATAAAAAATGTAGTGACGCGGCACGCCTCGTCACTACATTTTTTATGCATCATTATGTATTATTTCATCCCCTTGATAATTCCGTGCTTAGATTTATTGATAAACTTGATAATCTCGTCGCGTTCGGGACATTGAGGAATATCGCTTTCGAGTTTTTCGAGGGCGTGGGTCATATTCAAACCCGATTGGAAAATTATACGGTAACAATCGTGGATAAGGTTGATGGTGTCTTGCGAGAAACCTCTACGGGTAAGTCCCACGATATTGATACCAGCGTATTGCAGCGGAGAACGTCCACATTTTACAAACGGGGGAACGTCTTTCTGAACGCCCGACATACCGCTAGTCATAGAGTGCATACCGATGTTTGAGAACTGCAAAACTGCTGTTCCTCCGCCAATTACAGCCCAATCGTCTACTGTTACCTCGCCTGCAATCTGAGTTGCGTTGCTGATAACGATGTGGCTGCCGAGCACGCAGTCGTGTCCCACGTGGCAGTAAGCCATAATAAGATTGTTGCTGCCGATTACAGTCTTGCCCTTTGAGGCTGTGCCGCGGTTAAGAGTAACGCACTCGCGAATAGTATTGTTGTCGCCGAGTTCGAGAGTGGTGTATTCGCCCACGAACTTAAGGTCTTGGGGAATAGCACCGATGCACGCGCCCGGGAAAAACCTATTGTTTTTTCCGATACGTGAACCCGACATAATATGAACGTTGGAAATAAGCGTGCAACCGTCGCCTATCTCTACGTCATCGTCCACAACGCAAAACGGACCTATGGTAACGTCTTTTCCGATTTTTGCACCGGGGTGTACTTCGCTAAATTTATGTATCATATTAATCAGTATGTTAACGGTTTTTTGTTATCATTGCAGTAAGTTCGCCCTCGCTTACAATCGAGCCGTTTACAAATGCTTGTCCGCGCATTGTTACAATGCCGCGGCGGATTGGCTCGGTGAGTTCGAGTTTGAATACGAGTACGTCGCCGGGTATTACTTTGCCTTTAAACTTAACTTTATCGATTTTAACGAAATAGGTTGAGTAATGTTCGGGTTCGTCAACGTTGCTGAGCACAAGGATACCACCGGTCTGAGCCATTGCCTCAATCTGAAGCACGCCCGGCATTACGGGTTCGCCCGGGAAGTGTCCTTGGAAGAAAGGCTCGTTGAATGTAATATTCTTGATACCCACAATTTCGGTTTTGGTCATCTCTATAATCTTATCTACCAACAAGAAAGGATAGCGGTGAGGCATAATCTCCTTGATACGGTTGATATCGATGATGGCGGGTTTGGTGATGTCAAATTCTACCTTTTGACCCTTTTGTTTTGATTTCTTGATTTCCTGACGGATAAGTTTTGCAAACTGAACGTTGGAAGCGTGTCCGGGACGGGTGGCAAGAATTTTACCTTTGATAGGCATACCAATAAGAGCAAGGTCGCCAACAAGGTCGAGGAGTTTGTGACGTGCGGGTTCGTTGGCAAAAATCAGTTCCTCTTCGTTGAGGATTCCGCGACCCTTGGCGTTTACACGTGGACGACCGAGTTTGTCGCTCAGTGCGTCGAGTGCTTCTTGTGTCTTCTCCTGATCCATTATCACAAGGGCGTTGTTGAGAGTGCCGCCTTTGATAAGGTTGTTGTTGATAAGATATTCTACCTCGCGCAAGAAACAGAAAGTTTTGCAGGGAGCAATCTCTTCGGCGTATGTTTTAAACGAGTTTAATGTAGCGTATTGATTGCCAAGCACTGGCGAATTATAGTCTACCATTACATTAAACGAGATATTGTCGTCGGGGAAGGTCATAAGTTCGATACCTTTCTCCTCGTCGCTGTAGTTGATATTGTTTTTTACAACGTAGTAAACTTTTTCGGCTTCTTGTTCTACAATGCCAGCCTCCAAGAGGTTTTTAACAAATGTAGCCGAGCAACCATCGAGAATTGGGGTTTCAGGAGCATTGATTTCGATAAGAATATTGTCGATGCCGAGAGCATAAAGTGCTGACATTACGTGCTCGATGGTGCCAACCTTTGCGCCGTTTTCTTCAACGGTGGTGCTGCGGGTGGTGTCGGTAACGTTGTCTACTATCGCGCGAATTTCGGGTTGGTTTTCAAGGTCGATACGTTTGAAACGGTAGCCGTAGTTTTCGGGAGCGGGCTTGAATGTCATCTCTACTGCCACGCCTGTGTGCAAGCCTTTGCCTTTGAGAGTAGCGCCAGCCTGCTTTATGGTTTTCTGTTTTTCTGCCATCTTATTTTAGTTTTTCTTGGAGTTCTTTAATCTGTTTCTGTAATTCGTATACCTGACGGTCGAGGTCGGGAAGTTTCTTAAAGATGATGTGGCTCTTGTAGAAGCTCTTCAACGGAATAGCCGGAGCGCCGAGGTAATATGTAGATGTGTCGGTGATAGCTGCGTCGATACCCGACTGTGCGCCTATCTTTGCGCCGTCGGCAACTGTGATGTGTCCTGCAAAACCTACCTGACCGCCTATCATACAGTTTGCGCCTATCTTGGTGCTGCCTGCTATGCCGCATTGTGCTGCCATAACGGTGTTGCTGCCTACGTGGCAGTTGTGAGCCACTTGAATAAGGTTGTCGAGTTTTGCGCCTTTGTGGATAACGGTACTGCCCATTGTGGCACGGTCAATAGTGGTGTTAGCACCAACTTCCACATTGTCTTCTATAATAACGTTTCCGATTTGAGGTATCTTGGTGTAAGTGCCGTCTTTTTCGGGAGCGAAACCAAATCCGTCGCCACCGACAACCACACCAGAATGAAGGGTAATGTTGTTGCCCAAAACGCAGTCGGAATATATCTTAACGCCCGGATAGAGGGTAACGTTGTCGCCAATTTTAACATTCTTGCCCACGTACACTTGGGGATATGCCTTGAAGTTTTTGCCTATCTTAACACCTTTGCCAATGTAAGTGAATGCGCCGATGTAAACCTGTTCGGGAAGTTCCACACCTTCAGCCACAAACGACGGTTGCTCCACTCCTTGAGGCTGAGGTTTGCTCTGTTGATAAAGGGTAAGCAACTGAGCTAAACAATCGTAGGAGTTTTCTACACGTATAAGTGTGGCTTTTACAGGGTGTTCGGGTTTAAAATCCTTATTGACCAAAACAATCGATGCCTGAGTTGTATATATATAAGGTGTATATTTAGGATTAGACAAGAAGGAGAGCTCGCCGCTCTTGGCCTCCTCAATCTTAGCCAACGCGCTCACCGAGGCGTTTTCGTCGCCTTCTACTTCGCCGTGAAGGTAGTCGGCAATCATTTTTGCTGTAAATTCCATAAGTCTGCGATTTTTGGCAAAATTAATAAAAGTATTTTATTTTACGGCAAGTATTTTTGGGTAATTTTTTTTACACTTCCATATAACATACATAATACTTGGTAACCGCCTGTGCGAGTGTGGCAACATTTGAAATATCCGATGCTTCGGCTATGTTGCTGAGCGAGCCGTCTTTGCGCAGGATGTTGATGGGCGAATCGCTGTTGAGGCTGTATGCCTTGTTGTAAAGTCGTCCAGTGAATACAAAATAGTCGAGGTATTCAGTGGGGACGATGTTTTTTAATCCTGATTTCAACGATTCTATGCGCTCAGGCTCGGGTGCTTGTTCTGAAATCTCAATTTTAAAGAGGTTTCTTGTGAGGATTCTTTGGCAGAGTGTAGAAATCACCTTGTCGGGGTGATATTGCCATTGTTTGATAGATGAAAAAATGTCGCTATCGTCGAGGTCGGCAAAATAGTCGAGCGATGTGCGTTGGTCTATCGGCTGATGAAGGCGGTCGGCGGTGATGTCGTTTTCAAGAAAGAACTTCAACGTGGGCGGAGCGTAAAGGTGGGTGCCTGAGTGTGCAAGTTCGCGGGCGCGGCGCATAATCTTTTTGAGCATCTCCTCTACCACCACAACGGTTTTGTGCAAGTATACTTGCCAGTACATCAGCCGTCGGGCAATGAGAAAGTTTTCGATAGAATATATACCCTTGCCCTCGATGGCGGGAGTGTCGCCGCAGGGTGTGAGCATCTTGATAATGCGGTCGCAACCGATTTTGCCCTCGATTACGCCGGTGAAAAAGCTGTCGCGGTTGAGATAGTCGAGACGGTCCATATCCAACTGACTTGAAACCAAATTGTGGAGAATTTTTTTGGGGTGCGAACCGTTGAACACCGCAATTCCCTCGGAAATTTTGCCGCCAAGGTCGCGGTTGATGATGTTCATAAACTCCTCAGAGATAGTTTCGTGACTTACATTATTGAAAAAGAAGTGTTCCAAAGTGTGCGAAAAAGGACCGTGCCCCACATCGTGAAGAAGTATGGCTGTGAGTGCCGCGCTCCGTTCCTGATCGGTAAGTTGAAGTCCCTTTGATTCAAGTACATTGAGTGCGTTTTGCATCAGAAATGTAGCCCCCACAGAGTGTTGAAACCTTGTGTGCATTGCGCCCGGATATACGTAGCAACTTAGTCCGAGCTGCTTGATACGCCTCATACGCTGAAACAGAGGGTGTTCCATAATGTCGAAAACAATCTCGTTTTCGATATTGATAAACCCGTATACAGGGTCGTTGATAACTTTAAGTTTGTTGGTTTTTGACATTTTGGGGTAATGATTAATTGTCGTAGATAAGGTATTTTGCACGGATTTTCAAATAGTTGTCGAGTCCGGGCTGCCAAGTGGCTATAATCTCCTCCTCGGTTTTGCCTTGTTGGAGCATTGTGGGCAGAGTGCCGTTGCCGTAAAGCAGTTTTAGAAAATCCCTTCGGTTAATCATATCACGCTTGGGAAACTTGTTGTACATTGTAATAAAGTAACTTAGCGTAAACTTTATGCTGTCAGGATTGAGGTTGGTAAAATCCATACCGAAACAACGTTTGCCCTTGTGCTGCGGATTGGTCTGCATTCCGGGCATATCCTTGGGAGTAAAAACGTATGCACCCATAGTGCTGTCGGGATAGCCTATTGAGGTGAAAGGACGCTCGGTGCCACGTCCCACGCTTACTTGTGTTGCCTCAAAAAAGCAGAGGCTCGGATAAAGCCTTATGGAGAGGTAGTCGGGAAGGTTTGGCGACGGTTTTACAGGAGGGGCATAACGGGTGTGGCGGGTATAGTTTTTTACAGGAATAACTGTGAGGTCGCATTTTACGCCGTTTTTGAGCCATCCTTCGTAATTAATCATATTTGCAAGTTCGCCCGCCGTAGTGCCGTAGACAATAGGAATTGGGTCGAGACTTACAAACGAAACGGCATCCTTGTCGCGGACAGGGCCTGCCACATAGTCGATATTAGGATTAGGACGGTCTAACACCACCACAGGAATATTGTTTTCGGCGCACGCCTCCATCACATTGTGCATTGTGCTGATGTAAGTAAAGAAACGGCATCCAACGTCTTGAATATCATAGACCATAATGTCGATGCCTTTGAGATGCTCTGCCGATGGTTTGAGGTTTTTGCCGTAGAGCGACACCACCTCAATGCCTGTTTTTTCGTCTTTGCCCGATACCACACGTTTGCCCGGCTCGGCATCGCCACGGAAACCGTGCTCTGGCGAGTAGATTTTTGCGATTTTGATGCCTTTATCCAAAAGCAAATCCACCAAATGCCCACCAAACGCCACAGTGGTAGCGTTGCCGGTGAGTCCTACACGCTTGTTTTTTAGTAAGTTAAGATATGCGGTGGTGTCTTCGGCTGCCACTATCACAGGAAGCGGTTTTGGCTGTGGAGCAGATGCCACCTCCTCACTTTTTGAAGAATCTATTGGCGAAACATTCTGATTGTCAACGCCTTGTTTTTTACCCTTGCATCCCGCAAGTATTAATAAAAAAAGTGTGTATAATATAATGTGTTTCATATTTCGAGAAAAAAAATTATCTGAACTGTTGAGCCCTTTCGGTGTCGAGTTCGAGCGAGCAGACAACAATGCCGTGGTCGCTCTTGTACTTGTCGGGTTTTTCGGTAGAGAAAGTCTGGTCGATAAGATGGTCGTTGAATACCTTAACCTGAGCCACACGACCTATGTAGCGAGGATTTTCGGTAACGAGTTCTTGCGACACCATAATGTGGTCGAGACTTTCGTACATACCGTTGTGAATATGTGTGTAATAAAAATCCTGATAACTGCGGCGAGCCTGAATATCCTTAACGTGGTATAGGAGCACATCCCAAACATTGCGTTTAACATCGTCGGGAAGTTTGTGCTGCGGCACTTCGCCCGAAATAATGCGTGTGGTAACAGAGTTGCCAGTATCGTTAACATCGCCAAACACCACCACAGGATTGTCGCGACCTTGCAGATAATCGCAAAGAATTGTTCTCACAGCCGACGACTCAGCGGCACGGAGCATCAACGAACGCACCTGAGCACGGGCGAGGTCGATGGGATTGGTTTCTGATTCGCCTTGATAAAAGATTGGTCGCTTTGATTTTAAGTGAACCACAAAGAATGTGATAATGCCGTAGTTTGGAATCAGCACCTTAACCTTAAGCACAGGACGTGTAAAAGTTTTAAAAGGCAATGTTATAAGTTCGCCACGCTGCTGAAAGGTTATCATCGATTTTTTGGGGAAATATTCTATCAGCTGAACATCCTGAATAGGATAACGCGAGAGAAGAGCTACGCGGGGCTGTTCGCCGTTTTCGCCTGGCATCACCACCTCGGCGTGCTGGTAGTTCTTGTTATTACTGATAATGCGTTCGATTGCCTCAAGATGAAAACACTCTTGAAAACCAATCACATCGGCATTCATCTGGTTGAGCATAAAGTTAATCCACTCCGCCTTGCGGTCAAAGTCGTACTGCGAGAGTTTCATCGATCCGTACATCTCTACGTTTGGCAGCATCAAGTTCATCAAGTTGAATGTGCCACACTTTATAGTAATAATGTTCTGTGCCATAATATCAGATTTTTTTGAATATTATTTATGCACAAAAGGTACAAAAAAAATCCGAATACTCAATCGAGAATCCGGATTTTTAACAAATAAAAAAACAAAATTATTTGTTGTCGGGAGCCACCTGCTGTGTAGGCATAACAGGAACGTTGTTTTGATTAACAAGACGCTCTTTAACGTGCGATTCAGTGGCACCACTGTTGATACGATTTACAAACACGCTGGTGATAATGCTCATTACAACGATGGCGATTACAAGACCCCAAGTATAACTTTCGAGTTTGCTTTTCTGCTCGGCAACACCGCCAAAACGGTTTCCAACACCAAAGTTAGAGGCAAGTCCGCCACCTTTTGAATTTTGCACCAATACAATGAGTATAAGCAAAAGGGCCGCAATTATTATTGCTATTGTTAACAACTGATACATAATCGTTTATTTA
The DNA here is from genome assembly GCA_017394445.1 of Bacteroidales bacterium. Classification (GTDB taxonomy): domain Bacteria; phylum Bacteroidota; class Bacteroidia; order Bacteroidales; family UBA3824; genus UBA3824. The sequence continues at coordinate 5,058 of JAFPYT010000195.1, read as the reverse complement.
TTATTTTATTTTAACTTGTTTATCTCTTCAATTCGGGCTGCAAAGTAAGCACTTTTTTCCGGATTTTTCAAAATTAATTCGTTATAAATTGCAATTGCTTTATCATAAAGTTTTTGTTCGGTGTATAAAACAGCCAATTTTTCGGTGTAGAGACCCTCAGGAGGGATAATGCTTGCTTGTCCCATGTCGCCTTCGGCTACCTCTTTGTTGCGGTCGATATGCGGAGATTCTTTCAAAAACTTGTCGATCAAATCGTTTTTGGCTGCTCCGTCATTTTTTTTTTCTTCCTCACTATGGTTTTTATACTTATTGAGGCGCATTTTAAGTTTTTCGGCAGCAGTAAGAGGTTTTTCGCCTGCGGGTTGTTCTACCTTTGTTTCTACAACTGGCTTTTCAACCTTAGTTTCGGTAGTGGTAACAGTAGTTTTTTCGGTAACCACTTTGCTACCTTCGGGAGTTTTAGAAACCTCAACTGTTTTTTCTACCTTAGGCTCTGATTTTTCTACTGTTACAGATTCAACAACAGGTTCGGGCTTGGATGCAACAGGTTCGGTTTTTGTTGATTTGGTTTCGGTAACAGTGGTTGTGGTAACAGTTTTTTCTTCGGTAATAACTGTAGCTGTGCGTTTTTTGGTGGCCTCTTCGCTCTCTTTTTTTAACTGTGCAATTTTGGTGAGGATGTCTACCTTGCCGGTTGTTTTTTTCTCTTCGGGTTTCTTTTCCTCTACTTTAACCTCAACCTTTGGCTCGGGTTTTACCTCAGCCTTAACCTCAACTTTTGGTTCGGGTTTTACCTCAGCTTTAACTTCTACCTTGGGTTCTGGTTTAACTTCTGCCTTAACCTCTACTTTGGGTTCTGGTTTAACCTCGGTTTTAACCTCCACTTTGGGTTCAGGTTTAACTTCGGCCTTAACTTCAACCTTGGGTTCGGGACGGGGAACACGGCGTTCGCGGACAGGGGCAGCCGACGCTGCCGACGCAGGTTCTGGTTCGTTGAGAGGCGACTTAACAGTGCCATCCGCCTCAACGTTAGTAACCACCATGTTGTAATTTTTTATATCATTGAGGCCAAACATATCGTTGGCAATTTCGTCGTGATGTTTTTTGAGTTCTTCAATAGAAGTAGGCTTTTTGTCCGACATATCACGAACAGCCTTTTTGGGTTTATCGTCTTTTTTTGACTTAGAAGCGTCGTTAGCAAATTCTTTTCTAAGATCCTTGTACAAAACATAGCGGTCTGACACGTAGAGGGTTTCTACTGGCAGTTTTTCTTGCACCACCTTGGGATTTATCTTGTTGAGCGCGAGGAGGTACATAAGATGCGCAGTTTGAAAATACGGATACTGTTTAATAAGCCCTTCTAATTCTACTACGCTTTCTTCGTTGATCAGGTTGGGCTCCTGTAAGTACTTGATAAATTGCTTTGATGTAATCATAATGTCTGCATTTTGAGAGGGCCTAAGCCTATAATTGTTTTTCCTTAATATTTTCTTTTTTAGTTTTACCAGTTTACTACCGAATCGTTGAAAATATCATCGATAAGTAGTGTTGTTATCTCGTCTACCAACGCGGATTCTACCGTTGCAAACGGCTGTTTTACATCGTAGTCGGCATATCTCGAATAACTTTTGTCAAAATCGTTATCGGGTTCGGTAGAGTTTGTAAACGATACCTTAATCGTTATCGTAAGACGGTTGCTCGCCGCTTGACCTGTTGATTTAATGTCTACTGCCGAAATTTTGTAGCCTGTAATAGTGCCTTCAAACGAGAGGTCGCCTCCAGATTTTACAAGGTTGAGCGGCGTTTGACTCATAAAGCGGTCTTTGAGGTCTTCGGTAATTTTCTGCGAAAGAGTAGGATTTACATAACTCGATCGGTTTTGAAAATAATCGATGCTCACCGTTTTTGCCGTTCCGTACGAAGCTCCGGTAAACGAATATATGCCACAACCTTGCCAAACCGCCGCCATTAGCAATACAAAAATCGATATTATTCTAAAAATTCTCATTTTTCTAATTTGTATTCTTTAAGTTTACGGTAAAGTGTACGCTCCGAAATACCAAGTTCTTTGGCAGCAGGTTTGCGTTTACCCGAATATTTTTCTAATGCCTTGCGTATCAAGTCTTCTTCGGTGGCAGAAAGCGAAAGAGAGTCGTCAACAAGTTCGGTTTGCTGAAAAATTGACTCATCAGAATCGTCGCGCAATATGTGCGATTCGTCCACTATATGTTCGTCGATATGCGGCACAGGAGTATGCACGGGGGTATGCACCGAAGTATGCACCGGAGTACCTCCTATCAATTGACGCATCTCTTTTTTAAGTTCGTTGATGTCGTTTTTCATATCAAACAACACCTTATATAATATCTCGCGCTCCGACGAAAACTGTCCATCAGTTTCGGTCATAGACATCAGCGCAGGAACTTTTACATCGTGATAATCAGGCAAATACTTTGATATTATATCTCCTGTAATATCTCGATTCTGCTCTATAATCGAAATCTGTTCGGTAACGTTTTTCAACTGACGTACATTTCCTGGCCAGCGATAAGAAAGAATCATGTGTCGGGCATCGCTGTCGAGGCGGATAACAGGCATGTGATAACGCTCTGCAAAATCGGCTGCAAACTTTCTAAACAAAAGCATTATATCTTCGCCACGCTCTCTAAGTGGAGGCATTGTTATCTGCACGGTATTTAAACGGTAATAAAGGTCTTCGCGAAAACGCCCTTTGCTAACGGCTTCTACCATATTCACATTTGTGGCAGCCACCACACGGACATCGGTTTTTTGAACCTTCGACGAACCTACTCTAATAAACTCTTTGCTCTCTAACACGCGCAAAAGCCTAACCTGAGTGCCAAGTGGCAACTCTGCCACCTCGTCGAGAAAAATTGTGCCTTTGTCGGCAACCTCAAAATATCCTCTACGAGCATCGTTTGCACCTGTAAACGAACCTTTTTCGTGTCCAAATAGTTCGCTATCAATAGTGCCTTCGGGAATTGCCCCACAGTTTACAGCAATATAGTTGCCGTGCTTACGAGCGCTCATAGCATGAATCACCTGCGGAATAAACTCTTTTCCCGCTCCGCTTTCGCCGGTAACAAGCACTGAAATGTCGGTTGGAGCCACCTGTACCGCTATATCAAGTGCGCGGTTGAGCTGCTCATCATTGCCGATTATTCCAAACCTTTGCTTTATACTTTGAAGTTCCATTAATATTCAGTTTTTCAAAATACAAAGGTATGTAAATAATTGGATTATGGTAAAGATTTTTTCGGATTTTTTTTAATAAGTTTCTCTAATCTTTTTTTGACACATCATTTACATTTTGCATTATTTTTGCGCACAAAAAAGCGTTAACAATATTTTTTTATTTGCAAATATGACAACCATAAAAAAACTATTAAACTACATCAACAACAATTTTCTTTACGATGCTACCAAACGCGAACGCCGTCAAGTGATTACGATTTTGATAATTTCAATCATATTTCTCACAGGCAACAAAATTTATTCATCGGCACACGATATCTACACTTTAATACCCGACAGCACAATATCTTATCTATTCAAAACAGCAAACTCAGAGGTTAAAACAGACACTCTAAACCGATTAGACAGATTTATAATAAACCGTTACCATAACCTCCAACTTTTTTCGTTTGACCCCAACACTGCCGATGCTGACGAATTAGAACAACTTGGATTAACATTCAAACAAATTAATACATTGCTCAACTATCGAAAAAAAGGCGGCAAATTCACCTGCAAAAACGATTTCAAAAAACTATATGGTATTCGATTTCGTCAATTTCAAATACTCCGTCCTTTCATATCCCTTCCAGAAAAGGATATAGACGAAATAAAATACACAGTATCAAGTAAAACAGAGTCTAAGAATGTTATTACAAACAGTTCTACTAAAAACTCATCCTCGCCTACCGACGACAGTACAAAAAAAACACTTTTTAAATTTGACCCCAATTTTATTACCGAAGAAGATATGTACCGTCTCGGATTTTACACCAAACAAATCGAAAGCTTTATAAAAATGCGACACGAAGGCAAAAAATATTACGTTAAGCAAGATTTTGCCGATTTGTATTTCGTTAACGATAAAAAGTTCAAGGAATTAGAACCGTACATCAATATCGATTTAGTAAAACTTTTAGGTCACGAGGCATATAATCTCAACACCGTTACCACCGAAGAACTTGTGTCTAAAATAGATATTCCCGAAAAAGATGCTCAAAAAATAATAGAAATGCGCACAGCTTTGGGAGGATTTTACTCTGTGTATCAATTGAGCGATTGTGGCATTGAATACAACTTAGCAAAAAAATACTCCGAATATCTTTTTGTGGCGCCGAGTTTCAAAATCAAAAAGATTAATATCAACGACATCTCTGACGACGACCTTAAAGCACATCCCCTATTCAACGCCAAACAAGCCGAAGTTGTAATAAAATACCGCAACGAAAAAGGACGTCTTATGCATATCGAAGATCTCCGTTCGCTCAACCGTTTCGACAAAAACGAATTAAAAAAGATTGAAAGGTATTTCAGCTTTAAATAAGGCTTTACATAATCGGATAATGCTCATCCACATATTTTTTAACCAAAGGGAACTGCTCCTCTACAAATTGTTTGGGATATATCCTATATCCAAATAAATATCCGTAATCGGTTATATTCTTGAAATAGAAAAAATAGTGAAGAGATAATTATCACAGATACTTAATTCATTTTAAGTTCGATAATCAATAAAGGAGGTATAATACAGAGTGCTCATTAAAAAATCTCAATAAATAGCATGTATAACTACTATTAAATAAACTATCCCGTTATAATATTATCTTCAAGGCACATAGTATAAATAAAAAGATATATACAAAAAAAAATCCTTCACAACAAATTGTTATGAAGGATTGATAAAGTAGGGCGGCTACCTGCTCTCCCGCATTGTGGCGCAGTACCATCGGCGCAAGCGGGCTTAACTTCTCTGTTCGGGATGGGAAGAGGTGGTGCCCCGCCGCTATGGCCGCCTTAAGATTT
>JAFPYT010000194.1 GCA_017394445.1 Bacteroidales bacterium | reverse complement strand
GTAAATATTCCAACCTTATTTTTTACGACTTCAAGAGGTACTTTTTCTTTTTCAAGAAGATAGAAAGCCGTACCCAAAGAAAGCAACGAACAATATAGTGAATATTGACCTTGTTGCGATAACGATATGATTTCCATTTCAATTGGAAACCACGGTTGGCGTTCTGCAAGAATATCAACAACTATGTTGGCATCAAAAAAGACTTTTTTCATTTGTATTTTTCTTGCAAGTATTTATGTATCTTGTTGTCTATATCTTCGTCTGTTCCTGCAACTTCGTAACCCATTGCAAGTCGCGCCACGTCGTCTGATATTCTTCTCCCTCCGAATTTTGGATTTTTGGGCGGCAAAGTAGTACTGTGACCCTCTGATGTAGTATTCTGCGACTGTATGCTTTGGTTTGCAAATGCTTCCGCTATCGAATAAACTAAATACAACTGTCTTTCTGTGAGATGCTGTATTGTGTTGTCTATTTTTTCCCGTAATTGATTTGAGGTCATAAGCGAATAAGTTTGTGTCAATGTATTTTTACATTTGCAAATATACACGTTTTTATCTGTTTACCAAAAAATGCGGAGAAAAAGTGTATATTTTTGTTCAAATAATGGCAAATATGAGCCTTAAATTTAAATTGGACAAATTTAAAGTAGCACTTTAAATTTATCCAATTTTAATATAAGTTTTTGATAATCAAAAAAATAATTGTTGGAATGATGTTTACTATCAGCAATTATTTTAAAACTGTATTTATCATATCCAAAAATTCTTGTGGTTCGAGAACTTGGATTGTTGATTGTGCAAAATCTTTTTTATTGCGGGTGATGATAGTGTCGCAATTTTCTGATAATGCAGAATAATATTGCAACGCATCCTCAAAATCTTTGAACGATGATGATAGTGCTGCCTTTGCAATATTGATATCAACTGTGGCAGGTGTACAGATGCTTATAAAATCATCAATCTTTTCAAATATTTCTTCCGATGTATAATGATGTTCCATATAATAACTCACCGTGGCAAGAGATAAAACCGAACAATATAAATTGATTTTTTGATCATTAGCCATATCAAAAATCTGGGCAGCATATTCACGCCAAGGCTCTCGGTTGGTTAAAAAATCTATGCAGATATTTGTGTCCCAAAAATATTGTTCATTTATATTTTTCTTGAATATGTTGGCTTATTATTTCTTCCACTGTTTCGTCACTGTCGTGGTTGACAGGTCCAGAAAGAAATTTTATAGTTTTAGGGTTGTATAATTTGCCATTATACCAAACTTTTTCAGAAGTATCGTTGATGTTTTTTTGGGGTGGCTTCTGCTTATTCGGCATCATATATAACAACAAAAATTGCGAAAATTCATACATTTTTTGCAATTCTGTTTCACGAAACTGAGATATGTTTTTATCCAATTTCTTTTTTAATTCTATTGCCGATGTTGTCATAATTGCCTCCGTTGGTTTTTATATCGCAAATATAGGTATTTATTATTTATTATCCAAAATTTTGTCTCACTATATTTATCCCACCTTATAACTTGCGCAATCTACCTTTTTCCCCATACATTGCGCAAGTTTTACTATGCCATAGAGGGGGTGTGGATTTCTAAGATGTTATCACCAAGATGTTGTGTTTCAATAAGTTTGCCTTTAAGTTTGGCGGCTTTGAGTCCTTCGTTGAATCGCACGGGCGAGGTAAATATTCTGGCTTCGTCCCAAAGATTGGCGTTGATAAAGGCTTGGTGGAGGTGTGCGCCGCCTTCGATTATCACGCTTTGAATTTGTCTATTATATAAGGTGTGGAGAATTTGGGCAGGGTCGGTGTCGGAGATTACGAGGGTGGGCGAGTCGTTGTCGAAGATTTTCAGGCTTTTAGGTAATGAATTGTTGCGGTCTATTACCACTCGTAACGGATTACTACCTTGCCAAAAACGTGCTGTAAGCGATGGGTTGTCGTTGATGGCGGTATTGTAGCCAATCATTATGGCGGCTTCTTCGGTGCGCCAACGGTGGCTGAGGTGTCGTGTAAGCGGGTTTGAAATTCTTACACTGCCTTGCGGAGTGTTGGCGGTGCGGATGATGTCGATAAATCCGTCGGCGGTTTGAGCCCATTTGAGTATCACGTAGGGGCGTTTTTGGTTGCACCAAGTGAAAAATCGGCGGTTGAGACTGATGCATTCTTGTTCTAAAATGCCCACTGTAACGGGTATTCCGGCGTTGCGGATTTTTTCAATGCCCTTGCCGTCAACCTTTTCAAACGAATCGCGGCAACCTACGTACACGTGCTTAAAACCCGATTTTACAATCAAATCGGCACAGGGCGGAGTTTTGCCGTAATGTGCGCAGGGTTCAAGGCTAACGTATATTTCAGAATCTTTGAGCAACTCTTTGTTTTTTACGGAGTTAACGGCGTTTACCTCGGCGTGTGCAAAACCGTATTTTTGATGGAATCCTTCGCCTATGATTTTGCCGTTGTGCACAATTACCGCGCCCACCATAGGGTTTGGGGCAACATTTCCCGCGCCGAGACGTGCAAGTTCAAGGCAGCGGCGCATATATGTTTCGTGAAGAGTGATATTTTCGTTGGTCATTATTTTAGGGGTTAAATGTTAAACATTTTTTCGGCGTTTTGGGTGGTGATTTCGGCAACGGTTTCGATCGGAAGATTTTTGATTTCGGCAAGTTTTTGCGCCGTAAATGTTATAAAAGATGATTCGTTTCGCTTGCCACGATTAGGCACGGGAGTAATGTATGGCGAATCGGTTTCTAATACAATATCTTTGATGTCGATACATTCAGCAATGATTTTTGCCGTTTCTGCGCCTGAATTTTTAAAGGTGATAACGCCGCCAACGCCAAATAAAAAATTATCAAGATTGTAGATTTCTTCTGCATCGTGCTCTGTGCCGCAAAAACAGTGAAACACTCCGCGAGCCTTGCCTTTATAAGGTTTTAAAATGTCTATTGTTTGCGGATATGCCTCGCGACAGTGAATTATTAGCGGAAGATTCAGTTCTATTGATTTTTGTATCTGATAATCAAATACTTCGGACTGAATATCAAGATTATCTTTTTTCCAATAGAGGTCGATACCCACTTCGCCAACAGCCACGGCGTTTTGCATCATTGGCGAAAGAAAAATTTCGTCTAACTGTTTTTTACGGTCGGTAATATCTTCGGGATGAAGTCCGAACGCGGGGAAAAGCCGTCCCGGATAAAGATTGCACAACTCGTTGGTTTTCAGCATAGAATCCACATCGCAGCAGGGTACAATCATCTTAAAAACTCCGGCTTCAAAGGCTCGGTTAATTGCCTCGCTGCGGTCGTTGTCGAACGATTTGCTGTAAAAATGTGTGTGTGTATCGATAATGTTCATTGTAATTTTTATTATATTTGCAGAAAGCAAAATTGGATATTTTTTACCAAATAAACTAATATGGACAGAGAAATTATGCAGCGAGCCATTGATTTGGCTGCCGAAAGTGTTAAAAAAGGCGGCGGACCCTTTGGCGCAGTGGTAGTTAAGGATGGCAAAGTGATTGCCGAAAGTGCCAACAGCGTAACGCCCGACAACGACCCCACCGCTCACGCCGAGGTTAATGCTATCCGCTTGGCTTGTAAAAAGTTAGGCACGTTTATGCTCGACGGCTGCGAAATATACGCTTCGTGCGAACCTTGCCCTATGTGCCTCGGGGCTATCTATTGGGCGCACATCAAAACTATTTATTACGCTGGCACCCGCTCAGATGCCGCCAAAGCCGGATTCGACGATGATTTTATCTATCGCGAAATCAATATCGACCCCGAAAAACGCTCCGTTCCGGCGTTTAATTTTATGCCAAACGAGGGCGCGGCGGTGTTTAAACTTTGGTTAGACAAAGAAGACAGAACAAATTACTAAATGTTATAAAATAATGTCAACAATTCTTTTTAGCGAGACTATTTTTGGACCTATCCACAGCCGTCGTCTTGGCAGTTCGCTTGGGATTAACTTGTTGCCTGTCAGCCGCAAATACTGCAATTTTAATTGCGTTTATTGCGAATGTGGCGCCAACACTCCCGGAGGCTCTATCTCGCTGCCTTCACGTTACGAGGTGAAGGATGCTCTTTTGCAAAAACTTGCTCAGTTGCACGCTGATAATCAGCCTGTTGATTCTATCACATTTGCAGGCAATGGCGAACCTACCATTCACCCCGATTTTGCCGGAATTATAGATGACGTTATCAACCTTCGCTCGCGGTTTTATCCTAATGCCAAGGTTTCGGTGCTGAGCAATGCCACAATGATTAATAATCAATCAGTTGTGGACGCTCTTAAAAAGGTGGATATGAATATTCTAAAACTTGATTCTGCCCTTGACGCTACTGTAAAGGCTGTTAACCGACCCACCGCACATTATACTGTAAGCGATACTGTCAACCTTTTGAAACAGTTTAACGGCAAGTTTATTTTACAGACAATGTTTTTTGAAGGCGATGTCAACGGCTTGCATATCAACAATATGGCAGAAAATGAATTGTCGGCTTGGCTAAAAATTGTGGACGAGTTGAGGCCTCAGCAGGTGATGATTTACACCATCGACCGCGACACTCCCGAAAAAACTCTCCGCAAGGCCACTCACCAAGAACTTGAAAATATCAAAAACAAAATATCGGAACTTGGCGTCAACGTTCAAGTTTCGGAGTAATAATTCTAAAATTTTATCATTATGAAAAGTATCAAATTATTAGCAATCATTTTGAGCGTACTGATGTTTCAGTCGTGCATTATTACGCAAGAGTACACTATCCACAACGATATGTCGGGTACAAGTTACACCGAAGTGGATTACAGCGCAGTGAGCGCATTTGTTGGAGAAAAAACAGATTCGCTTACTCAGCAATTAGACAGCGTTATGAATGCTGCAATTATCGGCAACGAGGAATCTCTTAAAGGCATTACTAACTACAAGTATGGCTCAAAAGAAGACAAGTATTTCATTTCATTTGACTTTGAAGATGCCTCAACTAACGACATCGGTATCAAGTGTACCAAAAACGGCAACAAAATTTCGATTCAATTCGACAAAATGAAGGAGTTGTTTGACAAAATGAATGAAGGCGATGGAAATGGGAACTCAGATATGGATTTTTCGAGTATGTTTCAGTATACCGCCATTTTTAATTTCGACAAAAAAGTGGCCTCGGTAACGGGTGTTGACGCTGAAATCACTGGCAAAAAAACAGTGAAAGTGCCGATTAAAATAAACTCGTTCCCCAAAGGCGACGTGATTATAACGCTGAAATAGTGCAGTTTTTCAGTCGTTTTGTTGGGCGTAATATCTTGGTAAGTCCGCTCGATTGGGGGCTCGGACACGCGGCTCGTATGGTGCCCGTGGTGAGGTTTCTCACCAAAAATAACTGCGTAACAGTGGTTTGCGGACCAAATGCAAGGGAATTTTTTAATGCAGAACTTCCTAATATTGAGATAATTACCATCAATGACCGTCCTATACGCTATCCTGCTCATAGGATAACAATTTTTACAATGCTCTCGTGGCTGCCCGTGCTTGCGGTAAATGCCATTCGAGAGCATTTTTTTGTAAAGCGTATTATCAAAAAAAAAGGTATCGATACCATAATTTCCGACAATCGTTACGGATTGATTTTTAGGCGTTTAGAGTGCTACTTTGTAACTCATCAGGTTTACCCTAAACTTCCTGCTGGTTTTGGTGTATTAGAGAAACTGCTTGGAGCATTGCATCGCCTTTATTTACAGCGGTTTACTAAATGTTTGATACCCGATTTTGAAAACGGTTTTTCGCTTTCGGGCAGTTTAGCCGCCGACAGGGTAGGGAATAACCCAAAATTTGTAAAGGTGGGTATACTTTCGCGATTTTGTAATTATTCGCAAAATAATGATAAAATATATGATTTACTGATACTTATATCGGGTCAAGAAAATCAGCGCACAATTTTTGAGCGTTTTTTATTAGACAAGATAAAGGATTCTCAACAAAAGATTCTTTTTGTGCGTGGAGTACCCGAAAACACCCCTCCGCTCAAAGATTTTAACAATGTGGTTTTTAAAAATATGCTCACATCCGATGCCTTAGCCGATGCCATAACATCTTCAAAAATAGTAATTTGCCGTTCGGGATACAGCACCATTCTCGACCTTGTGGCACTCAAAGCCTCCGCCATTTTTTATCCCACCCCAGGACAAACCGAGCAGGAGTATCTTGCTAAGCGGCTTGGAGGGATGTTTTAAAAAAAATCGAGTAATATCCGTTTTTTTTTACCTTTGCACCACGAAAAATTTATCAAACCAATGGGAAAAAATCTCTTTATAGCCGAGAAACCAAGTGTGGCTCAGGAATTTGCTAAGGCGTTGAAAGATACCTTCAACCGTTACAACGGATATTGGGAGGGCGGTGCCAATGTGGTTACTTGGTGCGTGGGTCACCTCGTTACTATGAGTTACCCCGAAATCTACGACCCTAACCTAAAACGCTGGCAGATAGATACTTTACCTTTTATACCAAAACAATTTCTTTATGAGATTATTCCGTCGGTGCAAAAACAGTTTGACATTGTAAAACAGCAACTTACACGTGCCGATATAGATTGTATTTATGTTTGTACCGACTCGGGACGCGAGGGTGAATATATCTATCGTCTTGTAGATCAGATGGCTAACGTTCCCGCCGATAAAATTCGCCGCCGTGTTTGGATCGATTCGCAAACCGAGGAAGAAATTCTTCGCGGCATAAAGGAGGCAAAAACTTGGGATGCTTACGATGCGCTCTCCGATTCGGCGTATCTCCGTGCTCAGGAAGATTATCTTATGGGTATAAATTTTTCGCGTATACTTACCATCAAGTATGGTAATACTCTCAAAAATCACCTCAAAGCCGACAAAAACGTGGTGATTGCCGTGGGGCGCGTTATGACCTGCGTGCTGGGTATGGTGGTGCGCCGCGAACGTGAAATACGCAAGTTTGTAAAAACGCCATATTACAGAATTACAGGCACTTTTAGCAAAGATGGCGGTTCTATTGCCGCTGATTGGAAGGCTGTGGAGGGTTCGCATTACTTCAATTCGCCAAAACTGTTTAAGGAGAATGGTTTTAAGAAAAAAGAGGATGCCGAAGAGTGCGTGGCTCTTATGAAAAGTTTTGGTAACGAGGGCGTTATCGAAAATATTGAAAAAAAGAAAGAGAAAAAAAATCCGCCGTTGCTCTTCAACCTTGCCGAATTGCAAAACGAGTGTTCTAAGTTGTTTAAAATCAGTCCAGATGAAACTCTTGCCATAGTTCAGGAACTTTACGAGAAAAAACTTGTAACCTATCCTCGTACCGATGCCCGTGTGCTGTCGTCGGCGGTGGCAAAGGAGAT
>JAFPYT010000193.1 GCA_017394445.1 Bacteroidales bacterium | reverse complement strand
TGGTTCAGCATAATTCTTCCGACGGCACCGGCACATTTGTCAGAGTAGCAAAATACTACAATGGCGGCTCAATGGCAGAGAACATTTCGTTTGGATATTCTGATCCGTTGCAAATTATACGTCAGTTGCTTATCGACGAGGGCAACGAAAAAGTAGGTCACCGCAAAAACATCCTTGGCGATGCCTATACAAGAGTAGGCGTGGCAATAGGTGAACACTCCAAATACCGCAATATGTGCTGCCAAGATTTTTCTGATGCCGCTGGCGATTAAGCCGCAAAAAAAATTACAAAATTTCTTGACAATCCCATTTCTTATTAATATATTTGCAAAATAATAAACCTTAATATTAATAGGAAATGGGATTTTTTAAAGACTTATTTATTGTAAACGAAGAAAAGGAGCAGGAAGCCAAGGCTGAGCAACCGCAACTCAAAGCCAAAGTGCCTCAAAATCAGGTACAACAGCCGCAATACACCGCTCCCCAAACCGTTAATACAAACCCTTCGCAAGAGACCGTAAACGTGCCTCCCGTAACTATGCCGGGCGGTAATGTCGACAAGAATATCCTTGAAATGATCAAGGAGGTTATCGCTAAAAGCAACGTGCCTGGCAACGACTATTTTGAACTAAACAAAATTGTTGAAAGCCAAGATTTTAAAAACGCCATACCCGACGAAACCGCACGTATTGTGGCTGCATTCCACAGCCTCCGCGCACAAGATGCCAAATTCAACAAACAGAGGGTGTTAGACAGTATCGACTTTTACAAAAAGGCTGTAAAAAGCGAGTACGACAACGTGCTGCAAGGCTACAACCAATATGTAAACGACAAAATCAACTCGCCTAAGAAAAAAATCGAAGACCTCCAAAAGCGCCGCGAGGAACTCCTCAACAAAATCAACCAGATTGATGTGGAAATCCAAACTATTCAGGCCGACGTAACCAAATGTTCTACCGAACTCGAAGCCAAACGCGCTCAATACGACGCCACTTTCCAAATCGTGGTGCAAGAACTCGAAAATGAAAAGAACAAATTAAACTTAATACTTCAATGAACGAACTTCCGCAACACAAATCGCCTTGGCAAAAACCGGGCGGAACATTGGCAAAAGTTACCCTCGTGGCTATGATTGGCGCGTTGGGCTTTGCTTTTTACAAATACCTGCCGTTTCTTATCGACCTTACCAAAAACGCAATCACTCTTGCAGCGCTCGTTGGCGTGCTCGCATTGATTGTTTTTTTGATAATGAACGATAAATCGCGAAACTTTTTCAAAAATCTCTACTTTGTGATAATGCGCAAACTCACAGGTCTGATTGTTGAAATCGACCCCATTGCCATTGCCAAAGGCAAAGTTAAGGAGATGAAAAACCGCCTTACAAAAATCGACGACGGCATTACCAAAATGCGCGGTCTCCACATCAAAAACGAACGCGCCCTCGAAAACAACAAAAAAGAACTTCAAGACGCTCTCCAACGCCTCAACATCGTTAAACAGCGCGGCAACGGTCAAGAAGGTATGCTCCTCGAACACCATATTTCGCAACTCGACGAAAGCGTAAAAAAACGTTCGCTCAATTACGAAAAATCAAAACGTATGATCGAAATTCTCACCGAGGTAAAACGCTCTGCCGAAATTAAGGTAAAATACACCGAAAGCGAAATCAAACTCAAAGAGGAAGATTACGAACTGATGAAGGCCAACCACAAGACCCTCGGCGTAATGAAGTCGCTGCTCAATCCGCAAACCGACGACGCTTTTGATATGGCTATGGAAAAAATGGACCTCGACATCGCCACTTGGATAGGCGAGATGGATAGTTTCCTCGAAAGCGGCATCACCGACGAAATCAGCCTCGACAATGCTGTGGCAAGCGCAAAGGCAGATGCTATACTCGACAAATACAACAACGGCGGATTTGCCGGCATACTCGAAGACAACAAGGTAAACATTATGAATAATGCCGAAGTTGTAAAATTAGAAGAAAGTTCAAACAAATTACAAAACAAATATTTCTAAAACTATGGCACTAACAAAATTTGCAAAAGCACTTATAGGCGTAGCCGGAGTGGGCGCAGTAGCAGGCGGACTTTACTACGCTGGCAAAAACGGCGGCGGTTCTGATGCCGACGTAATTACAATAGGTACAAACACTTACGCAGGATTCCTTCCGTTTATGTACCTCAACAACGGCGCCGACCCCAACGAAGACTGCATCCTTTACAAAGACTACGGTTTGAAAGCCAAAATCGTGGTTCAAGACGACTTTGCAGCAGGTCGTTCGGCGTCTAAGGCTGGCGACATCGACC
>JAFPYT010000192.1 GCA_017394445.1 Bacteroidales bacterium | reverse complement strand
TTTTTAAATTGGATAATGCTAACACCGTCACCGTTCCAAGCACCACAAAAAGTGCAATTGCTAATATGTAAATTTTGTTCTTCATAATTCTGACATCACAAAAATAAAAAAATATCTCCAACAACGTGCTTAGATAAAAAATATTTTTTACCTTTGTGCCGTACGTCAATCGCGTATATATTGTCATAATCCATAATTTTTAAAGTTTCTCCCCGTATCCGTGAGGACTCGGGGAGTTTTTTATAAAAAAAATAATCTTCATATTTGTTTTATACATAAATATTTGTATATTTGCCTAACCGCCATAAGTATACAACCGCTTAGGCAAAGGCAAAACACAACATCAACCAACTTACACATTTACAAATAATTATGCAACATACGTGGGACGAATTTAGGAATGCATACGAAAACGAACAGGTGGCAAGACTTACATTCTGCGACCTCTGTGAAGACATTATGAGGCTAAAATATCCCGACCACAATATCATTAAATCGGCTGATATATTAGAAAACGACACCTCGAAGGTGGACAATCCAGGTAAAAACTCGATTATTTACCTCCCCAAATTTTTTACCGACGGTATTTCTAACTCGCGTAAAGGGCAAATCAGAAAGTCGCTCAACGACAATCTACCCTTTATGAAAACCAACGACATAAAGAAATGGGTGCTAATAGTACCTACAAAACTTACGTCCGAAGAAACCTCTTGGTGGGAAAATTGGACTTCGCGTATTGCCAAAGAAAACGGATTAGAACTTTTGCTAATCGACAGCAAAGCTATTTTTGGACTTTTGGCTGATTTTAAAATCACAGGCAAATGGTTTGAATCAGAACACAAATACACATCTGACGTTGACGGCAACAGCGACGACCTCCTTGATTTTTCGTCAGACGTAGCTGTGGTAGACGAGCCAAAGGCAGAGCCCGAAACCCACACCACTACTACCACCACAACCACTACCGTTACCACGCAAACCATAAAAACTGTTTCGGCTCCCAATGCCGAAGCGGTGGCGGCAGCTATTAGCGCAGCAGCCTCGCCTATTATTGCATAAGCCGCTCCAGTTGCAGCCGCTCCAAAACCTGTTGCAGCAACCAACAACACCAACAGTCAAGAACCAAAAATCGGTGAGCTTGAAAACACCATCAAGTTTAAAGAGCAGTTTGAAGAACTTGAACTACTCCACAAAACCAACCTCACCGACAAACAGCGCAAAATATTCGACCTTCGCCGCGAAGTTAGCAAAGTGCCTAACTATCTCAACGACTTTGAATTTGGCGACCTTTCAAGCACTCCGGCAAGCGACCTCATCTACAAAGCCGATGCATACGCTACCAAGTATCAACCTTCGCGCGCACTTTATATTTATGAGTATATAAAATACAAAAATATTCTTCCCGACAATCGCAAAAGCGAAATTGACGCCGGCATTCGCGAAAATAGCAACACGCTCTCTTTTATGTACAAAATGATCAAGGGCGACCTCTTGTTTGCAACTCGCGACTATATCAATGCTTACGAAGAATACGAAGATGCTGCCGAGCTCAAAGATGGCGAAAATGCCGAGGCAAACTCCAAGAAATTTGAGGCTCAAGGCGAGGCTCTGTTAGAAGTTGGTGATTTTGCCAATGCCGCTGAATGTTTCAAAACTGCTCGCAACTACAATGTTGCCGACGAAAACCTCAAAAAACGTTACGAAATTGCAAAATCGCTCGATAAGGGTACTAACTTTTTCAAAAACAAATGGCTACGTTGGCTTAATATATTTATTGCTCCGTTTGCATATTGGAACGCTCAACGCAAAGACCCGTCGATAAAAGAAAACGCTCATGCAAAGAAACTCCGCCGCAAAGCTTGGTGGGGATTAATCACCGTAATATTGTTGTTGCTCGGCGTTGCAGCTATATTCTTTATTGGTAAATACTTAGCCAACAAAGCTGTTCAACCCGAAATAGAAACCACTGCTATTCAAACACCTCACGATGTGCAAATGAATCTTGGCGACTACTATATGGAGAATTTCTCTAACGACAATCCTCACTTTATCGACAGCGCAATCACAGCTTACAAACGCGCTATCAGATACGACAACACCGACACCGTTGCTCAACGCAAATACCGCAACGCCGAAAACCGCAGAAATGCTTATATCACCGAAGTGCAAAACAATATCAACAGCGACACTACTTACTTCTTAAGTATGCGTCGACCCACCGAAGGATTGTGGCTCTTTAAATACCGCTACGACAAAAACGACCTTTCAAAAGGTAAATTCGGATATGTTGACACCACAGGCAAGATTGTAATTCCGCCTATGTTCGACTTCAACTATCGCAAAATGGAAGGCGCAGGCGAAACTTTCTGCAACGGCAAGGCGTTAGTTTGTCTCAAAATCGGTAACGACACCACTTACTTCTTTATCGACAACAGAGGCAACAAGATTGAAGAATAAGACAATCTCATAGTTTTTTTCATATTTATATTTTTACCTTTAATCCCGTTTTCAAAATAAAACGGGATTTTTTTAAC
>JAFPYT010000191.1 GCA_017394445.1 Bacteroidales bacterium | reverse complement strand
ATTACCCAAAGCGAGGATATCAAAGTCTGGGCATACAACCGCACCATCTACATCGAAACCGCTCCCGACACCAAATACACCATCGTAGACCTCCAAGGTCGCGTAATAACAACTTCAACTACAAAATCTACACACAACGAAGTCCAAATCAACCAATCTGGAATAATGATTGTAAAAATTGGCAACCAATCGTTTAAATTGGCATTGTAAAAAACTCAATTCTTTTTCATTCTTACAACTGCCATGCAACCATATAGTTTGGAAATTAGTATTATATTATGTAATAACAACAATTATTAAACTTAATTTATATGGAAAATAAACATTACAAAAAACGTGCAGGAGGGGGCGTATTTCGCTTTCTCCTTTATTTTGCTGTTACCTGGTGTATAGCTTTGTGCTCGGCTGATACGGTATGGGGGGCTAAAACAACCAGTTCAAAAAACTCTTCACCCGCAGTTTACGAATGCTGGACAGAATGGAATTCTTCAACAGGAGAGTTAATTCTTAAAGCTGGCTTAGCAGGTAGTAATTCCACACCAAAAACATCTACTGACGTTATTTGGTTATGTAATGAATCGAATAGCTATGGCAACGTTTGGCAGCAGAAGAAATATGCTAACCGAACACTAATCAAGAAATTTATTGTTGATCATAGTTATTATAATTATACACCTACCAGTATCAATCGTTTTTGTAATGATTTACCAAATCTTGAAATAGTTGACGGTTTGCAAAATATGGATGTCAGCCAGATTACAGATTTTAACTGTATGTTTCAGGGGTGTACAAAGTTATGGATGATTAGGGGTATGGATCAGTGGAATGTTAAAACGGTTACTGATATGAATACAATGTTTGGCAATTGTGAAAGTTTGTATTGGGTAGATCTTACAGCTTTTAACCATTGGGAAGGTCGCGGGCCATCAGCTAATATGGATAATTTGTTTTATGGCTGTTCAAACTTACGTCGTATTTTTGTCTCTGATCCGAAACTTTTTGGCTCACAGGCTACTAGTAAGAATAATTGGCTCTATGGCTGTTCAAATCTTGATTATAATGAGCTCGATTGGGTAGATTATCCTTTTTTCCAAGGGCTTACCTCAAGAGGGGTATACTGTATAATTCGTAATAATGAGTTCTACATTTTTTATGGTAAACAAGCTAAAACCGGTCGTTTTTCTAACGATTTTTGTCAGTATTTGTATTGGGATGAAATTGATTCTAAAACTATTGCTAATATTACTAAAGTGGTATTTATGCCCAATGAAGCACGGGGAAACTCTAGCAATATGTACTCTCCAACATCTTTGGCATCCTGGTTTAAAGATTTCAAAAATCTTACCTCAATAGAGGGCTTAGATTATGTAGATTTTTCTAATCTTAAAAGTGTTTCACATATGTTTGACGGATGTTCAAAACTACCTAATGCAGTAGCAGAACAAGTTTTAGCTAAAATAGGGAAAAGTCCCGCAACAGATTATAGCTATTTATTCTACAATTGTACAGGTCTTACGTCTATTTTAAACCTCTATGATGTTAATTCAGAAGATAAAAAATGTTATTTATTATGTTCCAAAGCATCCGATCTCAGTTATATGTTTGCAGGGTGTAGCAATTTAGTTCAAATTAGATTTGGAAAAAAGAATTATTCATATCTTTCCCCGAAAAATATTTCAAGTATGTTTAAAGGGTGTTCTAACTTAGAAAGAATAATGATGTATAGTTATACCGATTACTTCAAAACCGGAGATGCGAGGTGGAGTGATATGTTTGAAGGTTGTAACAAACTAAAAGGAGGATGTGGAACATCAGTTTCAATTACTTACGGTAGTATGGCTAAAGTAGATGATATTAATAATTTATATAGCAACGAAGATCCATATTCAATCTCTGGTTATTTTTCTGTTTACGAATATGAAGTTTATTGTGCGGCATGGCCGATTTCTGCACCATCGGTTAGTTTATCTCCATATATTTATAAGCGTACCGCTGATGATCCTGCTATCACTCTCACTTTGGATTGTGGTACTCATTCTAACTATACGTTTAAAGGAATACAATGTTTTGGTGGGTCTACTAATTATTCTTCTGGCAACACTATTACAATTCCAAAGGGTACATGTGGTACGGTTTTGATTAGAGCTTTGTTTAGTACATCTATGACTAGCGATTATATAACTGTGCTACCAGAAAAAGAATCATATACAGGAAGTACTATTCCATTGTTAGTTTTAGATTCGCGTTTCGGCACTCTTAAACAAGGTGTTGATTACACTATAACCTCTATCAAACCGTATGGAGAGATTAAAAATGCTGGTACATATCAAGTAACACTGCAGGGCAAAGGCTCGAAATATCACAGTTCTAAAACTTTTTCAGTAACAGTTAACCCTATTTCTATTACAGTAACCCCAGAAAATGCTGAAAAGATATACGCCGACCCAGATCCTGTGATAAACTATACTTTTTCTCCCAATCTAATCGGCGACGACCAATTTGCCGGAAGCCTTTCATTCGACAAGACACAAGGTGAAAATGTAGGTACTTATAAGATTACAATAGGTTCTCTTGCTAACTCTAACTATACAATATCCTTGTCTGACGCAGATTTTGTAATAAAAACAAAAAAACTTAACAACCCCATTATTAAAACAGAATCCTCGGTATACCCATATTCTGGTAGTGCTATCAAGCCTAATGTGTATGTGTTTGATGGTGAAGATGTTATAGTGCCGAGTTCGGAATACACTGTATCGTACCGCAACAATACTGAGGAGGGAATCGGTTCCATTATCATTACCGACAAACCAGGTGGTAATTACGAAGTTTCGGGTACTGGTACTTTTAAAATAGTAAGTCAAGACCTATCTTATAAAGTTACAATTAAATACCTAGATTTTGCAAACGAACCAGAAAAAGTACTATATGTTCCCAAAAACGACTATTTGACCTTACCCGCAGACTTCTTAGAAATAGGATATACATTATTAGGCATATACTCGGACCAAAATTGTCAAAATCCATTTGACATAAAGACTACTATGATATCATCTGATAATATTATACTCTATGCTAAGTGGCAGATAAACAAACATATCTTGAAATTCTTGGTGGATGGGGTAGAGGTTTACAACCAAGAAACTGCTTACGGTACACCTATTGTTGCTCCAGAACAGACAGCTGTTGAGGGTAAATCATTTCTATGGGACAAAATTATTCCAGAAACAATGCCAGACGAAGATTTTACTGCCTCGGGTTCTTATTCGAATAGTAAGCATTCTATCACCTATATCATCGATGATGAAATATATCAACAGTGTGAATTTGTTGAATACGGCACACCTATCACAATACTTGGTAATCCCGCCAAACCTGGCTACACATTCTCAGGCTGGACACCTTCGTCTTTGCCTTCTACTATGCGCGATGCGGATATTACCGTAACCGGCAGCTATATCCCCAACAAGCACACTATCACCTTTAAGGTAAATGACGAAACTTTTGTGGTAGAAACAGAGTTCAATGCTTCTACAGCCTCGTTGCTACCCAAGAAACCTGGATATAAATTTGTTCCCTCGGCAACACTCGCCGCCACTATGCCCGACGAAAATTTGGTGGTAGAGGGCACTTGGCAAATTAGCACCTACTTGCTAACCTACAAAGTGGATGGCAAAGAATACAAGAAAATTGAAATGCACTACGGCGATGCTATCACTCTGATTGCCGCACCCACCAAAGAAGGTCACAGATTCTCTGGCTGGAGCGAAGCACCTGCCACTATGCCCGACAATAGTTTAACTATTACAGGTAGATTCTCTGCAAAAGAGTATACTATAACATTCGTTATCGATGGCGAAACATACAAAACCGTTACTATGTATTATGGCGACATAATTATTGCTCCCTCTGTGGCTACTAAGTCGGGATATACATTTTCTGGATGGGACAACATACCCGCCACAATGCCCGACAGCGACATCACCATCACTGGCTCTTACACTGCCAACAATGCCACACCTGTGGCCGCAATAGCCGAATCAGAAACAGCCAAAGTATGGAGCTATAACCACACCATCTACATCGAAACCGCTCCCGACACCAAATACACCATCGTAGACCTCCAAGGTCGCGTAATAACAACTTCAACAACAAAATCCACACACGACGAAATCCAAATCAACCAATCTGGAATAATGATTGTGATAATTGGCAACCAATCGTTTAAATTGGCATTGTAAATACGTCTTTTCATTGTAGAGACGTCATAATATGGCGTCTCTACCGCCAAACCGCCCGAGAAATACCTCTCGGGCGGTTTTTTTATAAATAATACTACTATTTTGAGCGTATAATCCTATTTTTTGGACGTAAAATCCTAACATTTTACCCCCTTCACCGCCTATTTTTGCACTATAGATTATTAACTAAAAAACTATAAAGCAATGAAACTAAAACATTATTTCAAAACCATCATCTTGATTCTAATAGTAGCAATAACTGCAACAAGTACCAAAGCAGTTGCAGAAAAATACTACTCCATATTAGACAACGGCGTGCTAACCATATATTATGGAAACCCTACCAATGCACAAACCCAATTACCCACTTACCACGACCTGAGTTCAAAGATGGACTATCAGTTTCAAAATGCCAGTTATGGTAAGGATATTAAAAAGGTAGTAATAGACCCTTCTATGCGATCCCATGCGCCAGGAGATTTCAACTATTGGTTTCGCAACTTGCAAAACTTAGAAGAGGTAAAAGGATTGGGATTCATAAGCACAAAAAACATCACCATTCTCGATGCTATGTTTGACTATTGCATCAATCTCCGCGACATCGAATTCACATCTACGTACAGCGGCGTAATATATAGGTTTCAAACCTCTGGCATCACCAGTATGTTCGGTATGTTTAGCAACTGCAAATCGCTCAGAACATTAGACCTAAGCACTTTCGACACCAAAAATGTCACCCGTACTGGCTCTATGTTTCAATATTGTTCTTCGTTACAGGCTATACTTGTGAGCAGCAACTGGGATATGAGCCAAGTAACAGGAAATAATGGAAAAGATATGTTTTATGGATGCACCAGTCTCTGTGGGAAAATAAAATATTCAAGTTCAAAAACCGACCAAACCTATGCCAACACCAATAATTATTTACTTCCACACACAAATACCAAAAATAGCTATGCTACAATGTACAATAGCACTACACTGATGTTTTGCAACGACAATTATTACAATCCAAATTCCGATTTATGCTTTGAGCTCAACAGCGGAGACAACGAACCTGGGTGGATATCCAACGCAGAAAACATCACCAAAGTGGTTTTCGACCCGTCATTTAATAATGTTGGGCCTACTTCATGCTACAAATGGTTTAGCGGTTGCAAAAACCTCACTACAATAGATGGCATCAACTATTTTCATTTCAGCAGTAATACCAAAAATACAGCATATATGTTTTACAACTGCGAGTCGCTTACAAAACTTCAACTATTAGGAAGTGTATATAAGGTAACTGATTTTAGTTATATGTTTAGCGGCTGCTCTAATTTAGCAACTCTTAAATTACCAAGTCGTCAAAACTATGCTGATAATCCTAATTGCACTATGGCTAATATGTTTGCCGGATGTAAGTCGCTCACTACAATCAATTTTCTCGACGGCTTTTATACCAACAAGGCCTATGATATGTCGAATATGTTTAGTGGATGTTCGGGAATTAGGAATTTTTCGTCAGCTTTAGACGCCGCAGAATGTTTGATAACAAATACGTGCACCAATATGCAGGGTATGTTTTATAAATGCAGCGGAGCTACCGACTTTTCTATCCTAAAATTATTCAATACAAAACTCGTAACCAATATGGAGCAAATGTTTATGGGTTGTGAAAATATCACAGAACTTAGGTTAGAAAAATTCAACACTTCCAAAGTTACATCCATAAAGGCAATGTTTAGCAACTGTACAAACCTCAAAACAATATACGTTTCGGATGGATGGTCTACCCAAAATGTCACCGACGATAGAATGTGCTTTGCTAACAGCCCAAACATTGTTGGCGGCAAAGGTACCACATTTAGTTCTGCTTCTGGCTCGTATGCCCGTATCGACCAAGGTGTCTCAAAACCCGGATATTTTACTCCGTATTCATCTACAATCACTTACATCCTCAATGGCGGCTCAATGGGGGGTAATCCGTTTTCTTACACTGTAGAGGACGCTACATTCCAAATCAATAATCCATCACGCACAGGCTACATATTCGACGGATGGAGCGGAACTGGCATCGACGGACTTTCTAAATCAGTTAAAATTAAACAAGGCAGCACCTACCCACGCGAATACACCGCCCACTGGACTTGCGACCTTACCTCTACAAGCAACACTGTAAAGCTTGTTCCTTCGGCTGAATATTACGATAACACACCTATAACTCTTACCGTAACTGTCAACGGCACCACCTTACGCGAAAATATCGACTTTACCACATCCAACCCTATACCTGTGGTAAATGAATCAGGTACTTATACTGTAACAATCACTGGCATAGGCGACTATACCGGCACTAAATCTGTTTCAATCACTATTGATGCGTTAATCGACGTAACTGTAACTCCCGACGCACTCTCTAAAACATACGGCGACGACGACCCCACCGAATTTACCTATACCACAGTTGGTTTGAAGTCTGGCGATAAACTCGAAGGCTCTCTTTCGCGTCAATCGGGCGAAGATGCAGGTCAATACCTCATTACAGGCACACTTACAAACAAAAAATACCGTGTAACAATAGATGAGGTAATGTTTACCATCAATGCAAAAACCGTTACCTCGCCCACCATCTTGCTCGAATCAGAAGTGTATGTGTATAACGATGAAGCTATAGAACCAAGAGTTTCGGTATTTGACGGCACTACTTTAATTTCCTCCAACGAATACACCGTGGTATACCAAAACAACAGAGCCATTGGTACGGGCAATATAGTGATAGTAGACAAAACCGGCGGCAACTACACTGTTTCAAGTTCTAAAGATTTTCAGATTGTAGACAAAGCGTCGGCTATAGAGGTAACATTAATAACCTCAGAAGGCAATCAGACAATATATGCTGTCAGCGGTCAAAAGCTCACCCGACCCATTCGCGAGGGTTACACCGCATATCTTTACACCGATGCCGACAAAACTATCGAGTGGGACTACGATACCGATGTTATTACCGCTCCTGTTACACTCTATCTTGAGTTAGAGCCTAATCTCCATTATATAGATTTTAATATCGACGGAGCATATCCGCTGGCTGGAATGTCGATATATTATGGAGAAGAAATCACTCTTCCCACCTTAGGCAAACCCGGCTACACATTTACGTGGTTAGATACGCCACCTGCCACCATGCCCGACAAAGACCTTGAAATTCGCGGCACTTATACTATCAACAAGCACAATCTTGTTTACCTTCTCAACGGCAAAGAATACAGCTCCGAACAAGTGGAATACAACACACCTCTTACACTAAAAGCCAATCCTGCGGCACGCACAGGATATAAATTTTCTGGCTGGAGCGGTTTGCCTGCTACTATGCCCGACAAGAATGTAACCATATCTGGTAGCTATATTCCCAATAAGCACACTATCACCTTTAATATTGACGGAGAATCTATTGTGGTAGAAACAGCTTACAATGCTTCTATAGCCTCGTTGCTACCCAAGAAACCTGGTTTTAAATTTGTTCCTTCAACTACAATCGAATCTACCATGCCCGACATCGACTTAATTGTTTCGGGAAAATGGGAAATCAGAACGTACACTCTCAGTTTCTATGCCGACGGCAAGGAATGTCAGACAGTTACTCTCCACTATGGCGACAAAATAGAACATATAGCCGCCCCAGTAAAAGAGGGATATGTGTTTATGGGTTGGAACGATCTCCCCGCCACCATGCCCGACAACGATATGATGGTCTTCGGTTCATTTAAAAAAGATGATAATGTCACACCAGTGTCGGAAATTGCCGACAACTCCTCAGAAACCCGAGTTTGGTCATTCAACCGCACTATCTATATCGAAACCGCACCCGACAGCCAATACAAAATCATCGACCTCCAAGGCCGAATAATAACAACTTCAACAACAAAATCATCGCACGACGAAATCCATATTAACCAATCAGGTATACTGATTGTGATAATTGGAAATCAATCGTTTAAATTATCTCTGTAACCGTCATTGTACAGACGTCATATTATGGCGTCTCTACCGCTGTAGCCCCGGACACCATCGCCGACTCGTGCGGCACGGTGTCCGGGGTTTCTTGTAAATTATTTTCCACCTCCCCCCAAAAAAATGCATTATTTCATTTTTTCGTTCTAAATTTGCCCTTAACGTTTTCAATCCCTAACTTTGCACCGCAATAAAGGAAATGAATAACATGAAACTTAGCGAACGCTTAAAACAGGATATACGCTACGACGAATCGCTCAATGCGTGTATGAACTGCGGCATCTGCACGTCGGTATGTCCGGCGGCAGAGTTCTCTGACTACGATCCGCGCATTCTGCTCAATATTGTGCAGACTGGCGACGATGCCGAACTCGAAAAACTGCTCAAATCAGATTTCATCTGGCTGTGCGGTCAGTGTATGAGCTGCAAGACACGATGCCCGAGAAACAACGTGCCCGGACTTATGATTAATGTGCTTCGCCGCTATTCGCAAGAACTCGGATACTTTACCGAATCTAAGCGCGGACGTCAGCAGTATGCCCTCAGCAAGGTGCTCAACGGCAACATTCTCGGCGAAGGCTACTGCATTGTACCCGAAAGCGTTAAACCCGACCTTCACCCCGAACAAGGTCCAGTGTGGGAATGGATTTATCGCAATCTCCCTGAATTTTACGACCGTATGGGCGCTAACCTCCACAAACCCGGAGCAGGCGTGCTTCGCAAAATCGACGACAAAGACCTCGACGAAATCCGCCGTATTTTTGAGGAGACCGGCGCTATGGAGTTGCAAGATGCCATCAACAAATTTTCGGAACAAAAAGCCGAAGACCTCGGTTACGACGATATGGATCAATATTTTATTGACATTTTTAAAGGAAATGTGTAGGGGCGTACCTCGTGTACGTCCGCCAATTCACAATTCATAATTCATAATTGACAATTCATAATTCGTAATTAATGAAAGAACCAATATATACCGTTAGCCGCGATTATCGCAAAGAAATCGCCGACGACAAATACTACTACGCCCGCAGTTGTATCCGTCAGAATTTTTTTCCGGGTTCTGAGGTAACATTCTTGCGCGTATTGAAAGAAAATCTTGGTCGCGACATTTGGGACGACCCTCACCACACCACTTGCACCGGCATTGGCTATCACTCTGATGTGGTGCCGTTCAACACTATTCAAACAGTGATCGCACGTCAGTTTTCGCTTATGACCGAAAACGGATACGAAAACTTTGTGGCTTCGTGCGTTACATCGTTTGGTATGTACATCGAAATTACCGAAACGTGGAAACATCATCCCGAGCAATTGGAACAGATTCGCGAATATTTAAAGAAAGCCACAGGACGTGAGTTTATGATTCCCAAAAACATAGCCCACACATCCGACATTGTGTACAAATTCCGTATGCGCATAGCCGAGCAGATGAAATATCCGCTCGTTAACCGCCGCACGGGACAGCCCTTGAAAATTGTTGACCACATAGGTTGCCATTACGCCAAGATGTTTCCCGACAAGGGCGAAGGCGGTGCAGAATTTACACAAGTGCTTCAAGGAATGATTAAGGCGTGGGGAGGCGCAACGGTAGACTATCCCGAACGCCGCCACTGCTGCGGATTTGGTTTCCGCCAATATCTTGTGCAGGCAAACCGAGGATATTCAGTGTCAAATTCTAAAAAGAAATTTGAGAGTATGCAGCCCTACGAACCCGACGCAATACTCACCAACTGTCCAGGCTGCGCAATGTTTCTCGACCGTTGGCAGTTTGTAATCAGCGAGATGCACGGTATCCGTTACGGCAAAGACAACACCACAATACCCGTTTTCACCTACGAAGAGATGGCAGGACTTGTGCTCGGCTACGACCCTTGGGACCTCGGTCTTCAAATGCACCAAGTAGACCCCCGTCCATTCTTAGACAAAATTGGCATCCCCTACGACAACGACCGGATGTACAAAACCAAGACAGGCAAAAATATAGGAGAATACATACCACAGCAAACCAGATAACAATGCATAATGCATAATTCATAATGCATAATCACTTTATAATTCGTAACTAAATGAACAACATAGTAATAATAGGCGGCGGAATTGCAGGTGTAGAAACAGCCTGCACACTTGCTGAAAGCGGCAACCGCGTTACAATTATAGAACGTACAGGCGACATCGGCGGAAAACTCAACCGTTGGTATTGCCTTTTCCCAGATTTTAAAAAGGCTGACGAAATCAAAAAGTACCTCAAAGAGCGTATAGCCAAATTTGATATCGAATTGAAACTAAACTCTGAGGTAGACAAAGCCGAACGCAATGGCGATCAATGGTATATCTACACCGGCAATGTGCGTTACACCGCCGATGCTGTGGTAATTGCTACCGGCTACGAACTTTTTGACGCCACACGCAAGGAGGAACTCGGATACAAGATTTACGACAATGTAATTACCCAAGGCGACCTTGAAGATAAGTTTCGCGCAGGTGATTTTAAAACCACTTTTGGCGAAAATCCAAAACGTGTGGCAATTGTGCACTGCGTGGGTTCGCGCGACGAAAAATGTCACAACCTATATTGCTCCAAAGTGTGCTGCGTAACGGGTGTGAAACAGGCTATTGAGTTGAGCAAATTCTTGCCCGAAACTCAGATTTTCTGTTACTATATGGACCTCCGTATGTACGACAAGCATTTTGAAGAACTTTACCGCACCGCTCAGGAGCATCACAACATACAGTTTATCCGTGGACGCGTTTCGGAAGTGTCGCAAACTCCCGACCACCGTCTTGCCATCAAAACCGAGGATACACTTTCGGGTCGCCCGATGAAAATGAAACTCGATATGCTTGTGCTTCTTGCCGGAATGGACACCAAGAAACATAATAAAAAGGTGTCGGAATTGTTTGACGTGGAGCGCGAAGAATCAGGATTTCTCAAATCCAAGGACTTCCACATTGGTGCGGGCATACTCTCGCAAAAAGGCGTGTTTGCCGCTGGATGCTGTATTTCGCCAATGTCGATAAAAGAAACCATCGAAAATGCCCGCAGTAGTGCGGTGCAAATCAACCAATACCTTAAAACACTGTAAGATATGGATTTCGGATTCTCTACATTAGAAGCCCGCTCGATAGATTTCGACAAGTTCGACGGAAGGATTCTCCGCTACGTGCTTCAATACGAGCCGTCGCTGTTGGTATGCCTTTCGTGCGGAGGTTGCACAGCCACTTGCAGCGCGGGAAACCTTACCGATTTTAATATCCGCCGCTTGCAACTTATGCTCCGTCGCGGCGAGGTAGAAAACCTCCAAACCGAAATCAATAAATGTATGCTTTGCGGCAAATGCCTTTTGGTGTGTCCGCGTGGCGTTAACCTGCGAAACGTGGTGATGCTTATCAAAAAAGCCCTCGTTCACTTTAAAAATCAGGAGAACTAACTATGGAATTTAAAGACTTGTTTTATTACCCCTTTATATTAGGCGCAATTTACCTCTTTGGTGTGGTAATTTGGCGTTTTACCAAGTGGTTTATAGGCCTTAGCAAAATCGACAAAATCCGTGTGCGCATAGGATTGTTTTCTAAAAAGACCCTCAAATCTATTTGGGAAAGCATCCGCGAAGGTTTGTTGCACCGTAATGTATTCCGCAACAATAAGTTGCTCGGATATATGCATATGTCGTTGGCGTTTGGATGGTTTTTGCTCATTGTAGTAGGCCATTTTGAAGCGTCGAGTTATCACGGGTCGATGTTTTTCCCGTTTCAGCACTCGGTATTTTTCCGTTATTATGTAACTGATAATGTGGATTTTCCGGGGCACGTTTTCTTTGCCTACGCAATGGAAATACTCCTATTCTTTGTGCTCAGCGGCGTAATGCTTGCATATTTTAAACGTTTCCGCAGCAAGGCTTTTGGTATGAAACGCACCACTCGTATGCGCTACGGCGACCGCATTGGTCTCACCGCCCTTTGGTTGATTTTCCCGATGCGTTTCTTGTGCGAAACATTTACCGCAGGCGTTTATCACAACGGAAGTCCCATTTTTAATAATATAGGCGACGCGTTTGCTTCGTTGGGAAATCTTGAACCGTGGCTCAATCCGCTGTGGCTCACATATTCTATTGTGCTCGGAGTGTTTTTTGTAGCGTTGCCTTACACAAGGTATATGCACATTCCTGCCGAAATCAACTTGATTTTCTTGCGTAATTGGGGCGTAACGCTCAAAGAACGCCGCGTAAACACTTACACATTGGCTCAGGTTTACAGTTGTTCGCGCTGCGGTATCTGTATTGATGCTTGTCAGTTGAATCTTGCCGGTATCAAAAACTCGCAATCGGTTTACGTTCTCAAAAATATCCGCAACAAGAACCTCACCGACGAAGTGCTTTTCAACTGCCTTATCTGTGGCAAGTGTCAGGAGGCGTGCCCGGTGGGTATCGACGTAAACAAACTGCGTATTACTCAGCGTATTGAAACCACTCGTCAATACAATTCAAGTTACGACTACCTCAAAACCTCTGAGGCTAAAAAAACCGACATTGTATACTTTGCCGGCTGTATGACTCACCTCACACCAGCCATCAAAAAGTCTATGCTTCAAATACTTGACGCCGCTGGTGAAAACTATTGGTTTATGGACGAGAACAAGGCTCCCTGCTGCGGACGTCCGCTTATGACCGCCGGACAGTTTGATGCCGCTCAAAAACTTATCGACACCAACACCAAGATGATTTTGGATTCGGGTGCAAAGAAATTGCTCGTTACCTGTCCTATATGTTACAAGGTGTTTAAAGAAGACTACACATTGCCCAACGTTGAGGTTGTACACCATTCAGAATATATTCTCGACCTTGTTAAGCAAGGCAAAATCACCCTCAAAGCCTCCGACAAGAATGTGGTTTATCACGACCCCTGCGAACTTGGACGTGGCAGCGGCATCTACGATCAACCCCGCGAACTTCTTTCACAGAGCGTAACCGTAAAGCCCATTGCCCACGAGCGCGAAAAGGCACTTTGCTGTGGTGGTTCGCTGTCGAACCTCAAAATCTCTATGGACGAACGCAGTGTGCTCTCCGCCCAAGTGATGAACGAGTTTGCATCCTACAACCCCGACTACGTGGTAACATCCTGCCCCCTCTGCAAAAAGACATTTGCCAAAACAGATATCCTGCCGGTGAAGGATTTGGCAGAAGTGGTGGTGGAGAATCTTACTCCCCGTTCATAAACTTATCGCTCTTGATTTGGCGGATGCGATTGCGAGCATAGTTGAGGGCCACGCTGTCGTCGCTGAGGTCAATAAACTGGCTGAGGTATTCAGCCTCTTTTGTGGTGTTTTTGAGCATTTTGTAACAAGTGCTTATTCGGTACGATAGTGCGGCATTCATATTGCTTATGCTCTTGATTTTGAGATAGTAGTCGAGAGCCTTGCGCCAATTTTTGTTTTCGTAATAACCTGCTAAATTGGAATAAATAATCTTCAATTTGTCGGGATCGGGTTGCATAACCTCAACGGCTCGTTTAAGAGTTTGTGTTCCCTCGTAGTGCAACGAGTCGATTTTCATCTGAACAAGTCCCAACTGCATAAGCACATCTGGTTCTTGGTCGAAAGTGAGTGCGTTAGCAATGATCAGATTGTCAAGGGCTTTTTGATATTGTTTGACATGTTTTGCCGCAAAACCAAGACCCAAATAGTTGTTGGGCGAAGTACCTCCGGCTGCAATCACATTTTCGTATTCACACATAGCTGTGTTGTATTTACCGTTGAGTAGATATACTCTTGCTTTCAACTCATTGATACTTATGTTTGTAGAATCAATTTTGCAATATTTTAAAAGATAATCCATAGCCACATCTAGACTATCCATGTCAATAAGATTTTGGGCAAGGTTGATAGTATTGGTTTGATTAAGAATATTTTTGTTGAATAGTAATTTTTGATAAAAAAGTTGGGTTTCGGGGTCGGTGTTGGCTTTTTTCATACTTCGGGTAAGTAGAAAGAGGTCGCTTTCGAGCGTGTCGGGATTCAGCACCGAAAGGCAGATTTCATTACATTTTTTGTAATAACCTCTGTTGAAATAACATACAGCAAGTTTGCGTTGCAACGTATCGCTCTTGCGGATATTAGATGCCATTTCTAAATACCGTGATGCGGTAAAGTAGTCGGTTTTTTCGATGCAGATTTTGGCTGCGGAATAGAGTGAGTTCCAATCAGTTGTGTCAACTTGATTTTGTGCGTTAGCAGTAACAACCATTACCGCAAAAAACGCAATAATAAAGGTGTGTTTCATATTCTTAGGATTTAGTTTTTGGCAAATATAAGGATAGTTTTGCAACAATCAAAAATAATCCCTACATTTACGCCGAAAAAAATCAACTCGACTATACAATAATGAAAACCATACAAATTGCAATTGACGGACATTCGTCGTGCGGAAAGAGCACTTTGGCTAAATCGCTTGCCGCACATCTCGGATTCCTTTATATCGACACTGGCGCTATGTACCGCGCTATTACTCTCTATGCACTTAGAAACAATATTATTGTCGATGGTGGTGCTCCTGATGAGGACTTGCTCCGTAAGCATATCTATAATATAGAGGTGTCGTTTAAGCGTATGCCCGACGGCACTATGCATACTCTCCTCAATAATGAGGACGTGGAAAAAAATATCCGCACTGTGGAAATTTCGCGTAATGTGAGCGCAATCAGCGCAGTAGCATTTGTGCGCGAGGTGATGGTAGATTTGCAGCGCAAACTATCTGAAAACAGTTCGGTGGTGATGGACGGTCGCGACATTGGCACTGTGGTATTCCCTAATGCCGATTTGAAAATTTTTGTAACGGCATCACCCGAAGTACGCGCACAACGCCGCTACAAAGAACTCATTGCCAAAGGCGACAACGTTTCGTATCAAGAAGTTTTCGACAGCCTTGTTAAGCGCGACAAAATTGACACCACCCGCGAGGCATCGCCCCTCCGTATGGCGGACGACGCTGTGCTTGTTGACAATTCTGAAATGACAATCGAAGGGCAGTTTCAGCACGTTCTTAATCTTGTGCAGAATCTTGCTGCGTATAAGCAACTTACATAGAGATGATTATCGATATTGATCAAAACGCAGGTTTTTGTTTTGGCGTTACCAACGCTATCAAAAAGGCGGAAGACGAGATTGCCAAAAGCGGTTCGCTCCTCTGCCTTGGCGAAATGGTGCACAATCAAGAGGAAACCCAACGGCTTACCGACCTCGGAATGAAAACCCTTTCGTACGATGATTTCCGTACAACGCATTATGCCACAGTGCTTTTGCGGGCTCACGGCGAACCGCCGTCCACTTACGATATAGCCTCAGCCAATCATATCAATGTTATTGATGCCACTTGCCCGATAGTTTTGCGGTTGCACAAACTTATTTACGAAAATACATTGAAATATCCTGAGGCTCAGACTGTTATATTTGGCAAAAAAGATCACGCCGAGGTGGTTGGACTTGTGGGACAGGTGCGAAATGGATGTGTGGTGGTGATTTCGTCGATAGGCGAAATCGACAGCATTGATTTATCAAAAGATATATTGCTATATTCGCAAACCACAATGAGTTACGAATCATACGAGGCTCTTGCCGCCGAAATTGACCGCCGCGTTAACCAAGTGGGCAACAATGTGAAGTTTTTGAAATTCAACACTATATGTTCCAGCGTTAAAAATCGGGTAAGCAATCTCGACGAATATGTAAGGCGGTTTGACGCGGTTTTGTTTGTGGCGGGAGCCAACAGCAGCAATGGCCGTTATCTGTTTTCGGCTTGTCAAAAAGCCAATCCTCGCACATATTATGTATCTCAAATAGAAGAAGTTACACCCGAAATGCTGCAAGGAGTCCAGCGGCTTGGAATCACAGGAGCCACAAGCACACCAAAATGGCTTTTGCAGAGCGTCGGCAAGGCTGCTCTCAACGTTAACGGCGGCGCAAAAAGTTAAATAAAGTTAAATTCATACCGTTATAAATTCAAATAGCGGCTTTTATTTTTTTTATGGAAGTTAATTATTATACCTTTGCATTAATATAAAAAAAATAAATAAATGTGTGGACAACATAGAATAGCAGTTGTGGGCGGAGGCAGTTGGGCCACTGCCATTGTTAGCGTATTGATTAACAATGTGAAAGAGGGCAACAAAGTTAATTGGTATCTCCGCAAGAAGGAGCATATCGACTATGCCCAAAAGCATGGTCAGAACCCCAAGTATCTCAACTCGCTCATTTTCGACACTTCTAAAATTGAGTTTTACAACGACATCAACGATGTTGTTGCCAATTCTGATATTGTTATTTTTGCAGTGCCGTCGGCTTTTATCGAAAGCACTATGCAGCAATTTACCGGCACGCTCGAAAACCATATCGTGGTTTCGGCTATCAAGGGTATGATTCCCGACAAGAATATCCTTATGGCAGACTATTTTAATCAGACCTACAACGTGGATTTAGACAAGAATTTCTGCGTTTTGGCAGGTCCGTGTCACGCCGAAGAGGTGGCTATGCAGCGTCTTTCGTATCTTACCATAGCATCCAAAAACCTCTCAACTGCCGAAGATATAGCCACTTGTCTCGAATGTCGTTACCTCAAAACCTCCATCACCGACGATATTTACGGCACAGAATACGCCGCCGTGCTCAAAAATATTTTTGCTATTGCGGCAGGTATGTGTCAAGGTCTCGGCTATGGCGACAACTTTCAGGCGGTGCTGATTTCCAATGCCGTAACAGAAATGAAACGCTTTGTGGATACTGTTCACCCAATCACCCGCGACATCAAAACCTCGGCATATCTTGGTGATTTATTGGTAACTGCGTATTCAAAATTCAGCCGCAACCGTACTCTCGGCGTAATGCTCGGACAGGGTTATTCGCTTCAATCGGCAATGCTCGAAATGAAAATGGTGGCAGAAGGCTATTACGGCAGCAAATGTATTTTTGAAACCAACAAACAATACAACATCGACCTTCCCATTTGCAACGCTGTTTACAACGTGCTCCATACTGGCAAGCCGGTGAAATTTGAAATCAAGTTGCTTACTGATAAGATTAGGTAATGTGATCGAATCCAAATTATTCAAAGATGCGTTTTCGTTGCAGAGGGAGAATTCAGACCTGATTTTCAATGGGTTTGGATTCAAGCATCACGATGATGTTACCAAATATTACCTTCATCCCGACAATCAGTCGCCAAAAGCGAAAACTTCTTTGTGCCAACCTATTGCCGAAGGTGTGGTAATGTTTTTGGAGATACTCAAATCGTATTACGACAAAAAGCCTAAGGGTAAACTTTTTTACAAAAAAGCCGACGGCGACTACATTGTGCATTTTCCGATTTCTGTCGAATGGCACAATCAAGGCGTATTCGCCAATAACATAGCATCTTATCGCGTGCGTGTAAAACAGCACAACATCACCCTCTGCGCCTACGATTCTGATGATAACGCAATTCCATCAGTGCCCGACAACATCTCAGAGAACGAGTATTTTGATACCATTACCAACAAAACCGAAGAGGAACTTTTGCTCGAACATTACAAGATTTGCGCGGCGTTTGTGGCTCTCGCAGCCAAAGATTTTATCAGCGACAACGATATTCAAGCCGATATTTACGAATTACTCAACAATTACGGCGAAGAAAATTTTGTAATCCTTTGCGAAGATTTTTATCAGCGTCACAAATATGCCAATTATAAACTTACATACGCCGATATAAAATCCTTAAAAACAAATACATACGTTTGCTTTGCTCTTGATGCTGACCTGCAAAAAGACGCTCCCGAAATTGAAATCGCCAAATTCCCTTCATACGAATTTTCCGACGAACAACTTGCCCTTATTCCTGCGCTTGGTGCGGAGTTTAGATTAGATCCACAACTTGTAAGTGTTTGCAATGCAGTAACTTCGGGTGATATTAAATCGTTGCTTCTACACGGTCCGGCGGGAACAGGCAAAACAATGTCGTGCAAACTTATATGTATGTCCACCGGATTGCCTGTGATGGAAACCGTAAACTGCACCGAAAATCTCGACGAATTTGTGCTCGGTAAGTATATCCCCGAAGGCGACAAGATTGTTTTTAAGGAAAGTTTTGTTACAAAGGCAATTAGAGACGGCGGCGCGGTGGTTTTTGAAGAAATCAACTTTGCCAAACCGCAGTATTTGGCGTTCCTCAACTCGCTTTTAGACGACAATGGTTTTGTGCGTCTTGACAACGGCGATGTGGTGAGTCGTCACAAAAATTTCCGTTTTTTTGCCACTATGAATGTGGGATATTTTGGCACAAAACAGTTGAATCAGGCACTCTACAACCGTTTCAACTCGATTGTGGAGGTGGCGCAACTTTCCGACAAGGCTGTGGAGCGGATGTTGGTTTACCGTGTGCCCGAATGTGGTCCGTTTGTCTCAAAAATTATCAACGTTTATCACAAAATCAAGAAAAAGATTGAGGCTGAGGAACTTGATATTGTAATTTCGCCCCGAAACCTCGAAAATTGGGCGCGGATGGCAAAATACGAGGGGTATCCGCTCGCCGCCGAAAAAACTATTATCCCCATAGCCAAGTGCGACCGTATGTTAGAAAAAACTTTCCGCTCAATTATTGGCGTTTATCAATGGGAATAATGGACAAGCACACCTGTTTGAAACTCTTTTTGGGCGATGATAACCGCAGCCGCGAGGAGGATTTTTGCCGTACTTTTTCCGAAAAAAACACTGTTAGTTTGGTTTTTAGCCACACCCAAAATCCATCCACCAATGGAGCCGTTATCACCAACGACCCACAGTTTTTGGAAATATATGACAATCAGCCACTTTTGCATCGTGTAGAAAACCACCTCGGCATATCTCCAAAAGTGTCGAACGATGTTTGGATTGCCCTGAGTATGGTTACACGTGCCCTCTCGATTCACGAATGTCTACATATCCTTTACACCGATTTTTCAATTTCAGTACCAAACGATGTAAAGTGCAGAGGGTCAAGAAACAAGATATTTGTAATGCACCATATTTGGAACACCATTGAAGATAGTTTTATCGAATCTTACGGCGCATCGTATTACCAAAATATTATCGGCTATCTCAAATTTTTGAATATGTCCATTGCGTATAGCCCTGATAAACGAGACGATGATGAGGATGACATTCCCGACCCACAAACTCAAAAACAATTCCGCAACCTTACTGATTACCTGCAATATATGCTTTGGTTTTTGATTTATTCTCCGTTTGTGAAACTTGAAAATCACAACGCTGATATTCAGTCATATATCGATAAAACCAAGGATTTGTTTCTAAAAGGCTCTCTTCAAACCACGCCCAAAAAGCGTTACGAATATGTACGCAAAATTTTTGACATTATTCTGCCGCTAATTCCCGACGACGATAAGGCAGATTTAAATTCTCCGTCGTTGAGGGATAAAATCAAGTCATCATCGCTTAACGACCTTTTTGTAGGTAGCAGCGGAATCAAACCTCAAAATACTGATGTTAAGCCTATTACACGTCGCCTTTTTACAGATTTAAATGGAAATCTAATCAATGGCGATGAAGAGGCTACTCGTGACCAACTGTTGATGGATGTTATTGATTTTGAGGATAATATGGCACGTCAATCTGCCGAATCAAAACAACCCGTTATCGAAACAGTAATAATTTACCCATCAAACTACAATATGCAGAATATTTTTCTGCATCGAAATATCAAAATTATTCAAAACCGCAAGTCGCCCGATTTTGCCAAAAAAAACGATTACTATCTGTTGCAACGTAAGTATCAGAGTATAATAAATACATATAAATCAAGAATATATGATATTCTTCAAGCCAAAACCGAAGTGATTGTAAACCGTCAGATATTTGGCAACGGCATTTCGTCGAAACATTTTGGCGACCTTAAAAAACGGTATTGGTACAAAAAAGAGCAAGGCATTGATATTCCGCCAATTTCGTTTTTGTTTTTAATAGACGGCAGCGGTTCGATGAATGGACAAAAACTCAAAAGCGCCCAAACCGCCTCGCTGATTATGCACGAAGTTTTGCAAGCCAACGGCATAGAACATTGCTTTGTAGAGCATCGCGCAGGAGGAGATCAACCCACAATCGAAGTAAATATTTTGTTTGATTTTAATTCTCAACCCTCTCAAAAATACAACCTTATGACAATGAAAGCGGATTACGACAACCGCGATTCGCTTGCGCTTATTTGGGCAGAAAAATACCTCTGTGCCAACGCCTCAAACGAGCAAAAAGTTATAGTGGTGCTTTCCGACGGCTTGCCTGCCCACCAATACGATAATTATTATCCGCCATCGTCGGTAGAGGATACAGCCATCACTGTCAACCGCATTTTGCACCACGGCACACGCATAGCCGCCATAGCCCTTTGCAACACCTATAACGACCTCCGCGCCATATATCCCAACCTTGTGGCGTGCGACAATCTCGCAACCCTCCCCGCACAACTCTTCCGCCTAATAGCCAAGATGTTGGAGTAATAAATTGAAAATAAGATATTTAACTAAAAATTGGACAAATTTAAAGTAGCACTTTAAATTTGTCCAACTTTAATATAAGTTTTTGATAATCAAAAAAATAATTGTTGGAATGATGTTTAATGTTTACTATCAGCAATTATTTTTAAACTGTATTTATCATATCCAAAAAATCTTGTGGTTCGAGAACTTGGATTGTTGATT
>JAFPYT010000190.1 GCA_017394445.1 Bacteroidales bacterium | reverse complement strand
TATTCGACCGTATTCGTGAGTTTATCGGTCTGCATCCCAAAACCGACCTCAAAACCAATATGAACGACGCTATCAACTCTACTTTGAGCCGTACTATCAATACATCATTGACTACAATCTTTGTATTGTTGGTAATATTCATATTCGGTGGTGAAGTTATCCGTGGATTTGTATTCGCACTCTTGCTCGGTACAATCGTCGGAACTTACTCTTCGGTATTTATCGCATCTCCTGTTGCCTACGACATTATGAAAGGCAAAGAGAATGAAGCTTTACTCGAAAAGAAATAACATTAATTTCTATATGTAAAAAAAACGTCCGACATTTTGCCGGACGTTTTTTTTATTATTTTTGCGTAGAAAAACATTTGTTTATGATAGTTTTAGAAAACATAAAAAAGAGCTTTGGTTCGTTGCCTGTGCTGCGTGGTATCGACCTTGAAATAGGTGGTAGTCAGATTGTTTCAATCGTCGGGGCAAGTGGCGCAGGGAAAACTACTCTTTTGCAAATTGCAGGTACACTTTTAAAACCTGATGAAGGCAGGGTAATAATCAATGAAACTGATGTTAATATGCTTAAACCCAAACAGTTGGCTGAGTTTCGTAATAAAAACATAGGCTTTGTGTTTCAGTTTCACCACCTTTTGCCCGAATTTACTGCTGTAGAAAACGTGTGCATACCTGCTATGATAGGCGGAATGAATAAAACTGATGCCGAAAAACGTGCCGAAGAACTTCTTGGTTTCTTGAACCTTAGCCATCGGTTAACCCATAAGCCAACAGAACTTTCGGGTGGCGAACAGCAGCGTGTGGCAATAGCCCGAGCCTTAATAAACTCGCCTTCGGTTATCTTTGCCGACGAACCTTCGGGAAACTTAGATAGTAAAAACCGCGATGAATTGCACAATCTTTTTTTCAATCTTCGCGATACTTTTAAACACACATTTGTCATCGTTACCCACGACGAGCATTTTGCCGATATGAGCGACAGAATTATTAGAATTCAGGACGGAATGTTAATTAATAATTGAAAGTTGAAAATTGAGAATTGATAATTTATGACTGAGACTGAATTGAAAGAATTTTTGGATGAGAAATATCATCAATACAATACACCTGAGTTTATTGATAGCGACCCGATACAGATTCCGCACTCGTTTACAATGCGTGAGGATATTGAAATTTCGGGTTTTCTTGCCTCTACCATTGCTTGGGGCAACCGCAAGATGATTGTGCGCAATGCTCACCGTATGATGGAGATAATGGGCAATACTCCATACGATTTTGTAATGAATTTCGACCCTAAAAACGCTGACGATTTTCCTCCGTTTGTGCATCGTACTTTTCAGAATCAGGATTTTCAATATTGCGTGGCAAGTTTGCAAAATATCTACTGCAATCACGGAGGATTGAAGGCGGTTTTTGAGGATAATTTTCGCAAAACCAAGAGCATAAAAGAGACTCTAATCAATTTTAGAAAAATATTTTTTGAGTGCAACTATCCTTTGCGCACTACCAAGCACATTGCCGATGTAAAGAAAGGGGCGGCAGGCAAACGATTGAATATGTACCTTATGTGGCTGTGCCGTAAGGATAAATCGGGTGTGCATTTTGGCCTTTGGGATATTCCCACATCAGCCTTGATGCTCCCTTTGGATACTCACACCGCTGCCACAGGTCGTAAACTCGGACTCATAACCCGCACTCAAAACAATTGGAAAACCGTGGAAGAAATCACTGAAAATTTACGCAAGTTAGACCCCGCCGACCCGGTGAAATATGATTTTGCACTATTTGGTTTGGGAATTTTTGAAAAGTTTTAGTTTAAATGTCCAACCCTTATTTCCGTTTTAAGCAGTTTACTATCTATCAAGACAAAACCGCGATGAAAATATCCACCGACGGTATTGTGCTAGGGGCGTGCTGTGAGTTTGGTAAGGCTAAAAAAGTGCTCGACGTTGGCACTGGTACGGGGCTGCTCTCCTTAATGGCGGCACAGAAATCGCAGGCGGATATTACTGCCGTGGAAATTAATCAGGATGCTTATAATCAAGCAATTGAAAATGTAGAAAAATCAAAATTCGCTTCAAGAATCAAGGTTGTTAACGGAGATTTTATTAAACTCTTTAGTGATAGTGCAGAACATTTCGACTATATTGTTTCAAATCCTCCTTTTTTTCGTAACTCGCTGAAATCAAGCAGTCAAGGTCGCAGTATTGCACGTCACGAAGATTCTTTGCCGTTTGAAAAGTTTGTTCCCACGGTGGCGCGGCTCTTGACTTCAGGCGGAACATTTTCGGTGATATTGCCCGAGTCGGAGCGCCTCTATTTCAACCGGCTTTGCATTGCCAACGGACTGCACATCTGCGGCAAAACTATTGTCAAATCGTTTGAAAATTCTGACCCTCTGCGTGTGATTCTTCATTTTAGTAAATCTTTTTTGCCGATGAAACAAGAGGTTTTAGTAATATATTCTACGCAAAATGTTTATACTCAGCAGTTTAAGAACTTGGTGAAAGATTTTTACATTAATGTGTAGAAATCACCTTAACTTAACCCATTAATAACAGATAATCTCTAACTTTGCGTATCAAAAACGCAAAGAATTATGGCTGTAGAATACGAATTTCCACGACCTGCTTTAGCCACCGACTGTGTGGTGTTTGGTTTCGATGGTAGCGAGTTGAACGTTTTGCTTGTAAAGCGCGGCATTGAGCCGTATATCAATGTGTATGCGCTTCCGGGCGGTTTTGTACGTATTGATGAAACCGTGGATGAATGTGCCCGCCGAGAACTCTACGAGGAAACCGGCGTTAAAGACGTGTATATGGAGCAGTTGTACACATTTGGCGACATCAATCGCGACCCTCGTGGACGTGTGGTTTCGGTGGCTTACTATGCACTTGTGCGCAGTACCGACTATTTTCCGCACGGAGGAACTGACGCTTCGCAGGCTGGTTGGTTTAAAATCAATGAGTTGCCGCCTTTGGCATTCGACCACAAAACAATTCTCGAAACTGCCAAACAGCGTATTCAAAACCAAATCCGCTATCGCCCTATTGGTTTTGAACTTTTGGATCAGAAATTTACAATGACACAATTGCAAACCCTATACGAGGCTGTTCTTGAACGTAAATTTGATCGAAGAAATTTTTCGTCTAAGATTTTAAAAACAGGCGTTCTTGATATTCTCGACGAAAAAGTGCAGAATGTGGCTTACCGTGCTCCACGCTTAATGAGTTTCAACAGAGAGCGTTATCTCCAATTAACACAAGAAGGTTTTAATTTTGAAATATAATGCGCCCATTTAATAGCCACACTTTGGCGGGACATTCCGCAATGCTTTTTGCCAATATTATTTGGGGCTTTATGGCTCCTGTTAGCAAATATGTAATGAGTTTTGATTCAGTATCTTCGTTTGCCGTAACGGGTTTTCGCATTGGAGGTGCTTGTATTTTGTTTTGGACGGCTTCGAATTTTTTTAAATCCGAACATGTTGAGCGTCGCGACAAAATTCGTCTCTTATTTGCATCTTTGCTTGCCGTGGTGTTTAATCAAGGATTGTTTGTAACGGGAGTTTCGCTCACCTCGCCTGTTGATGCATCGGTGATTACAACATTTTTGCCAGTGATTACAATGGTAATTTCGGCATTGATATTAAAAGAACCTGTGTCGTTTTTAAAAATTGCAGGTATAGTGCTTGGCATTTCGGGAGCGTTGATACTTGTGTGTGGCGCGGCAAGTGGCACAGGAGAATCGAGCCTTGCCGGAAATCTTTGCTGCATAGTGGCTCAATTTAGTTTTGCTTTTTATGTGGTGATTTTCAAAGATTTGGTGGCTAAATATTCGCCTGTTACCATAATGAAATGGATGTTTCTTTGGGCGTCGATAATTTTTGTCCCCATTTTTGCAAAAGATATGATGAGTGTTGATTATCAAAGTCTTCCGTCGTCGGTATATTGGGGTATAGCACAAGTGGTGGTAGGCGGAACGTTTATCTGTTATTTTCTTATACCTGTGGGGCAGCACCGTCTGCGCCCTACCGTTATGGTAATGTACAACTATGTTCAGCCTGTGGTAGCCACTGCGGCAGCTATCGCTGTGGGTATGGACACGTTTTCGATATACAAATTAGTAGCCGCTTTGTTGATTTTTGCAGGTGTGTTTGTGGTAACGCAGAGTCGCGCAAAAGCAGATGTAAACCTCAGTAAATAAAAGTATTATGTATAAAATATTTACCTTTCTTAAAAACAATGCTTTGCCAGTAGCAATGCTTACAGGCGGTATTTTTCACAACTTTTTTGCTCAATTTGGGTTCTTAATGCCTTATTTTTTGTTTGTAATGCTTTTGCTCTCGTTTTCAAGGGTTTCGATGCGCGAATTAAAACCCACTAAACTTCATTTTATACTTCTTGCTATTGAGGTTTTGGGCGCACTCGCAGCGTATTATGCCCTTTGCGGTTACAACAAAATATTAGCCGAGAGTGTAATGATGATAATTTTATGTCCTACAGCCACGGCAGCGGTTATTATTACCACAAAACTCGGAGGCAGTGCGGCAAGTATTACTACATATACTTTGATGGCAAATATTACTGTGGCAGTGGTGATTCCGATATTTTTTCCGATAATTGAGCCTGGCCATGGAATGACTTTTTTTGATGGATTTTTTACAATTTCAAAACGGGTGTTTCCGCTTTTGGTTTGTCCAATGATTTTGGCAGAATTATTACGTCATTTTTGGAAAAAAGCACACTCGTTTTTAGAAAAAAACAGCGCATTATCGTTTTATATGTGGGCTGTAACGCTTACCACTTTGGTTGGCATTATGGTAAAAACCGTTATCGAAACGCCTGAAAATTACCACATTGACATACTTATGGCTGTTGCCGCAATGATAATTTGCATTATCCTATTTGTTAGCGGTAAAAAAATCGGTTCGCATTTCAACGACCGCATAAGCGCAGGTCAAGCCATAGGACAAAAAAACACTACATTTTCGATTTGGGCAGCTCAAACATATTTAGACCCGCTTTCGTCGGTATGCAGTGGTTTTTATATCATTTGGCAAAACTTGTTTAATAGCTGGCAGTTGCAAAAAAAGCGCAAGATGGACGAGGCAAAACTGAAACAAGATGCTCAAGCCTCTAATCCATCGTAAAACTCTTTTTTACAAAGTCCAAATACTTTTTTGAAAACAAATCACCGTCAGTTTTGGTGTAACGTTTTTGGGTAAAAACTTCGGCAAGATTGTTAAGTTTGTTTTGCTTAACAATATCTTTTATTTTGTCGAGATTTTCAAATTCGTTGTAATATTTATTTATATCGCTATCGGTGTAATCTTTGTAAGTTTCAAAATGAAGAACAGCCTGATAGGGTAGGCGTTCGGTTAACGGCAGCTCAGGGTCTTCGGGATAACCAGCTGTCATTGTTATTACAGGTACAACGCCTTTTGGAAGGTTTAGCACATTGGCAATTTCTTCGGCATTGTACATTGTAGTACCTAAAAAGCAAATTCCAAGTCCGGCAAATTCTGCCTCCACAGCTGCATTTTCGGCTGCAATAACTGTGTCGGTTAGAGCTGTAGAAAACCATAAAAAATTATCGTAACATGGTTCTGTTCCTCTCAACTTGCACCAATGCGAAAACCTGTTGATATCAGCGCAAAATGTCATTACCAGAGGTGCGTGCTCTACCATAGGTTGATTAAAATGCAGAGGCATAAGTTGCTGTTTTATTTTGGGTTGAGTAGTAAGAACAATGCTGTATAACTGCATGTTGCCGGTGTTGCTGCCTCGCACAGCAGCATTAACTATCTTAACAATAGTTGCATCGTCAACAGTGCGCACCGAATATTGGCGCACGCTTTTGTGACTGTGAATTATGCTCTTCATTATTGTACGTTTTTGATTTTTAATAATATATAGTGGCGGTGAGGTGACGGTTGCCGCCGCAGTTTCTAAATTCGCAAAGGTAAATTCCCTGCCATGTGCCCAGGTCGAGA
This sequence comes from Bacteroidales bacterium, assembly GCA_017394445.1. Classification (GTDB taxonomy): domain Bacteria; phylum Bacteroidota; class Bacteroidia; order Bacteroidales; family UBA3824; genus UBA3824. The sequence goes on along the minus strand of JAFPYT010000190.1, from coordinate 4,230 downwards.
TGCCCGTGGGCAATAGGAATATTGAGCGAAACGCCCATAAGCGATGATTTAAAGTGTGCCGGCATATCGTCAGAGCCTTCAAGGTCGTGCGAATAGCTTGCACTTTCGGGTATCAGACGGTCTGAAATTCCTTCCATATCGTAGCGCACCGACGGATCGGCATTTTCGTTGATGCTCAGCGCGGCAGATGTGTGTTTTAAAAACAAATTAAGGAGTCCTACTTCGGGCAATTTGCCAAGTTGTTCTATGATGTTTTTGGTAATCAGATGATAACCACGGCTTACTGCCGGCAAAACTATATTTTTTTGTGTAATCATACTTGCCTAAATCTATCAGGTTTTGTTTTTGATACAAATATCCAAAAAAAATCTGACGTGCTACCCAAAAATCTCAAAAAAATCTAAAATTTAATATTGAATCACTCTCATTACTTTCTTTACTGTTCTTTTTTTATACATTTGCACCCAATAATAAATGATATGCAGTATTCGATAAAGGAAATATCAAATCTTACGGGCGTAAATGCCTTTACTATACGTATTTGGGAAAAGCGTTACAACCTTACTTCGCCCATGCGTACAGATACCAACATTCGTGTATACTCGCAAGACGATTTGCACAAGATTCTTGCTGTGTCGATGCTTGTAAAGCGAGGCTTTAAAATTTCAGAGGTGGCGCAGTTGACAGTGCAGCAGATGAGCGAAAAACTCCGCACTATTGAAACTATGCAAGACGATCCTGAATCTAAGGTTAACGCTTTGCTTGCCGCCGCCGATAAGTTTGACGAACAGCAGTTTGAAAAACTCCTCAACCGCGAGATTCTGTCATCGGGTTTTGAAAAAGCCATGATTGATACACTTATTCCTATGGTAACGGTTTTGGAGCAACGCTGGATTTTGAGTCCTTTGTATCAAAGTGTTAAACAGTTTGCTTACGACCTTATCCGTCGCAAAATAATACTTGCCGCCGATAGCGAACCCGCAAGGCAAGGCAACAACAAGTTTTTGATTTTTTCTACCCGCTCCGACGACTGCGAAATGATTCTTATTTTTATAGCTTACTTAATAAAAAAGTATCGTTTCCCGATAGTTTATGCAGGCGAAAATATAAGCATTGCCACCGCAGCACTCACAGCCGAATCTACTGGATGCACATACGTGGTAATGGCCGACAAAATATACCCAAACAACGAAGATATTTCGGATATATTAGACGAATTTGATAAATCTTGTAAAGGATTTACCAATTTTTTTGTTGGAAACTACTCTAACACAAACGGATATAATATTAAGGCGTTTTCTTCGGTAAAAAATTTCGCCGACTATGTAGCGCATTTGTCCGAAAAATAATACTTTTGTATTGGCTATTTTTAATTTGTTAAAGAGGAAAAATTGCAACTTGATACCGACATAAAGTTTCTGTCTGGCGTGGGTACAGCCAAAGCGGAGAGCCTTTCAAAAGAATTGAATATCAATACTTTTGAAGACCTCGTGTATTATTTCCCATACAAGTATATCGACCGTAGCCGTTTTTATACCACCGACGAAATTCATAGCGATGATGTGGCTGTGCAGTTAAAAGGCGTTATCGGCAATTTTCGCAAACAGGGTGCAAAGTTTAAAGAGCACCTTACCGCCACTTTTACCGACAGCAAGGGACGCATTGAGCTTGTGTGGTTTAAGGGTCTCGATTGGGTGCAAAAAAGTATTATGCCCGGCAAGGAGTATATTATATTTGGCAAACCAAATTTTTATCAAGGCTGGAGTATCGCGCATCCCGAAATTATCGACCCGCTAAAAGCTGAAAAGAGTGTGCTCTCTCCTTTTTTTCCACAATACAGCACCAACGAAACCCTCAAAAACAGTAAGTTAAATAGCCGTGCTATACAAACTCTGCAGCAAAACCTTTGGAGCAAGGTAACTTCGCCTTTCCCCGAAACTTTGCCGCAATACCTTATACAAAAATATAATTTAATGCCGCTTACTGATGCTTTGCGCAATATTCATTTCCCTAAATCTGAGGAAACTCTTGCTAAGGCAAAATTTAGGCTTAAATTTGAGGAACTGTTTTATATTCAGTTGAATATACTTTCCATTAAAGCTTCTAAAAATCTCAAAAGCAGGGGATTTGTTTTTAGCAAAGTGGGCGATATTTTCAATACATTTTACAATAATCATCTTCCGTTTAGCTTGACGGGCGCGCAAAAGAGGGTGATAAAAGAAATCCGTAATGATTTTCTTACAGGTCGTCAGTGCAACCGTCTGTTGCAAGGCGATGTGGGAAGCGGCAAAACCCTTGTGGCTCTTATGAGTATGCTTATTGCATTAGACAATGGTTTTCAGGCTTGCCTAATGGCACCTACTGAAATACTTGCCACTCAGCATTTTGCCACCATAACTCAATTGCTTGGAGATATGCAAGTATCTGTGGCTCTGTTGACTGGCAGCACATCTACCAAAAATCGCAAAATAATACATGAAAATTTGCTAAATGGTGATTTGCAAATACTTATTGGTACTCATGCATTAATCGAAGACGATGTAAATTTTAAGAATCTTGGTCTCGCCATAATTGATGAACAGCATCGTTTTGGAGTGGCTCAGCGTGCCAAACTCTATCAAAAAAATATCACTCCGCCGCATATTATTGTTATGACGGCAACACCTATTCCTCGAACATTGTCGATGACTCTTTATGGCGATTTAGACGTTTCGGTGATAGACGAAATGCCTCCCGGACGCAAACCAGTAAAAACAATGCATTCGTTTGATTCTAAACGTCTTATGGTGTTTAAGTTTATGCGCGACCGCATTGCCGAAGGTCATCAGATTTACGTGGTATATCCATTAATAGAAGAATCAAAAAATCTTGATTATAAAGACCTTACCGATGGTTATGAATCAATATGCCGAGCTTTTCCACCGCCACAATATGCTGTGAGCGTGGTGCATGGGCGAATGAAACCCGAAGAGAAGGATAAGGCTATGCAACTTTTTGTTAAAGGCATTACTCAAATAATGGTTGCCACCACAGTAATAGAAGTGGGTGTCAACGTTCCTAATGCCACTACAATGATAATCGAAAGTGCCGAAAAATTTGGACTTTCGGCGTTGCATCAGTTGCGCGGTAGGGTAGGACGTGGCGGCGATCAAAGCTACTGTATTTTAATGACAGATTACAAGCTTTCGTCTGATGCCAAAAAACGCATTGATATAATGTGCAAAACCACCGACGGATTTGTAATTTCAGAAGAGGACTTGAAAATGCGCGGTCCCGGCGATATGGACGGCACTCAACAGAGCGGCACGCCTATGCAACTTAAAATTGCCGACCTCGCCCGCGATGGTCAAATACTTATGGCGGCTCGCAATGCTGCATCGGATTTGCTCGCTTCCGACCCACAACTTGCACAGCCGCAGCATTTTATGATTAAAACGCGTCAACAAAAAATATTTAGCAAAGAACATAATTGGAGCAGAATATCTTAACAATATATAAATTTAAGAAATGAAGAACACCTATTTCGACCTTATAGAACAGACATATTACTTTCCGCAGGATGGTTTCGACCTTCAGGATGGTTATCTAAACTTCCACGGAGTATCTATCAAGTATCTGATAGAAAAATATGGCACGCCGCTTCGTCTTATGTATCTGCCTCGTATCGGTGAGCAGATCAAGAGGGCGCGCAACCTGTTTAACCGCGCTATTAAGGCAAATAATTACAACGGTAGCTACGAATACTGCTACTGCACAAAATGTTGCCACTTTTACCATGTGGTGAGCGAGGCGTTGAAATATAATGTGCAGTTAGAAACTTCGTCGTCGTTTGATATCGACCTTATCCGCTGCCTTTACAATAATGGTCAGATAGACAAGAAAATAAAGATTATTCACAACGGCTTTAAAACCGATGAATATATCGAAAAAATTGTGGAGCTTCAAAAAGACGGGTTTGTAAATTCGATTATCGTTCTCGACAGCGGTATTCGCGAACTCAAAAAAATCCTCGATTGCTGTGGCGAGCACAAAATTAAGGTGGGTATTCGCATGGCGGTAGATGAGGATACTAATTCGGCATATTACACTTCGCGTTTGGGAATGAGGGCTTCTGAAATTTGTTCTTTTTACAAAAACTACATCGAGCCCAACAAAAATATCGAACTTCAAATGCTTCATTTCTTTGTGGATAGCGGCATTAAGGATAATGTTTACTATTGGGGTGAGTTT
>JAFPYT010000189.1 GCA_017394445.1 Bacteroidales bacterium | reverse complement strand
GAAAGCCAATCAGCCAAAGGCCAATTGATTTTCACCACTCACGAATCGTGCTTGCTTGACCAAAGCATCTTCCGTCCCGATGAGATTTGGTTTGCCCAAAAGGATGTGGAGCAAGCCACACAACTATATCCGCTCAGCGATTTCAACATCCACAAGACCGCAAACATCGAAAACGGCTATCTTGACGGACGTTACGGCGGCATTCCTTTTTTGTCTAACCTTAAAGATTTGCATTGGTAATGATAGAGCGCAGAAGAGATTACGGTAAAAAGAATCCGTCGAGGGATGCGCACAAGGTTTATATCGTGTGCGAAGGTAAGGTTACAGAACCCAATTATTTTAGGTTTTTTGAAGGACTTTCTTCAAATTTGCAGGTAATAACAATTCCGCCTTCCGATGGTACCGACCCTCTTAAACTTTTGGAACGTGCCAAGCAAATCTTAATCGGAAAGGACAGAGAATATGACGTGGAATACGCTCATCGCGACACTGTGTGGTTTGTAATTGATACCGACACTTGGGAAACAGAAGGTAAGATAACGCCTCTGCGCAAATTCTGTTCTACCAAAAACAAATCTATTTCAAAAGAATTTGACGAAATCAAATCATATCCTGCTTGGAATGTGGCTCAAAGCAATCCTTGTTTTGAAATATGGCTGTATTATCATTTGATGGAATCGCCGCCCGAGGATTATGACTCAACAAAAGAAAGGTTCAAGACCTATTTAGACAGGGTGTTACCGGGTGGTTTCAATTATGACCGTCATCCTGTATTTATAGAAGATGCCATCCATAACGCCAAGGTAAATTTCAAAACCGACAAGGATGGCAAGATTACTTTGTTTTCTACCGAAATGCATTTACTTGGTACAGAGATACTTGGTTTTGTAAAACGCGAATTAAGCAAGTTGAAAAACAAATTGTCATAATTATCTTAACTTTTATCAATCACCACATTATGCACACCAAACGAGGATATTTACCAACTGACGAAGAGAGTTTTTCTCCAGAGGCGGTGGAAAAAATGCGGACGGCTTCGCGCCACGTATGTTATCTTATCAACGAGGGGTACGACCTGCAAATGGCTTCAACCTTTGTTGGAAACCATTTTGCGCTGTCGGAACGTCAGAGACTTGCCGTTGTCCGCAGTATTGCCACAAACGAGCAGTTGCAACTCCGCAAAGCCAAGGAAATATCAGATGTGGCGAGCGGCGAGGTTTGGATCGATGGGTTCAACGTTATTATTACTTTGGAGGTAATGCTCAGTAAATCAACGCTTTTTGAGTGTATGGACGGAACAATTCGCGATTTGGCATCGTTGCGCGGCACATATAGGATTATCGACGAAACTTCTGCCGCCATCATATTACTTTTCGACACTCTTAGCGCAATGAATGTGGCAAATGTAAACATACTTTTAGACGAGCCTGTCTCCAATTCGGGACGATTAAAAGTGCTAATTGCCGAAATTGCAGAAAACTACAACTTTGCTTTGGACATTCAATTGCTCAAAGCCGTTGACAGCGCCCTTTGGTCAAAATCCAATGTAATAACCTCAGATTCAATAATCTTAGACCATTGCATCAGTTGGGTAAACCTGATGAGGCAATGTACAAACGGCAGAGAAACGCAGATAATTAGGGTGTGGTAAATCTCACCCTTCTCCTACTCTAACTCATTGTTTTCAAAGTACTTTTGTAGCCAATCGGCGAAGTGGATGAGGCGGTCGCGGGTCATATTGGGAATAATTTCCTGAATATCATCGTATTGGGCATTGAGAACAAAATAGAGATATTCGTCTATCATATTGTCTTTTAGCATATTGTCGAAAAACTTGACGTAAAAATCCTCGTAAAATCCATTGCGCTCGGTAATGCTCTCCGATACATCTTTGAGTAGCGATTTTAGGTTTTTGATAAATGGTTCAGCAGGCGGAAGTATTTGATTTTGTGGAATTTGTATTTTTTGTAATCCATTGATAAACAGCAAAGATGAAATCAAATCTTCATCTTTTGGGTCGGCTTGTTTGGCGGTTTTTTGAGCAATAATGCGGTCGGCGTCGTTGACATTCATTATTGTAGTCAATTTATTGATAGCCAATGCTGTACGTGCGCTTTTGGGCTCGGTGAGCATAAAGAAACAATATGCAAGTGCGCTGTGGATGTAGAGTTCGTCGTTGTAGAGAGTTTGGGCAAGGTCGAAATGAAGATCTGCACCAAAATTATATCGCTTAATAGCCTCTATATAAGATATATACGCCTCATTGGTCTTTTTCTCATCGGTGAAACTCTTTGCCTTGCAATAATGCGGCAGATATTCGTTGGGGAATTTTTGGGCGGCACGGTCGTAGGCTTTTCGTTCCTCGGTGTATTTTTTGCTGATATTCAAGCATTTGCCTAAAATTACAGAAGCGTGGAGCGAATAATCTGAATTCATATCCATCACGCTTTGAGCATATTTTTGTGCTTTGGCGTAATCTTTGAGTTTAAAATAATTGACTGAAAGATTGTAACTTACAAGGTCTTTCATATAATCTTTTTGCAAGAGAGTAATCAGTTTGTCGTTGCTCTCTTTAAACTTGCCTTCGTCGGATAGATTAACGGCTATTTTTAGAGTTGAGGCGAGGTTTTCTTGGTCTTGGCAGAAAGTTTTTCCCGCCATAGCGAAAAGGATGATTATAAGTAATATTTTGCGCATTATTTTATGTATTTGTTTAACTGTTCGGTTAATGAATATGGGTCGGTAAGATGGATAGTGTTGAAGCCGAGTTTTTTGGCAGTGGCGATATTGTCGTCGCGGTCGTCGATGTAGATAGTTTCGGCAGGATTCATTCCCGAATCGTTGATAACATACTGAAAACAGTTTTCAAATGGTTTTGCAAAATGTATTTCGTTTGAGTAATAACGCTTTACGAATAAACCCTCGGGCCATTTTGCGAGTTTTTCTACATAATTAACGTGAATTTCGTTTATGTTGCTGAGTACGTAGAGGTTGTATCCGCTATCTTTGAGTTTTTGGAGCAAAATTCGGTTTTCGTCGGGATAGCAGAGAATCATTGCGTTCCAACAGTTGTCGAAAGTTTCGTCGTCCATATTGGTGTTGAAAACATTATTGCAGAAAGCACGATATTCAGCCGAAGTGCAAGTGCCTGTGGTATAGCGATATGCGATGTCGGTTTCGTCGCAAAGTTTCTTTTCAAAAGTTTCGGCAGCATCCTTGGCGCCGTTGCGCTCGTAGGCATCAGTTGTGGCACTTATCGAGAGAGGAAAAAGCACTCCTCCGAGGTCGAACATTATGTTTTTCAAATTATTAATGTTGCTCATAAAAAAATTGTTTAAAAATATTTTTTATCTTGTATTTATTATTTACTTTTGCACTCGCAAACGTTAGTTAAAACGTTGGACCCATAGCTCAGTTGGTTAGAGCATCTGACTCATAATCAGGGGGTCCTAGGTTCAAGTCCTAGTGGGTCCACAAGCCGGTTGAAATTTTTCAATCGGTTTTTTTTTTATACAATAATAATCCTATCCAAATTGGCAGCGATGGTTTTGCGAATTTCGTTCAATTGTTTAATCTGACCGAGCACTTCCATCTGCTTATCTGCTGGCATTGTGCGGTCTTTGAGTTGATCAATTGCCTGTTTTTCAGCCATATTGATAATCTTTAATTTGTATGTGAGTATCGTCTTTGGGATGTCTTTCTTGTAGGTCATCTCGGGAGTTTCGCAAGTGTTGCCACGCTTAGTCCAAATGTTGCTGAGTTGGTCTTTTTGAATGGTAAGGTCGGCGGCGAGATTGCGGATTTTCTCGTCCTCATTGTTGAGAAAATACGACGCGTCAATGGTGTTGCCGTTCATAAGGTGGCTCTTGTAATCCTCGAAAATCTTCTGAAACACAAGGTTTTTGAGTTCCAGATCCTCGTTCATAAGTTCGCCAATGATGTATGTGCTTACTGTTACGATGTTTTGCTCGCCTGTGGCAACGTCGGTGATGGTTTCGTATTCGTAGTTTCCAAAATTGATGAGGTAGTTGATAATTTCCCTCTCCTCCACCTCGGCGTAAACGTTTTGTACAAACGTTGGAACTTGTTGAGTTTCAGCATTATTTGGCATAATCGGCTGACCCTCTATGGGTGGTGCAGCATTTGGGTCGGCTGGATTAACGATGTCGGCACTTTGGCGAAATTTGGCTTTAATCAAGTCCTCGTGCTGTTTCTTTATCAGGCGACCTGTTTCGGCATAAAGCGCATCTTCCTTAACATCAAGCAGTTTGCTACATTCTTTGATGTAAAAACTTCGTGTAACGGCATTGTTGATTTTAGAAATCGACACCACAATGCTGCCCACAACTTCGGAACGTTTTAGAGGGTCGTTTTGACTGTCTTTCAATAATATACGCGTTTTAAAACGTATAAAATCCTCTTCGTGTTCGTCGATATATTGTTGCAATTCGGTTGGTGTGTGGCTTTGCGCAAACGAATCGGGGTCTTCGGGTTCTGGCAGCAGCACCACCTTTACATTAATATCTTGTTCGAGGATGAGGTCGATACCGCGGAGCGATGCTTTGATACCAGCCCAATCGCCGTCGTAAATAACTGTGAGATTATTCGTAAAACGTTTAATAACAGATATTTGCCCCGGAGTTAGCGACGTTCCCGACGAAGCCACAGTGTTTTCTACCCCAGATTGACTCATAGATATTACATCGCAGTATCCTTCAACAAGATAACACTTGTCGCGCTTTACAATTGCGTTTTTGGCTTGATAAATACCGTAGATAACGTTGCTTTTGTGGTAAACCTCTGATTCTGGCGAGTTTACGTATTTCGCAAGTTTCTTATCGGAGGTCATTATTCTACCGCCAAAAGCCACAACGTTTCCTGCTATCGAGTGTATAGGAAACATTACACGCCCTGCAAAACGGTCGAATTTGTAGCCGTCTTCTTTTACTATGGTTAATCCTGTTTTTTCGAGATATTTTATGTTGTATCCCGCCTTAATAGCCTCATTAGTAAGTGCTTGACGATTGGCAGGACTATATCCCAATTGGAATTTCTCTATGGTGTCGGGGCGGAATCCTCGATGCTGAAAATAACTGAGTGCCACCATCCTACCCTCTTCGGTTTCGGTGAGCGTTTTTGAAAAAAATTTCTGTGCGAAGGTATTCACAATCTTCATCGACTCGCTATCTTCGTGCTGAGCCTTTTCTTCGTTACTTAGTTCTTTTTCAACTACTTGGATACCATATTTCTTGGCAAGGTATTTCAATGCCTCGGGATAGGTCATATTCTCGTGCTTCATAACAAACGACACGGGCGACCCCGAAACGCCACAGCCAAAGCATTTGAAGATGTTTTTGGCAGGCGAAACCGAAAACGACGGTGTTTTTTCGTTGTGAAATGGGCAGCAGCCTATATAGTTGGCTCCGCGACGTTTGAGGGTCATAAAATCCTGCACAACGTCCAATATCTGAGCCGTTTCGATAATCCGCTGTATGGTGGGTTGATCTATCATTTTTGGTTTTCCTTGCGTTTTTTTTCATTTGCAAAATTAGCCTATTTTTCGGTTATTGAAATATTTATTTTATAATTTCGATATTCTGTTTATTTTTGCGTTTCAAAATCAAAGTATTACACCGATGAAAAAAGGCAGATATGTTAGAGGCGGAGGCGAACCTCCGAAGACCGAGGCAACTAAGACATTAAGTTACCTCTCTCCTACCCCTCAGCCCGCGGTTAGCAACACCGACGGAATGGGTTTTTTTGCAAAACATTTCCCTATTTTGTTGATACTCTTGCTTACTGCGGGTATCTATTATGTAAATTTCGATAATGAACCCACCAACTGGGACGACGATAAATACATCGATCAAAACCCTCTGTTAAAGGATTTTAGCGGAGATGCGGTTTATAGGATGTTTTTTTCTACCAACAACGGCGAGCGATATTTTATGGGTAACTACCACCCTCTCACTATGCTCACACTCAATATCGACTATCATTATTCCGAAGTTGGTCCAAACGGCAAAGCCCTCCCCGACCGATTTATTGCTGTTAACATTTTGCTGCACTTATTGACTGTGCTGTTTATCTATTTGATTTGTACTCAATTATTTAAACGGCGGCTTTATTGGATACTTATTCCTCTGATATTTGCTGTGCACACGCTGCACGTGGAGAGCGTTACTTGGATATCTGAACGTAAAGACGTTCTTTATGCTATGTTTTACTTTTGTGCGCTTTGGCTATACATTTTGTACAAGAAAAAGGATAATCTCTTGTTTTATATAGGCTCACTTATAGTGTTTATACTCAGTGCGTTATCTAAGGGACAGGCTGTATCGCTAACATTCTCAGTATTTTTGATAGATTACTTCCTTACTGATAAATATTTCAATTGGAAAACACACCTTAATAAGATACCTTATTTATTAATATCTATTGTGTTTGGTCTTATCTCTATCGAGGCGCAGAAAGCAAGCACGGCACTTAGCGAGGTGGATCAATATTATTGGTGGCAGCGTATTGCGTTTGGTTCGTATGGATTTGTGCAATACATTCTGCGACTGATACTTCCTGTAAATCTCGCCTGCCTATACCCCTACCCCGACATTATAAACCGCACAGTACCAACACTTTATTGGTTGGCAGTGCCTGTGTTTGTGGCTTCAATTTTGTTGAGCGTTTTTACCTACAAAAAAGACAAGACCCTTACATTCGGAGTGCTGTTCTTTATAGCCAATATCGCTCTGCTGCTGCAATTTATACCAGTTGGTTCGGCAATGTATTCCGACCGTTATTCTTACATTCCTTCGTTCGGAACTGGTGTGCTTCTCGCCTATCTTATTGATATTCTGTTAAATAAAAAGAATTTTAACAAATACTTAATATACGGATTTGTAAGTGTCTATGTATTAAGCCTTTCTCTATTGACCATAGATCGTATAAAAGTTTGGAAAAATAGCGAAACTCTATGGAGCGATTGCGTGTATAAATACCCCGAGGCGGTAATTGGATGGAACAATTTGGGTAGTTATATTAACGTTATGGCAGATTCGCTTTATAAAAAGTCAAACAATAGTAAATTTATTGAGCAAAAGAAATATGCAGTGGATTGTTTCACCCAAGGCTTGAAGTACAAACCTGACTATACCCACGCATTTTACAATAGGGGATTGGCCAATAAAGACATCTTTGACGCCACTCAGGACACCACCTACGAGCGTCAGGCATTAGAGGACTATACCAACGCCTTGAAATTCGACCTCAGTTTTGCCGCAGCGTTCCAAAATCGCGCTTTGATTTACGATTCGTATGGCGAACGTTGGTTAGGAAAGAACAAAGATACTGCCAATTTCTATTTCAACCTTGCACTTTCTGATTACGACCGCGCATTAGAGACAAATCCCAACCTCTGGGACATCTACATCAACCGTGGAGCGTGCTATGGCAAGAGCGGACGCCTTGAACGCGCTTTGGAAGAATTGCAAACCTACATTGCCCACGACACCACAAATGCTTCGGCTTATAGCAATAGGGGATTGGCTTACAGCGGATTACATTATTACCAAGAGGCTTTGGCAGATTTTGACAAGGCATTGTCGATAGATCCGAAAATGGAAGGTGCATATTTTAATAAAGCAATAACATTCCGTCAGTTAGGTCAATTGCAAGATGCGATTGTCTGTTTGTCAAAACTTTTAGAGATAAATCCCGAAAACGGTCAGGCATATTATTATCGTGCATTATACAAATTTGGGCAGCAAGATAGGGGAGGGGCGTGCGACGACCTTCATAAAGCATTAGATAATAAATATTTGCCCGCACAAGAAATGATTCAGCGGTATTGCAACCAATAATAAACACTTTACGTTAAATTTACGTTGTAATCACGAATATAAATCAAACCTCAGTGAAAAACACCTTATTAATTATATTGATAGCAATGGTTTCGACGGTTGTGTCGGCTCAGGAGCCCGATTACAGCAACAACGGAAAACCTGCTAACCAATTTGACGACAACCACTTGAAGCAGGGTTTGTGGATATATTTCTACGACTCGGTGCAGACGCAGGTGTCGAGTAAGGGTATTTACGTAGACAATAAGCGCGAGGGTATTTGGACTGAATATTACAAAAACGGCAAGCCCCGCAGTATGTTTACCTACAAAAACAACCATATCGACGGCGCAGCTAAGATATTCTACGAGACAGGCGGACTTGCTGAGGAAGGTTTTTGGCGCACAAACCGTTGGATAGGAGAGTACCGCTACTACAAACCTTCTGGCTCGCTTGCATACGAATGGTATTTTGATGATAACGGACGGCGCACCGGTGAGCAAAAATACTATTACGACAACGGAAAACTCCGTCTTTCAGGCACTTGGGACAATGGCAAAGAAACTGGGCGAATTACAGAATACTATCCTAACGGCCGCGTGATGTTGGAGAGCGATTGGATAGAGGGAAAATCTGACGGCATTATGCGCGAATACACCCAGAGTGGAAATCTCAAAGCCGAATATGTTTTTCGCGACGGCATTTACGACGCAGCAGCCTCGCGAATATTTTACGAAAATAAGAAACAAAATAATAATACTAACGTAAACGAGAATACCGTGGCCAAAGTGAAGGAGGAGAGCGACGATGACGATAATCCTGCATACGAGAGGTTTACAGGGTCGGGCTATCACAAACTCTACGATACGCATAGGCGTCTTGTGCGCGAAGGTACCTTTGTAAACGGTTTGTTGGTAAATGGCAAACGCTATTACTACAACTCAAAAGGCGAGATAATCAAAACAGCCGTCTACGAAAATGGCCGCGTGGTGAAAGTTATTGAAAAATAGGAGATTTTGATTTTAAGTTGTTATTTGTATTTGGCTGTCGGCAGTTTTAGGATTGTCGGCAGTTTTTTTTGAAATAATTCATAATTTCATTTTTTACCCTTATTATTTGGTTTTAATGCTCAAAATTGCTAAAATTGCACTTCAAAATTTAGAATAATTATAATAATGGAAAGCAATTTGCTGATATATAACTCTTTGAGTAGAAGGTTGGAAAAATTTCAACCTGTAAATCCACCTTACGTGGGAATGTATGTTTGCGGACCTACTGTTTATGGTCCGGCTCATTTGGGACACGCCCGTCCCGCTATCACTTTTGACTTGATTTTCAGATACTTGAAATATCTCGGATACAAGGTTCGCTATGTGCGCAATATCACCGACGTGGGTCACCTTGAACAAGACAGCGACACCGGCGACGACAAGATTGCTAAAAAAGCAAAACTTGAACACCTTGAACCAATGGAAGTTGTGCAGATGTACACCGAGGATTATCACAAGAATATGCGCCTTTTGAATGTGCTTCCGCCGTCGATTGAGCCTCACGCTTCGGGTCATATTATAGAGCAACAGCAACTTGCCGAAAAAATCCTTGAAAACGGATATGCCTACGAATCAAACGGTTCGATATATTTCGATATTCAAAAATATCAAGAGAAATACCACTACGGCAAACTCTCGGGTCGCAATGTTGAAGACCTTTTGGAAAAAACCCGCACTCTCGACGGTCAGGACGAGAAACACAATCAATGCGACTTTGCTCTTTGGAAAAAAGCATCGCCCACACACATTATGCATTGGCCGAGCAAATGGAGCGAAGGTTTCCCCGGATGGCATTTGGAGTGCAGCGCAATGGCTATCAAATACTTAGGTGAGGAGTTCGATATTCACGGCGGCGGTATCGACTTGCAGTTTCCGCACCACGAATGTGAGATTGCTCAAACCACAGCCGCGCTCGGACACGATTCGGTAAAATATTGGCTTCACAACAATATGATTACCATCAACGGCAAAAAGATGGGCAAGAGCCTCGGCAATGCAATGTCGTTGGAGCAATTCTTTGCCGGCGATCACGAACTATTGGAACAGCCTTATAGCCCTATGACAGTGCGATTCTTTATCCTTCAAGCGCATTACCGCAGCACACTCGACTTCTCTAACGAAGCCCTCAAAGCATCGGAGAAAGGTTTAGAGAAACTGCTTTCTGCAGTTGAAACGATAAGTACTTTAAAATCAGGCAATTCTTCATCGTTTGACGTAAAGAAACTCATCACCGATAGTTTCGATGCTATAAACAACGATTTCAATACTCCCGTGATGATTGCGCACCTCTTTGACGGCGTTAAGCACATCAACCTTATTAAAGACGGTAAAGAAACCATCACAGAGGAGGATTTAAAAGCGTTGAAGAAATTCTACAACGATGTATGTTTCGAAATATTAGGACTTTTGCCGCAGGGTAGGGGAGAGGGCAGCTATGACGACCGTTACAAAAAAGTAATCGGCAATCTTGTTGATATGGTCCAGGCACTCCGCAAAGATGCCCGCGCCGAAAAGAACTACGCACTCAGCGACAAACTTCGCGATGACCTCAAAGCCGCAGGAGTATCTGTAAAAGATACTCGCGACGGTTACGAATGGGAACTCTAAATATTATGCTTCGCGTTTTAGCACCTGCCTTATCTTTTTCATATAGATGAGGCAGGCGAGAGCGAAGTAAACAACTGTTTGAATAGCAATACCTTTCATCTCAAAACTTACATCAGATATTGAAGCGCCCATACCCGTTATGCGCATATAGGCATTTAAACCGAATGTTGACGGGAATAGGTACGAGAAATATCTAATGCCATCGGGAATAGCCGAGCCTGGCCACGAAAGTCCGCACATAAAGTACAGCGGCAGCGACATAAACACGAATATCAGCATACAATCTTCACGCCTGAAAATCAGGTAACTAAGCACCATTCCAAGAAAACAGCACGCAGTAATGTAGGGAATCAGAAACAGTATAAAATCCCAATAATGTCCAAGTTGCGGCAAGCCGAAAAGTTTGGTGATAACAATGAATGCATAAAGTCCGTGAACGATGTATAACATCAAGTAAAATAGCATTTTACCTAATACAATCTCTATCGAATTTTTGTAGAAATGGCTCATAGGAATCACAAAACCGCCGTTTCGTTCGCGGCTTCGTCCCATACTCATTCCAATGCCGAGAAATAGCGATTGTTGAAAAATCATCATCAAAATAGGTGGAATCATAAACGCTGCATAACCTCCCTGAGGGTTGTAGAGCGATGTATGCACGTAGTCGATGGGAGCCGCCATTATCTCAGCCTCGCGTTCTGTTGTGGGGCGGAGGTAATTTTCTACCTTGATTTTGCGGTTCATATCGATAGATACATTTGAGCAAGCCGACGCTGCACATTTGTAATACACCATACTCATCATATTGCAGTAGAGTCCCACAGTGGTTTGTTTGCCTTGGGTAAACGCCTTAGCGAAATCCTTGTCGATGTGAATGATAGCGTATGCGTCTTGACGTTCTAATAGAGAATACGCCTCGGTCATATTATTGCAGCATTGCACAACCTTAACATCGGGCGTGGCGTCTACCTTGCGCAAAAAATCGCGACTAAGCGACGATTTGCTGTCGTCAACTGCCACCACAGGCACATCGCGTTGCACTTCGGGAGTGTATACGTAAGCATAAATAATAGGGTAGGCGAGGGGCAGGATAACTACAAATAGGATAATGCCCACATCGTGAAAAACGGTTTGCAACTCGTCGTACCAAATTTTAATGATGTTCATTTTTGTGCGTTGATTAAAACAGTGCAAATATAATTAATATGCTCCAATATTGTAGCATTTTGGCTCTAAATTGTCAAACTTTGCCGTTATATGCTCCAAAATTCATTTTCCTCCAAAAATAATTACTTGTCAAAACCGCAAAAAAAATATGCATTTTGACAAAAAATAATTTTTATTAGTTGTCAAAATTGAAGATTTTTTATTAACTTTGACAACGAATAATTAAGTTTAAAATTATGAAATCATTGATAGGCAGGCACAAAGAGATTTACGAACTTGACCGTTGTATGCAATCCGACAGGTCGGAATTTGTGATAGTATATGGCAGACGACGAGTTGGTAAAACGTTTTTAATCAACGAGTATTTCAATAATACGTTTACATTTCGCTTTGTTGGCACACGCAATGCCGACCTTGAAACTCAGTTGGAAAATTTCGCATCTACGCTCAAAGAGTATTCCAACGCACCTTTTGTTCCTAAAATAAAGAGTTGGTTCGATGCTTTTGACGCTCTCAAAAAATATATTAAATCATTGAAAACCAAGAAAAAAAAAGTTATTTTTTTTGATGAGATGCCTTGGATGGATACACATAAGTCGGGTTTTGTGTCGGCTTTGGAATATTTTTGGAACTCGTGGGCTGACCAAACTGGCAACATAGTTTTTATTGCGTGCGGTTCTGCCACGTCGTGGATTGTAGACAAAATTATAAAAAACCGTGGCGGATTGTATTGCCGAACCACTGCGCATATTTATCTTAGACCGTTTACACTTGCCGAAACCGAACAATTGTGCAATGCAACGGGCTTTAATTGGGATCGTTTTCAGATAGCACAAGCATATATGGTGTTGGGTGGTGTGCCATATTATTACACATTGTTAAACAATAAGTTGAGCCTTGCCCAAAATATCGATGCTCTGTTTTTCTCATCCAAAAACGCCCCTTTGCGGGTTGAATTTTCGGAACTCTTTGCCTCGCTTTTTAGCAATTACGAAAAATATCTTGCTGTCATTGATGTACTTTCAGAGCGGCGTGAAGGTTTTACACGAACCGAGATTAGCGAAAAAACTTCTATTGTTGGCACAGGTCTTACTACAATGCTTGAAAATCTCGAACGTTGCGACTTTATTGTTGGCTATTCGGGTTATAAAGGTGGTAAAAACAATATAATTTACCGATTATGCGATTTTTACACCTTGTTTTATTATCATTTTATCGAAAAACACCGTTTTAAAGACACCGCTTTTTGGGAAAAATCGCTCGACAAGCCTGTTGTAACCTCGTGGCAGGGATTTAGTTTTGAACTTGTATGCCTTTTGCATTTAGATCAGATAAAGAATGCCCTCGGTATCAGTGGAATAGCCACATGTTCTACTACTTGGCGCAGCAAAGACCGCACTTCTCAGGTTGACCTTGTGATTGAGCGGGCCGACCGTATTGTTAATCTTGTGGAAATTAAATTCTCTAAAAATCAATATGTTATAACATCAGAATACGACCTAAAACTTCGTGACCGTATGGGAATGTTTAAGTATGAAACCAAAACTCGTTATGGTGTAAACTACATATTTATAACTACTTACGGGGTAAAAAACGCTAACGGCTATTCTATTGTTGGAGCGAATATTACCTTAGACGATTTGTTTGCAAATTTGTAATATATGTATGTTAAGAGTTGCCCTTAACTTGACATCACTGCTATTTGTAACCGAATTGTAGCCGTTTTTTTTGTTATCTGTTGTGGTTTTCTGTAATTTCGCAGCGAATTAAAACATAATGGAATGACTATAAACATTGTTTTAAGGCTACTTGGTGCGTTGGCACTGCTGATTTATGGTATGAAGACTATGAGCGACGCGCTCCAAAAAATGGCGGGCTCAGGTCTTAGGCATATTCTCGGTCGTATGACCTCAAACCGTTTTACAGGTATGCTCACGGGCACTTTTGTAACGTGCGCGGTGCAGTCCTCGTCGGCAACAACGGTTATGACAGTTTCGTTTGTTTCGGCGGGACTTCTGACTCTCGGACAGGCTATTTCGGTGATAATGGGTGCAAATATCGGCACTACGCTTACGGCGTGGATAATGTCGTTTGGATATAATGTAGACCTTACCAATGTGGTTTTTCCCTCGTTTCTTGTAGGTATTGTGTTAATTTACAGGCGAAAGCATAGAACTGCGGGCGATTTCTTGTTTGGACTTGCATTTATGTTTTGGTCGCTTGTGGTGCTCAACGGGGCTGGTAGGGATATGGATATGCAGCACAACCCTTCGGTGGTTGGTTTCTTTGCCTCGTTTGATACTGGAAGTTACCTTACTATATTTGTCTTTTTGCTTGCTGGCACTATTATCACTTGCATTGTGCAGTCGTCGGCGGCAGTTATGGCGATAACCATTTTGCTGTGTTCCACTGGCGTTCTTCCAGTCTATATGGGCATAGCGTTGGTGATGGGCGAAAACATCGGTACCACAGCCACTGCCAATCTTGCGGCACTTGGGGCGGGCATTGAGGCTCGACGGGCGGCGTTGGCTCACCTATTGTTTAATGTTTTTGGTGTGATATGGGTTTTGGCGGTGTTTTATCCGTTTGTGGATATGGTTTGCTCTTTGGTTGGCTATGATCCGGCTGGATCTGGTCAGGTAGATCGTTTGCCTGTGGTGCTTGCAATGTTTCACACCTGCTTTAATGTGCTTAATACTGCGCTGTTGATAGGCTTTGTGCCTGTTTTAGAGCGTGTTGTGTGCCGTATTTTGCCCAATAGAAATGCGGCAAAGCCTGTTTCGTCGCTTAGGTTTATCAGCAGCGGACTAATGGCAACTCCCGAAATATCTGTTTTTCAGGCACAAAAAGAGGTTGTTCTTTATGCCGAACGTATGCAGAGGATGTTTGGAATGGTGTGCGTTTTGCTCGACGAAAAAGACGAGAAAGAGTTTGAATGGCAATATGCCCGCATTACCAAATACGAGAATATTGCTGATAATATGGAAGTTGAGATTACTGCCTACCTCAAAAAAGTGAGTATGGACCACCTTTCCGACGATACCAAAGATAAGATTCAGATAATGCTCAGTCAGACAGGCGAGTTGGAATCTATTGGCGACGCCTGCTACAAAACCGCCAAAGCAATTAACCGCCTACGCAATGGTCGCGAAGATTTTTCTGACAAGCAATACGAAGGTTTGCACGAGATAATGCGCCTTGTGAATGAGGCAATTACACAAATGATGGTGGTGGTGGGCGGACGTCGCAACGACCTTACTATCGATCATTCGCAAGCCATTGAACGCGACATCAATACTCTCCGCGACCGCCTTAAAACTGATGCTATCAATGCCGTTAACGACCGTTTGTGCTCATCTGCTTTGGGTTCGCTTTATAGCGACATTGTGTCTGATTGCGAAAAACTCGGCGACTATGTAATGAATGTGGTGGAGGTGCGCCTTGGCAGACGCCTTTTGAGTTACCGTGGGTTGTATGTTAATATAGATAAAAAGTCGGTTACAGTTGATGGTGTTTCTGCCGGACTTACCCGCACAGAATTCGATCTTTTGTATCTTTTGCTTGTTAATAGAGGTAAGGTGCTAACACGCACGCAGTTGCTGAATAGTATTTGGTCGGATGTGGTGGTAACGGAGCGCACTGTCAACATCAACATCACCCGTCTGCGCAAAAAACTCGGCGTTTATGCCCGCAATATCGAAAGCCGCCCTGGTGTTGGGTATATGTTTAATGATGATTTGTAGTAGTTCGTTTTTTCCATTATTTTCATTACCCTGCCACGAAATCTAAAATTTTAATTTCGTGGCAGAATTTTGGTGTAAAATTTTGCCACGAAATGGATTTTTTTTACTTTTTGGAATTGTATAACAGATTTTATAAAGAATTTTCGTTTATAGCGTTCCAAAAACATAAAATTTTTTAGTTTTTGGAACGCTATAAACGATTTTTTGTTATATTTGCTCCGTAAATATTGTTAATTATGATTGTAGGACGTAAATATGAACAAGGTAGACTTATGGATGCTTATCGTTCAGAATATTCTGAATTAGTGGCAGTTACTGGTCGTAGACGTATAGGTAAGACTTTTCTTATACGCGAAACTTTTAATTATAAGTTTGCTTTTCAACATTCGGGAGTGGCAAACCAAAATACCAAGGTACAATTACAGGAGTTTCGGCAGTCGTTGCTTAGATGTGGCATGAAGAAATGTCGCGTGCCATCGGATTGGTTTGATGCATTTCACCTTCTTTATGATTTTTTGGATTTGCTTCCTGATGGTAAAAAGGTGGTTTTTATAGACGAATTGCCGTGGATGGATGCACCAAGATCGCAGTTTGTATCTGCGTTAGAGATGTTTTGGAATGGTTGGGCATCGGCTCGTAAGGATATTCTTATGATTATTTGCGGTTCGGCTACGTCGTGGATAATTAACAATGTTTATCGTAATCATGGCGGACTTTACAACCGCGTTACGTATCGAATTAATCTTAAACCCTTTACACTTGCCGAATGTGAACTATATACCAAGAGCCGCAATCTTACAATGAGCCGTTATGAAATACTTGACTGTTATATGGTTTTGGGTGGGATTCCTTTTTATTGGTCGTTGTTGGAACGTGGACTGAGCGTTTCGCAAAACATTGATAGATTGTTTTTTAATGCCGACGGCAAACTACGAAATGAGTATAATGAACTTTATAACTCGCTGTTCAAGAATTCGTTACCTTATATTAATATAGTGTCTGTTTTGGGTACTAAAAAGATGGGTATGACCCGCGATGAACTAATCAAAGAATCAGGTATCGATAGTAGCGGTCAACTTACTCGTGTTTTAGAAGATTTAGAAAATTGTGGATTTATACGCAAGTATAGTTTTGAAGGTGTAAAGCGCTGTAAACATTTATTTCAATTGATTGACAATTACACCTTGTTTTATTATAAATTTGTGATGGATTCCGACAGTACCAATACAGGCTTTTGGACAGCAAATATCAATACTCCACTTAGAAACTCATGGGAAGGATTGGCTTTTGAACGTGTATGTTTTGAGCATATTGCGCAAATTAAGTATGCGCTTGGCATTTCGGGAGTTTCGTCGTATTTGTATTCTTGGGAACGTAAGGGAGATGAAACTGACCCTCGTGGAGCGCAAGTTGATATGGTTATCGACCGTGCCGACCGTGTGGCGAGTCTTTGCGAAATGAAGTTCTCTACCGGCAAATACGAAATTACCAAAGACGATGATGAAAGCCTCCGCCATAAAAGTGCAGCGTTTATGGCGGCCTCAAAACCTTATAAAGGTGCTCATCTTGTGTTAGTTACTCCTTTTGGTGTGGCAGAAGGCATGTATATGTTTTCGGTGCAAAATGTTGTTACCTTAGACGATTTGTTTAAGGATTTATAGAGAATTTCTGTTTATACCGTTCCAAAAACTTAAAAATTTTTAGTTCTTGGAACGCTATAACCAATTTTTACGGCTTATAATCCACATATTTAAAGGCGTGGGCTATGCGGGAGAGGACGGTGAGGGGCAGAAGGCAGATTACCAACAATGCCACTATCGAGGGCCAAGCGTATACAAGTTTGAATCCGTTGAGGGCTTGGTTTACATAGAGCATATAATAATGCCGCAATGGTGAAATCCACGCAAGATACTGAAACACAGGCTTCATTGCCGTGAGCGGAAATGTGAATCCGCTTACCGAAATTTGCAGCACTCCAAACAGCGAACAAGCACTCATTCCCATTCGCAATGTGAGGAAAATTCCAAAAAAGAATACCGCCAACGCCTGCGATGCAAATACGCACAAAAGTCCTGCGTAAATAATGCGTATCAGGCTGACATTGAGCGGAAAATCTAAAAATTTATAGAAATAAACATCTATCAAAATCATTATCAGACAATAGAGAAGTGTCTGCGGCCAAAGTTTTCCGGCAAGGGCTATGGTCGACGATTCGCCTGCCATTTCAAAAAGATCTTTTTGAGTTCCCATTTTCCACTCGTAACCTATTGTGTATGCGGTAAATAGCATTACGATGAGGAATAAAAGTCCCGGCACAACTATATTATTAAGGTATACCGAATAGTTGAGGGTAGGATTGTTGAGCGGGTGAGTTTCTATGGTGATAGGTTGCAGAATGCCCATCATCAGGCTTGGCGACACGCCTTTGGCAGTGAGAGAGGCACGGGTGATGGCAAGTCCGGCGAGTTCTGATGTGGTTTGGAGGTCTTTCATAAGGAGGCTTCCTGCGGCGTAATATGTGTCGGCGGTGTAAAACGAAATTTCGGGTCGGCGGCTTGCGAGGGCACGGTCGGTGGTGTTGCGCGGAATATAGAAGAATGCGTAAATCTCGCCCTTCTGCATTGCCTTGCGTGCTTCGGAAAAACTGCCGTAATGAGCCACAATGTCGGTATTCTGCATTGCACCCAGAATACGCACAATGCTGCGTGTGGTGGAAGTGTTGTCTTCGTCTACCACTCCACAGGGCATTTTGGTGGGTATTCCGCTGCGCATTATTTGCGTAAAGTATATTAGGCAAAATAGCGGCGCAATTATTATAACAAACAGATACATAGGACGGTGCGAGAAAATCTCTATTTCTCGTAATCCTATCCGCCATATCCGCAAAAATACCTCTTTCATTATGAATTCTGAATTGTTAATTGTGAATTATGAATGATGCATTATGCATTATTTCAATATTGCCGACATACCAATGCAAAGGCCTTCTACTTCGTTTTGGTTGAGGGGTTTGGCTTGAACTTCAAAAGTTTTGAGGTCGTATTTGTCTAATGCTTTGGTGGCTTTCCAGGTGGCAAAGTTGCCCACGTTTTTCATACGCGAAATTTTAACGTCCACGGTTTTGTCGAGGGCGGGAATGTACACCTGTTTTTGGTCGTTGACCTTGATTCCTGGCAAGAAATCTTCGCGAACCGAGAACACAAACCAATAATCGTTGGTTTTAGAGATGCTCATAATGGGAGAACCTGTGCCCACAAGTTCGCCAAGTTCGGGATAAATTTCGGTGATTTCGCCGTCGGCAGTGGCAATGAGAACCATTTCGTCGATGTACGACGAAACCTCCGACACAGCACCCTTGGCACGTTCTACCTGAGCGCGGGCTGCTGCCTTGTCTTCTTTTTGAGCACCGTTTACAGCCATATCGTACTGACTTTTGGCGGCTTTTTCGGTGGCGGACATTGCGTCGTAGTTGGCTTTTGCCTCGTCGCGTTTTTGCGCTGCGATTACCCCTTCTTTATATAGATTTTCGGCCCGTTCGTAGGTTGATTTGGCAAGTTCGAGGCCTGCTTTTGCCTTCTGCCACATTTCAAATGCGCCCTGAATCTGTTCTTGACGAGCACCGTTTTGAGCCTTGTTTTCGATGGCTTTGGCGGCAGAATAAGCGGCGTTGGCTTGCGAAAGTTTTGCCATAATGTCGGGTGCTTCGAGAATTGCGAGCGTGTCGCCCTTCTTTACTCGGTCGCCCTCTTCAAAACGGATTTCGGCAACGCGTCCAGGTACTTTTGACGATACGCGATAATCGGTGGCATCTACCTCGCCTTGAATAATCTCTTCGGGGTCGGTTTTGGTTAATCCGATAATAATCACTACTGCGATTACGGCTAAAATCACCGCAGCAAACAATAGATTTGCCGTTACTTTTCTGTTCATAGTATTATATCTTAATTACTAATTGTTAATTACTTATTGTGAATTATGAATTGTTAATTGCCAATTCTCAACTGTCCCGTAGCCTTGTTTAAGTACAACTGAG
Source organism: Bacteroidales bacterium (assembly GCA_017394445.1). Lineage (GTDB taxonomy): Bacteria > Bacteroidota > Bacteroidia > Bacteroidales > UBA3824 > UBA3824. Next base: position 771 of record JAFPYT010000189.1, on the reverse strand, counting down.
CAAGTTTGAGGTCTATTTTAGCCTGAACCATAGCGGATTGCGCTTGTAACCAAGCGGTTTCAGCAAGCAGAACGTTCGACACTGGTATAACGCCCTCTTTTAATCCCACATTGGCATAATGGAGGTTTTCTTGCGCCGATTGAAGACTCTTTTGCGCTGTGCTGAGGCGTTTGGCTGCCTCTATCACGTGCTGCGACGATTGTTTTACTTGGAGTTCAATTTTTTCCTGAGTTTCTTCCAACTTGTACGATGCTTTTTCGGCTTCGAGTTTGGCGGCGCGAGTCTTGTAGATGCGTTCTCCACCTGTTATGATGGGGATTTTTACGCCGATACCCACTGTCCACATACCCTTCATCTTGTTTTCAAAACCATTGAAACTGTTGGGATTAGTCCACGTGTAACCACCTGTGAGAGCCACATTTGGGAGAAATTCTGCACGGGCAACCTTTACCTTCTGTTCGTAAATCTTGGTGGCGAGTTCCAAAGAATTTAGTTCGGGACGGTCAACGTTTTTACCGTCAACATTCAGAGTGTCAATATTTTCCGCCTCCGAAATATCAGCCAACAAAAGAATATCGCTTTGGTCGGCGTCTTCAAGGGTAAATTCAGTTTCAAAAGGCATTCCGCATATTTGGCAAAGAAGCATTTTACAAAGTGCAAGACCGTTATCTACTTGAATCAAAGTAACCTCAGCCTCGTTTAATTTAACTTTTACATTAAGTACGTCGGCTTTGGTGGCAAAACCTTGATATTCCATTTTTTCTACATTAG
>JAFPYT010000188.1 GCA_017394445.1 Bacteroidales bacterium | reverse complement strand
TCGTCCACGTTGATTCCTTCGTAAAACGATGGCGGATATCCATAGTAAACCCACAAGAACGAGCAAATTTGCATATCTTTTTCGGCGGGTTTGAGTGTGCGTATGCCGTTGGCAGTGATTTCTACAATTTCGCCTGCGCCAATATAATTGAAAATTTTGTAACCGAGATTGATAAACGACGAAGTTTCAGAAGCGGCGCAAAATGCTCCATCTTTGTGACCTATAATAATAGGTGTGCGTCCGTGTTTGTCGCGACCCGCTATAATGCGGTCTTTGTATAAAATAAGTATTGAGCAAGAGCCTTTTATGCGTTCGTAAACGTTTTTGATGCCCTCCTCAATTGTGGTTTTTTCGCACACGAGCATTGCCACAAGTTCGGTGGCGTTGTACGAGCCTTGCGAGGTTTCGGCAAAATGTTCGCCTTTGTCTAAGAAATAATGCGCAATTTCATTTATGTTGTTGATTTTCGCAACGGTAGCAATGGCAAAACGCCCTATTCGCGATTCAATTACCAAAGGTTGAGGCTCTGTGTCGCTAATGCAGCCAATGCCCGAACAGCCGTTAAACGAATTGGCGTCGCTCTCAAACTTGGTGCGGAAATAGCTATTTTCGAGGCTGTGGATAGCACGCTCGTAAAAGCCTGTATTAGAGTTGAAAATTGCCATACCACCTCTTTTGGTGCCGAGATGAGAATGATAGTCGGTTCCGTAGAACACGTCTGAAACGCAGTTTTCTTTTGAAACTGCACCGAAGAAACCACTAATAACTGATGTCTTTTAATTTTGCGGCAAAAGTAAACAAAAAGATTTAAGTAGCAAACAAAAGATGATAATTACGCAAAGTTCGCAAAAAAGAATAATTTTCTGCCATTTTGTCTTACTTTGTGCCATAATGTCTATTATATTGTGTCAATTTGGCAGTGCTTGTTTTCTATCCCATTACTCTAAGATAATGAATATCATTTTAATTATCAATACGTTATAAAAAATTTCGCATTTTCTTTCAAAAATCTATCCTCTATCTGGCAAATCTTTTGTAAATTGTAACGCGTAAACAATTTTAAGCAACTTATATTATGAACTTCGACAAATTTACAATCAAAGGGCAGAAGGCCGTGCAGGATGCGGTGGCGCTTAGTCAGCGTGCCGGATGTCAGGCTATCGAAACCGGACACCTGCTCTCTGCCATTATCAAAGCCGATGAAAACATCACCAACTTTATTTTCAGGAAACTGAATATCAATTTGCAAACCTTCCAGCGCACGTTGGACGCTATTTGCAGCCGTTACACCAAGGTGCAGGGTGGTGAACCTTACCTCAGCAGCGACTGTCAGCGCGTATTGCTCAATGCTCAATCCGATGCCGAAAAGCGTGGCGACGAGTTTGTTACCATCGAGCATATCTATCAGGCATTGCTTAATGCCGGCGACGATGTGGCTAATATGATGAAAGACAGCGGTTTCAACGCCAAAGAACTTGCCAAGGCTATCGACGAACTTCACGGTGGCTCTAAGGTTACAAGCCAGAGTGCCGAGGATACTTACCAGAGTCTTTCTAAATACGCTATAAACCTTAACGCTCAGGCACTTAAAGGCAAACTCGACCCTGTTATCGGTCGTGACGACGAAATCCGTCGTGTGCTTCAAATCCTGAGCCGCCGTACCAAAAACAACCCGATACTTGTGGGCGAACCCGGCGTAGGTAAAACCGCTATTGCTGAGGGACTTGCGCATCGTATCATCAATGGCGACGTGCCCGAAAACCTTAAATCTAAGCAACTTTATTCGCTCGATATGGGCGCATTGATTGCTGGTGCTAAATATAAAGGTGAGTTTGAGGAACGTTTAAAGTCTGTGGTTAAGGAAGTTATAGATTCCGACGGCGAAATTATCCTTTTTATCGACGAAATTCACACCCTTGTGGGCGCAGGCAAGAGCGAGGGCGCAATGGACGCTGCCAACATCTTGAAACCTGCCCTTGCCCGTGGCGAACTAAAAGCCATTGGCGCAACCACTTTGGACGAATATCAGAAATATTTTGAAAAGGATAAGGCTCTCGAACGCCGTTTCCAACCCGTTATGATCGACGAGCCTAACGTGGAGGATGCCATTTCGATTCTCCGTGGATTAAAAGAGCGTTACGAAAACCACCACCATATCCGTATCAAAGACGAGGCTATTATTGCCGCAGTGGAACTTTCAAACCGCTATATATCAGACCGTTTCCTTCCTGATAAGGCAATCGACCTTATCGACGAAAGCGCAGCAAAACTCAAAATTGAGATGAACTCTGTGCCCGAACCTTTGGACGAGGTTAACCGCAAAATTCGTCAGTATGAAATTGAGCGTGAGGCAATTAAGCGTGAAGGTGATTCTGCCAAAATTGAGAAAAACGCCAAAATACTTGCCGAACTCAACGAGGAGCGTTCAAAACTTAATGCTAAATGGCAGGGCGAAAAAGAGATTGTGCAAAAGATGCAGCAATTAAAAACCGACCTCGAAAACCTTAAAAACCAGTACACCAAGGCAGAGCGCGAGAGCAACCTTCAACTTGCGTCTGAGTTGAAATACGGCCGTATTCCCGAAGTGGAAAAACAGATTAATCAGTTGAAAACACAACTTGAAGAAAATCAAAAAGATTCGCCGCTTATCAAGGAAGAGATTGGATATGAGGATATTGCAGAGGTAATTTCTCGTCAAACGGGTATTCCGCTTACAAAATTGATGCAGACCCAGAAAGAAAAACTCCTCAACCTTGAAAACGAACTTCATAAACGTGTTGTAGGTCAGGACCTTGCAATATCTGTTGTGGCAGATGCCGTTCGCCGTAGCCGTGCAGGATTGCAGGATAGCAAAAAGCCTATCGGTTCGTTTATCTTCCTCGGTACCACGGGTGTAGGTAAAACCGAGTTGGCAAAGGCTCTTGCTGAGTTCCTTTTCGACGACGAAAACCTTATGGTGCGTATCGATATGAGCGAATATCAAGAAAAATTTGCTGTAACGCGTCTTATCGGAGCGCCTCCTGGATACGTTGGTTACGACGAAGGCGGACAACTTACCGAGGCTGTGCGCCGCAAACCCTATTCGGTTATCCTTTTAGACGAGATTGAAAAGGCTCACCCCGATGTGTTCAACATTTTGCTGCAAGTGCTTGACGATGGCCGTCTTACCGATGGAAAGGGTCGTACGGTAAATTTCAAGAACACCATTATAATAATGACCTCAAACCTCGGCAGCGATGTTATCCGCCAGAATCTTGAAGAACTCAACGGTCAGAACGACGAACAGATTCTCGACACCACACGCACACAGGTGATGAACCTTTTGAAAAACACCATCCGTCCCGAGTTCCTCAACCGAATCGACGAAACTGTGATGTTTACACCTTTGAGCGAGCAACAGATAGCGCAAGTGGTTGACATTCAAATGAATGTTATCAACAAGAGTCTCAAAGAGCAAGGCTTACAAATACACCTTACCCCCGAGGCGGTAAAATGGATTGCTCACAAGGGTTACGATCCTCAGTTTGGAGCACGTCCAGTAAAGCGTGTTATACAAAAACAGATTCTCAACACCCTTGCCACCGAACTCATCTCTGGTCGCATAGGCAAAAAGCCCGAAATCCTTGCCGATGTAAAAGGCGACAAGATAGTGTTTGAATAAAACATTTTAACATAGCGGATTATTTCAGCGGACAAGATAAACTTGCCCGCTGATTTTTTTTATTTTTGCCAGAAAGTGCAATATTTTATATCTTTGCTCATCGTTTCCTCACTTATTGGAAACAACTTTTGTATCACATTTAATCATATTCACAATTAAAAAATCATTAATTATCAAAACATTAGTTGCTTTTGCAATTACATTTTCTTCTCTTGTGGCTACGGCTCAGGAACAATACGGATTTGAAAAAATAGACGTATCTAAGGACTTCAACGACAATGGTTTCCAGTGGTTTCGCAAGTCGGAACTATTGGCAGCAGGCGACAAAACTAAGCACAACGCTATGACTATTGGTTGGGGCGGAATCGGCGTACTTTGGGGGCGCACTGCTCTCACAGTTTACGTTGCCGAAAAACGCTACACCAAACAGTTTATGGATAAGGCTCAATATTTTACTGTAATGGCATTTGGTCCTGAAAATCAGAAAGTTCTCAACTATATGGGTACCAAAAGCGGACGCGATGGCGACAAGGCTGCTGCCCTCGGACTTCACACTGCCTACACCCAAAACGGCACGCCTTATTATACCGAGGCTACGCTTGTTATTGAGTGCAAAACGATGTACGCCGCACCCTTCGATCCAAAATATTACGAAAACGAAGTTCCTGAACGTCAGTATAAAAACTTCCCTGCTGGAGTTCACACAATGTATATCGGCGAAGTAGTTGGTGCTTGGCGGAGATAAAGGTTTTATCTCTTATTTAATCTCCTCAATATTATACGGTGTCTCCTGATATACAAAGTAGTTCAGCCAGTTGTTGAACATCAGGTTGGCGGTGCTGCGCCAGCGGACAACGGGCTGCTGATGCGGGTCGTTGTTGGGATAATAGTTGCGCGGAATGTTGATAGGCAGTCCTTTGGCAAGGTCGCGGCGGTATTCGTTGTCTAACGTAAAGGCGTTGTACTCGGCGTGACCTGTGAGGTAGAGTTCGCGTCCGTTTTGGTTAGACAGCATATACACTCCTGCCTGCGAACTGCTTGCAAGTATCTTTATTTCAGGCACTTTATCGATGTCCTCCTTGCGTATTTCGGTGTGGCGGCTGTGGGGAACGTAAAAAATATCGTCGAATCCGCGGAAAATTGGGTTGAGGGGGTCGAGCATCTGGTGCTCAAACACTCCGAACATTTTTTGGGCGAGTCCGTGCTTTGGCACTCCGTAGTAGTGGTAAAGCGCGGCACACGCACCCCAGCAGATAAACATCTTGGCGGTAACGTTGGTTTTAGCCCAGTCGAATATCTCGGTGAGTTCGTTCCAATATGTAACATCCTTGTATTCAATCTGTTCTACGGGCGCACCGGTAACAATCAAGCCGTCGTATTTGCGTTTTTTTATCTCGTCGAAATCGATGTAAAACCGCCTCATATGTTCCACAGGGGTGTTTTTAGAGGTGTGGCTTTTGATTTTTATCAGGTCGATTTCTATTTGCAGCGGCGAGTTCGACAGCAGCCTTATCAAGTCGGTTTCGGTGGTTATCTTGATGGGCATAAGGTTTAGAATGGCTATCCTAAGCGGACGAATGTCTTGCGAAGTGGCTTTGGTATAGTCAATTACAAATATGTTTTCCTTTTTTAATAATTCTATGGCCGGCAAATTGTCGGGATATTTCAGTGGCATAATACAAGATTTTTGGGCAAAGGTAAACAATAATTCTTTTGGTTGGCAAATTATTTTCCGAAAATGGTTGTTTGCATTTTTTATGGTAAGAAAATTATAGGTAACTTTGCGGCTTGTAAAATTTGATATATGTCTGCAACGAGATTAGCCATAATAGGAGCGGGGGCTGCGGGGTGCTTCTGTGCCGCCAATATTGCGGAAAACACCCGTGAGTTTGATATAACTATTTTTGAATCAAGCGATAAGCCTATGCACAAACTTTCGCTCACAGGCGGAGGCCGATGCAATATCACCAACACTTTTGATGCTGTGGGTGCGCTTAATCACGTGTATCCTCGTGGGGCTAATCTGTTGAAAAAACTTTTCTACAATTTTGACCATAACGCTTTGCAAGAGTGGTTTTTAGCCCACGGTGTAACGCTTTTTGCACAAGCCGACGGACGTGTTTTCCCTACTTCGCAAAATGCTTTGCAGATTGTGGATACTCTGTATAATGCGTTGATTTCCAAAGGTGTAACTATCAAAACCAACCACCGTTTATCGTCGTTGCAAACCAATGACGAGGGAAAATTTATTTTGTCGTTTGATGGGAAACCGCCGCAAACGTTTGATATTGTGGTAGTTGCCACAGGCGGAATATCACCTGCTTTTCTCGATATTTTTAGAAACCTTGGTATCGAAACCATAGAGCCTGTTCCAAGTCTATTTACCTTTACCATCAAAGACCTTGATTTAAACTCACTTATGGGCGCAACAGTGGATGACGCATCGTGCAGCATTGCCGGCACTAAATTTACCTCCGAGGGGTCGGTTCTTGTTACACATTGGGGATTGAGCGGACCGGCAATTTTAAAATTGTCGTCCTACGCTGCTCGTTATCTCAAAGAAAACAAGTACACATCAAACCTTATAGTTAATTGGCTGAATACCAACGAAGAAGATGCTCGTAACATTGTCTTTTCGTTTCAATCGCGCTATCCTCAAAAAACTGTTCTTTCGGTTCGTCCCGACGTCATTACCAACCGTATGTGGCTATATATCACCAACAAATGCGGTATCGACGGTTCAAAACGTTGGTCGGAGGTATCGAAAAAAAATCTCAACCGTCTGGTATCTATCTTAATTTCAGATATATACAAAATTCAAGGGCGAGGTCATTACAAAGAGGAGTTTGTTACCTCGGGAGGAATTTCGCTTAATGCCGTAAGCAGCAAAACTTTGGAATCAAAGGCTATCAAGAATCTCTATTTTGTTGGTGAAGTGCTTGATATAGATGCTGTTACAGGAGGGTTTAACCTTCAATCCGCTTGGACTACCGCCTACACTGCGGCAATGTCGATAGTTAACAATCAGAATAAATCTAACTGAGGCGATGGCTAAATCCGACAAGGCATTTGAGGCAATCCGCAAGGGCGAACAACTTACTCGAAGTCAGCAAATTAAGTTGACTTTGCAGTTGAGCGTGCCGGCTATTATGGCGCAGGTTTCGTTTATACTTATGTCGTATATCGACACGAGTATGGTGGGAAGTCTTGGAGCACACGCTTCGGCTGCCGTGGGTCTTGTTACATCTACCACTTGGCTTATTTTCGGACTTGTGGAATCGGTTGTAACTGGCTTTGCTGTAATGGTTTCGCATCGTATCGGAGCCGACAATCCCAAGGCCGCACGCGACATTCTCCGTCAGTCGATTTCGTTTTGTCTGCTTTATGGATTGATTGTTACCGCTGTGTCGTTGCTTGTTAGTCAGCCACTTCCGCATTGGCTCAACGGTGGCGACGATATTTGCGACGACGCCTCGGCATACTATTTTATTTTTTCGTGCGGAATGCCGTTTATGCAGATGAGTTACCTTGCGTCGAGTATGCTCCGCAGCGAGGGCAATCTCCGTGTACCGAGTATTTTGAATATCACCACCTGCGTTTTGGATGTGATTTTTAATTTTTTCTTGATTTATCCCGACCGCACGTTTGAGTTTTGCGGCTACGAGTGGGTTATCCCCGGCGCGGGACTCGGCGTTGAGGGTGCTGCCACAGGGTCGGTTTTGGCTTGCGCTTTGGTGTCGTTTGTAGAGATGTATTACCTTGTATGCCGGTCGAAACTGCTTTCGGTTTGGCGCGAAAAAGGCTCTTACCGTCCCACCCGCAAATGCGTTGTTAATTCGCTCAAAATAAGCCTTCCCGTTGGTGTTCAGCGCACTATTATGAGTTTGGCATATATTGTTATGACATCAATAGTTGCGCCGCTTGGCAATGTGGCAATAGCCGCCGACACCTTTGCCGTTACCATTGAGGGAATCTGCTATATGCCCGGCTACGGAATTTCCGACGCTGCCACCACCCTTATAGGTCAGTGCGTAGGGGCGGGGAGGAGGTATCTTGCCAAAAGTTTCGCCTACATTTCCACCTTTACGGGTATGATAATGCTGACGGTGATGTCGGTGTTTATGTTTATTTTCTGTCCCGAATTGCTGTCGCTGATGACCCCGGTAGAAGATATAATTATCTCAGGCACAGAGATTTTGCGTATCGAGGCATTTGCCGAACCGATGTTTGCGGCGGCGATAATAGGTTACGGAATATTTGTAGGTGCGGGCGACAGTCTTGTGCCAAGCATAATGAACCTTGCCTCTATGTGGCTGATACGCATACCGTTTGTAATGATTTTGGCATCGTATATGGGCTTAAAAGGCGTTTGGTTGGCAATGGCAGTGGAACTCTTTCTCCGCGGCGTGATGTTCCTTTTGCGTTTGAGGAGTAATAGGTGGCTGAAACAGACGATTAAGAAGAAGGGGTGATTAATCCTCCGGTTCGTCAATTGTGCGGATTAGATTAAAACCATTTTCGGTGTAAACGTCGATTTTTTTGTCGAAACGCTGCATAAAAATTTCATCCATTTTATTGTCCCACACTGACTTGTATTTTAGCGGAATCACCAATTTGCCGTTGACGTGATCTACTAAGCCGTAGTTTGTGCCGTCTTTGGTAACGCTCCATCCCGACCCAAATGGCTCGGGTTTTTCGTAAACGCAGGGTTGCAACTCTTTGCCATCGAGCGAGATAAATCCATATTTATTGTTTTTTTCAAAAATGTATAAATGAAATCCTGCTCCATACCAATGGGCATCGTTATATACAAAAGGCACTCGCACCTCTCCGTTGAAACCGCAGGCACCACATTTTTGTTCTCCGCCTTGCTTGTAGCGTAAAATGATAAAATTGTGTTCGGGATACGACACTGGTTGCGAATATTTGGCTTCAAGAATAAACTTGCCATCGTAATTAATTGCGCCCCAAGTATATTCGTCGCCTTCTTTTACTTTTGGACGGTTAAAATTGTCTTTTTCTAACGGTCCGTAACATTCGCCTGTGAGAACGGCAAAGAGTCCGTTGCCCATATCGCTCCACGCCGAATATGCGCGTTTGTTTACAGCAATGGCGGTTATCTCTTTGAGAACCTGTTCGGGTGGGTAGGTGTAATCGCCAACCTCTTTTACAAATGTGTTGGAGAAATCGCTGCGTTGCTGTGCAAGTTCTTTTAATTGTTGTTCGAGTTGAGGTGCCAATTCGGGGTGCTCTTGCATCATTTGTTTGAGATTTGCAGTGATTTCATCGGTTAATTGTCCAACGTCGGCATCTTTCTCATTTACAAATCGTTGCGAAATTTCTTTCATACAAGTTTGCATCCTGTCCATAATATCCGATTTGGCTTCTACCACAGCCCCGTCGATAAGTAAATGCTGCTGCAAAACGTGATTCTTGTCGGTATTGCCCGTAACTACATAGTTAAGTGTTGAAATATCAAACCATTGCATATCTCTCCCATCATCTTGGGCAAATGCATTTAGACTTAAAACCACCATCAAAATGGCGCAAATAAAATAATTCTTTTCCATAGTTTTGAAATTATTAGTTGTTGTTTATCTCTACAAATATAGTGAAAATTTTTTCTCCCATATCCCATTTTTCCGAAAAATCTTCTATTTTTATTTTTTTTGTTGGAATTTGTTGGCGCGATGAGTATCTTTGCGCTAAATTTAATACAGCGATGGATAAGAAAGAGATACTATCAAAAAACGTTGTCCTCTTGTCGGAAGTAACCGAAAGCGAGGTGAGGATGCAGACTCAGGGCGGTAATCAGCCTTCAATTGAGGCTATCAGTAGGATTATCGACCTGCTAAAACAGATTATTTTTCCAGGATTTTTTGGCGCAGAAATCCGCGACCGCGAAAGCCGTTATTACCATATTGGCGTTTGTATGGAGGAGTTGGAAACTCGTCTCAAAGAGCAAATTCGCCTGAGTTTCAAATGTTTCAAGGGCGAGAACGTTTGCGAAGATATGTCCGACGAAATTGCTGTTAAGTTTATCGAGATGATTCCCGAAATCAAACGAGTGCTTTACACCGATATTGAGGCAATGAGCGAAACCGACCCCGCTGTAACATCGTTTAGCGAGATTATTTTCTGTTATCCTGTGGTGCAGGTGATGGTAAACTACCGTATCGCACACGCTCTATTAACCCTTGGAGTGCCTGTGCTTCCGCGCATTATGACCGAGATGGCTCATTCCAAAACCGGTATCGATATTCATCCGGGCGCACAGATTGGCGAATATTTCTCTATCGACCACGGCACAGGTGTGGTTATTGGCGAAACTTGTATTGTGGGTAATCACGTTACTCTGTATCAGGGTGTTACGCTTGGTGCAAAGAAATTTACCTACAACGAAAACGGTCATCCTGTCAACCTTCCCCGACATCCTATTTTGGAAGACAATGTTACTGTATACTCCAACTCGTCGATACTTGGCCGCATAACCATTGGTCACGACACCGTAGTAGGCGGTAACATCTGGCTCACAGAGGGAGTTCCGCCCTATTCGCGCATTATCCAACAAAAAGCCGTCAGCGAAACATTCACCGACGGCGCAGGGATTTAATCGTTAATATTTTAGCGCATTATGGCTTAATACGGCAAGTGCATACCGCATACAATAAGGTTGTTTTGCTTGGCGTATTCTAAAATTCTTTTGCGCGAGGCGGCGGCTTTGTCTTTGTCGCCGTCAAAATTGGCGTTGAACTCGGGGTGGGGGAGTTGCAGTGCAAGTGCGTGCATCAAATCGCCTATTATCAGCAAGTTACCTTTTTGAAAAACTGTATGTCCAGGGGTGTGGCCAACTGCGTCGATAGTCAAAACATCCTCGGGAAGTTTGTCGCCAAATTTGAATACGTGAATCTTGTCGCCGTATTGTTCAAACATCTTAACAGCCTGTTCGCTCTTACCAAGGTCAGAATCCTTTTCTAATTGCGAAACGTAAACCTCAGCATTGGTGAAAACTTTTGCGCCTGTGGTGTCTAACATTCCACCGATGTGGTCGCCGTGAAAATGCGTAATATACACATAATCAATGTTTTCGGGAGTAATGCCGATATTTTGCAATTGATTAAGGAGTTGTCCGCCTGCCTTTTGTCCAAGACCCGAGTCGAAGAGGATATTTTTGCCGTTGCTCTTAATTAGATATGCGCTAATCGACGAAGGCATACCGTCGGGCATATTCACCTCTTGACGGATGTTTTCGGGAACCTCGCCAAAAAGGTCGTAAGGGAAAGTCCTGTCGCCAGCGTTGTCTTTTAGCCAATAAACTGAGAACCCGTCGAAAGTTTTCTCCTTAGCATCGAGAAATTTGATTGTGTCGGAATTTTGCTGTTCCGAATTGGAGGTGTTGTTCTGACCTCCTGCGCATCCTGCCAGCATTGCCGCCGCAATTACTGATAAAACTTTTGTGTGCATAACTATGTGATATTTAAAATGTTAACTATTGTTTTACAATTTTTATGAGTTCTTGTTTAAGGCTTGCCAAATCCGTTACCACAGGATATTGCGGAAAATCGGCTTTAACATTGTCGGGCGGACAGAATAGGATTCCACGGTCGGCGGCTTGAAGCATTGTAACATCGTTGTAACTGTCGCCGAATGCCACCACGTTGTATTTCAGACTTTTAAATGCCTCTACGGTTTTGCGCTTGGGGTCGCTTTGACGGAGAAGGTAGTTGGTGATACGTCCCGTAGAGTCGGTTTCGAGACTGTGGCAGAGCAGGAATGGGTTTTCTAACTTGTCCATCAGCGGTTGGGCAAACTCCACTAAAGTGTCGCTCACGATGGCTAAACGGGTAAGTTTACGTATTTCTCTTATAAAATCCAATGCTCCGGGCAACGGTTGCAGAGTGTTGATAACTTCTTGAATATCTTGAAGTTTGAGGTTGTGTTTGTCTAATATTTCAAGACGGTAGCGCATCAGTTGGTCGTAATCCTTGATGTCGCGGGTAGTGAGTTTAAGTTCGTCGATACCGGTTTTTTTAGCCACGTTGATCCAAATTTCCGGCACAAAAACGCCTTCTAAGTCGGCACAAATTATCCACATAATGAAATGATTTAATATTTTTAATTGGGGCAAAGATACCAAAAGTTTGGATAACCTACTACTATTTGCCGTCTTTATTTGCGTTCATAGTTTGCACAATTGTTTTCTGCAATTCTAAAATATTCTTTTGCATCTCGTTGAAGTTGCCCATGATGGATGTGGTGTTTGCCCAACCGCTGATG